>CAYNNY010000080.1:11480-12746 GCA_964398555.1 uncultured Verrucomicrobiales bacterium
GTCGTGCGACTGACCATGTGGGCGTGTGGTTCGATGTATTTCATTTTCGGGTGTCAGGTGTCAGGGTGTCGGGTGTCAGGGTTTGAGAGTCCAGCGGGAAGGGTTGTTGAGCATTGAACCTAGTAGTCGTCCGATTTGGCGGTTTCTATTCAGGAGGACGTAAGCTTGATCCAAGGTAATATAGCATAACGGCAGTCTCGGGCGAAGTCTATGGCGGTGGCCGTTTCTGCATTTTCTCCATCACAATCAGATAGCTTACTGATAAAATGAGCTTCGTAACGTCGTTTTGCCCAGACTTCGCGGAGGTTAAGTGGCACACATCTTGAATCATTCCGAGTTTTATCAATTTGTTAATTAAGAGCAGGTATCATCATTACCTATTGCATTCAGACACCCTGCCTCCTGACTCCTCAAACGCTCCCAGAGCGCCCTGCATGGGGGCTTGTTCGATGGGGGATGAGCTGTGATCCGATAGTGCTAGCAAGACGGCCTCGGCTCGGGAGTGCTCGCCTGGCTTGAGCATTGCTTGAATGGCCTGACCCATGGCCTCGGCTCTGAAGTCGGCGTCTCCTTCATGTCGGTCAACTCGATCGAGGAATGCCGCGATGTCGATCAGCTTGTGACGGGCGTCGATAAAGTAGAGGTCGAGGATATCTTTCTTTGTTGGCATGAGCTGAACATAAGCTTCAATTTGTAAATTCCCAACTACAAATCTTAAATACATGGCATTAAGTGATGGTCTTAAATTTGCGATTTCACCATTTCATATTTTTAAAAATCGGATATGTTCCCTGCATGAGCAGCACTGAGAGAGAAGAAAGAGATTTGGGTATTCAGCCACTTGACCAAATGATGGAGGAGTGGGGGATTGGCAATCACGATATGGTGGAGGTTTCCACTGAGCAGTTGACTCATAAGCAAGTGCAGAAAGCCCGCTCAGGACGGCGTCTTACTCTTAAAATGATGCAGAAAGTAACCCGTGCTTTTAATGTTACGATCTGGTTCCGTCTCAACGACGAGCAAAAGGAAGCTTTTGACGAGTATCTGCACAAGCGTCTCTTTAATTATGCAAAGGGGTTTGATAGCGAATTTAAAGATCCCAACGCTGAGTTGATGGCTGTGCTGAAAGAGCAAAAGTCGTAAGCTGATCACTTCTATAAACCAAAAAGGCCACCTTTCAAGGTGGCCTTTTTGGTTGAATTGTTTGTTTGCCTAAGCTGCGTCAGCGCGTTTTTTGCGGATGATGGGGGAGCGTTTGCCTTCCAC
>CAYNNY010000081.1:0-12703 GCA_964398555.1 uncultured Verrucomicrobiales bacterium
TGGAAAAAAAACGAATTGTCTTCCTCATCGACCACAAAGGTCGCGACCTGATGGGCACCGTCCCTAATTACGAGAAGACCATCCAAAATAGCTCCACCTCAAATCGATGAACATCACAACTGGGATCTCCACTCTTTCAGAGCTCATCACGCAACAGATTAGCAATAACTTCCTGATTACATCTCAGGAAAAAGAAGACCTTGCCCGATGCCTCGACCCGAGCTTAGTTCGTCTAACGTCCTGCTTCCGTGAAATATCCAACAAATATTACTCGAACGACCATAATGCCACCATCTTTAATCCCTACCACTCAGGCCAACACACCACTTTTCTCTATTTTCTATCTTGCGAGGCCGCAGCTCTGGGTAAGACTACACTCGCGGATAAAATTTATTATTTAAATCGAATGATGAATGGACTGGATCTTTTTTACCATACGAAACTCTCTGAGGTGTTTTTTATGGATCATCCTCTCGGCAGCATTCTTGGACGAGCCACTTACGGAAACCACTTCGTCTTTAACCAGCAATGCACCGTGGGAGGAAACCACGACGTCTACCCGATATTGGGAAACTACGTCACCCTCTTTGCAGGAGCCTCGGTCATCGGACGCTGCCAGGTTGGAAATAACGTATTTGTTTCGGCGGGAGCCTACATCAAGGATGAAAACATCCCAGACAACTCCATTGTTTTTGGCCGATCTCCCCGCCTCGTCATCAAACAGAAACCCCTCGCCTATTTTTACGAACCTAGTCCATTCAAGTGCCACCACGAATAAAATTGACATCATGGATCTCTTCCAGCAGCCTCTTCCCGCCCGCATCCCTACATACATAAGTCATGATTACCTACTGCACTAAATGCCTCTTACCCGACACCAAACCCGACCTCAGTTTTGGCGAAAATGGGGTTTGCAATGCCTGCACCAACTACGCTAACCGCAAGGAAGTAGACTGGAATGCCCGCAGAAAAGAACTCGACGAAATCCTCGCCCGCTACCGCAAAACAGATGAATCCTACTGGGATTGCGTCATCCCCGTGAGTGGCGGCAAGGACAGCACATTCCAAGTCATCCAAATGCTCGAACTCGGCATGAACCCACTCTGCGTCACAGCCACAACCTGCGACCTAGCGGAAATTGGACGAGCCAATATCGAAAATATAAAACGTCTCGGCGTTGACCTCCTAGAATTCTCCCCAAACCCCGTCGTTCGCGCCAAACTCAACCGAATCGGACTCACACAGGTAGGAGATATCGCATGGCCTGAACACGTTGGGATCTTCACTATTCCCGTACGTGCCGCCTGTCAGTATAACATCCCTCTCATCGTGTGGGGGGAAAACTCACAAAACGAATACGGCGGCCCCGCAGCGGATGTCAAAAGCAATACACTCGACCGCAGGTGGCTAGAGGAGTTCGGAGGACTGTTAGGACTCAGAGTCAGTGACCTCATAGGAGTGGAGGACATTCAGAAAAAAAATATCCTCCCCTACGTTTATCCGTCCGACGAAAGCCTATCCAAATCAGGTGTAACCGGCCTTTTCCTAGGCCACTACATCCCATGGGATGGCTACTCGAATGCACTACTCGCCCAGGCCTACGGGTTCCAGACCCTCCCCTACACAGCGGAAGGATCAGTGGTAAATTACGAGAACCTCGATAACCACCAACACGGTATTCACGACTACTTTAAGTTCCTTAAATTTGGATTTGCCCGGGCATCGGACATCGCATCACTCCACATCAGACGTGGCAGAATTAGCAGATCTCAGGGGCTCGATCTCGTCAAACGCCACGACGGCAAGTTCCCTGCCAGCTACATGGGTAAACCACTGGAAAAGATTCTCGATAAAATCGATATGGATGTTGAGGAATTCACCCATATCTGTGACAAATTCACCAATAAAAAAATCTTCAAGAAAGATGCCAAAGGTAATCTTCTCAAAGATAAAAAAGGCAACCTGACGAAAACCAATTACGACAATCCATGAGCCTAATGATCATCGATTATGGCATGGGCAATCTCAGTTCCGTACAACGCGCCATGGAAGAAGTAGGCGCGGCATGTTATATCTCAGATAATCCAGCCGACATCCAAGATTCCAGTGCCCTACTTCTCCCTGGCGTAGGTGCCTTTGCGGAGGGCATGCGAAACCTAAACTCATCAGGCATGAGCGAGGCGATTAAGTCTGCTGTCACAGAGAGCGACATACCCCTGCTCGGTATCTGTCTTGGCATGCAGTTACTCGCCACCTCGGGTGAAGAAGGCCCCCTCACGCCGGGGCTCGATCTCATCCATGGATCTGTGAGAAAAATTTCCCCTCAGCTAAACGAGCGACTCCCACACATTGGCTGGAACGAGGTAAACCCCTCATCCGACCACCCTATGCTTGAAGGCATAAGCCCCGGCTCAGATTTTTACTTCGTGCACAGTTACCATTTTGACATCTCCAGTGACGTCGCGGTAGCACGCACCCCATTTGCAGGAGGTATCACGTCTGTCGTAGCCCGTGATACGATCTGGGGCGTGCAGTTTCACCCAGAAAAAAGTTCAAAGCCAGGCCTCAAGTTACTCAAGAATTTCACCTCAACATACACCTAACCATGCTCAAAGGACTTAAAGTCGCCGCTATCATCGAAGCCCGCATGACCTCGTCTAGGCTCCCTGAAAAAGTTGTCATGCCCGCCGCTGGCACCCCCCTGCTGCAAGTCCTCATTGAACGCCTTCAACGCGTCGATCGACTCGACCAAATCATCGTGGCAACGACGACCAACGACACGGACAATCCCATCGTTGAACTCGTAAACCGTCTAGACGGCGTCGCGGTGGATCGGGGCAGCGAACATGACGTGTTAGATCGTGTGTGTTCATGCCTCAAAAAACATAACGTGGATGTCTGTGTAGAGATCACGGGCGACTGCCCATTAATTGACCCCGATATCGTTACGGAAGCGATCACCGCCTACGATGCCCACCAACCTAACACCGTCTATCTCAGTAACTCAGCTCCCCATCAAGCGGTTCCTGCTGGGTTTGACGTGCAAGTTTTTCGCGCAGAAGCACTCTACCAGCTTGACCGAGAAACCCAAGACCCTGTCGACAGAGAACACGTCTCATACGGATTCTACCGCCCAGAAAGCGAGGAGAAATGGAACCCTGTTTTCATATCGCATGAGGAATCCAAAGACGGAACTCACCTTATCTGCACACTTGATTACCAAGAAGACTACAACCTTATTCGCGCCATCCATGAAGACTTATCTGGATCTAACCACACCCACTACGGTGTTGCCGATGTCATCCGCTGGATTAACAAGAACCCTGAGATCCACCAAGCCTGCCTTGACGTTAGACAGGCTGACACAGCATGACACCACCTCTCAAAACTGGCATACTCGGCGCTGGACGTATCGCGTCAGGATTCGGCTCTCAGCATGACGCCATGCCCCATTCCCTAGCACATGCCATCAACCTCACTGAGGGGTTAGAGCTTGGTGGTTTTTTTGATCTCGATGAGGAATCCGCTGATCGTGCCGAAAAAAAATGGAACATCGCTCCGTCGCCACGCAAGCTTCGATCATGGTTAGATTTTGATTGGGATGTTATCTGTATTGCCACGCCAGATGATTCCCATACCACACACCTCGCTATGACTCTGGAGGTAAAGCCCAAAGCCATCCTCGTCGAAAAACCCCTGAGCACCGATTTCATCCTATCATCTCGCCTCCTTGAAGACGCCCCATCGCTGACGACTCCATTTCAGGTTAATTTTCCACGCCGATGGCATCCAGATCTTCAGAAACTTGCCACGCGCATTCGCCAAAACGAATTTGGCTCACTACGCAGACTACACATCAGCTGCTCAGGCGGGATATTGCATAATGGAAGTCATGCCATTGACCTTCTTGCCTCATGGATTTCTCCTAAGATTTTAAACTCCCATCAATACCATTGCCAGTCAGCGACTCACGGACAACTGAGTTTTTCTCCTGCTGGGGATCCCATCGAGATCATCTTTAGCGAAGCCGTGCAGGAAGACTGTTACCTGTGGGAAATCACAGCAGACTTTGATCTAGCCCGTGTATCGATCCAAGATGTACCGGAAATACTCACCATTTCCATCATAAAAGAGCATCCTGACTACACCGGATTCAATGCCCTGATCGCAGAGCAACAAACGAACCTTGAACTTGAACCACTGCTTCTCTATTCTGTGCAAAACCTCGTAAGATTATCCCGTGACGAGCAACTTGCTCAAGATCAGATCACCATGGAAATCACTCACTACAAACTTCTTGCATCTATTTTTAGCGCCCATCTCAATCACCATCATGCCTAGTCCTCTTGCCATCCACGGTGCCCCCCCCGTCCGAACCTCTCTCTTCCCCGGTCACTATCACATCGGAGCCGAAGAAAAAGAAGCCGCCATCCGTGTCCTCGATTCCGGAAACCTCTCTCAATTCATCGGATGCTGGCACGATGACTTTTACGGTGGCCCTGAAATTAGAAAATTTGAAAAAGCATGGTCCGACTACACTGGAGCAAAACATGCCATCTCTGTAAATTCTAATACATCAGGCCTCTGTGCAGCCATCGGTGCCGCTGATGTGGGACCTGGCGATGAAGTTCTGGTGGTTCCCTACACCATGGTTGCCACCGCCACCGCCATCATCACCTACAATGCCGTGCCCGTTTTTGTGGATATCGACCCAGAAACCTTCTGCATGGATACTGAGGATCTCAAACGCAAGATCACCCCACGCACCAAAGCGATTATGGTTGTGGATCTATTTGGCCACCCTGCCGATATGGACACGATCATGGCAATCGCCAGTGCGCACAGCCTCACGGTGATCGAAGACGCCGCGCAATCCCCCGGTGCCACTTACAAGGGACGCAAGGTGGGAACACTCGCACACATGACCATTTTCAGCCTTAATTACCACAAACACATCCACTGTGGTGAAGGGGGCGTGGTCATGACCGATGATGATGACCTCGCGCTGCGCCTCCAACTCATCCGCAATCACGGGGAGGCCGTTGTGCCCCACGTCGAAGTCTCACACCTACGCAACACCTTTGGATGGAACCTTCGCCTCACAGAAATTGCTGCAGCCATCGGCACTGAACAACTCAAAAAGCTCGACACCCTTCTCGATCAACGGATTGAAAATGCCGAGTATCTGAACGAGGAACTTGCCAAGATCCCAGGAATCACACCTACTTGTGTCAAATACGATAGCAAGCATAGCTACTACGTGCAGGCATTCCTTTACGATGAAAGTGTCACGGGTGTTCCCAGAGATGCCTTTGTCGATGCGGTGAGTGCCGAACTCCCCCTGCCAGAAGACCGCGAGTGGCCACTCATTTCCAGCGGCTACGTCACGCCGATTTACCAGCTTCCGATGTATCAACAAAAAGTCGCCTATGGAAAAAACCACTACCCGTTCGAGGCTGATGACTATGAAGGTGAGGTCGATTACTCGTTCGGCTGCTGTCCAGTTACTGAGGAAATTGATCGGAAAATCATCACAACTGAATTCATGCGCCCACCCTGCACGCTAGAAGACATGAAGGATGTCGTAGCCGCTTTTGAAAAAATCTATACCCATCGTGCGTCACTGAGCACATCCTAACTGACTTGAAAACCACATCCATAGCAGCTGTTGCAAGCGACATTGGCGGAGCTCGTGCTATGGCTCCCGTCATACGCTACGCTCTGGATCAAGGATGCCGTATCACCGTATTTCTCTCGGGGCGTGCTGCCTCGTTTTTGGAATCATTACCTGAGAAAGTCCAGTGTGAAATCATTGACGACCACCTAAGCGCCAAGGACTGCGCCGCCTTACTTGCGGACGTCTCACCCCATCTTCTTTTTTCTGCCTGCGGTCTCTACAATGAGATTGAACACACTATGCGTCTGGCCGCAAAAATCCAAAACCTTCCAATTCTTGGTATCCTCGACTCTTGGCATAACTACCGAGATCGTTTCACCCGAGATGCTTCTCCACTTCTCTTCCCCGACCATCTATGCGCGATTGATCCCAGTAGCCAACAAGGCATAATCGAGGCAGGTATGCCATCGGCGCAGGTTTCAATCACTGGTCACCCAGATCTTGAATTCACCGCAGCTCGTTTCGCAAGAATGTGTAAAGCCTGGCGGAAGAAAATCAAATGTGACAGTGAATTCCCCGCAGACTCACTCCTCTACGTCTTTCTCTCCGAGCCCTTCTACACGGGTTCAGACCACGCATTCTACAGTGGAACGGGCGCTATCATGCGCGACGATGGCACATCCGTCTATGGCTACACCACGGAAACCATCCTCCCCGCCACCGCCACGAGCCTCGCCTCAGCACTCAGAGAATCAGGCAAAACAGCCACCCTCGTAGTCCGCCCCCACCCCTCGGAATGGAAAGAGCCACTCTACACATTTGCCCAATCATTCGACCACCCTAACCTATTCATTCAAGTCTCCGAACACCACACCACACCCGAATGGCTGGCTTCCGCCGAAGCCGTCTTTGGCATGATGACCATCGCACTGCTACACGCAGCAATCCTTCATCGCCCCACAGTGAGCGTACAAATCGGACTAAATGAAAGCGGAGCAGAAGACCCCTGCGTATCCACCCAATTAGGTTACATTCCGTTGATCCTATCATGCAAAGATCTCCAGAGAGTTTGTAACAAACTTGTCACCACTCCCGAATCCCTTCTCCCAACATCGCCATCCTCGCCGATCCCTATTGAAGGCAGCACAGAGCGAGTCTATTCCGCCATGCTTGACTTAATAAACCAACAGCCAACCTCAACAACCTCAACAACCTAACGATGACAGTATGCCCAGACATCACGGGTGAGACCCTCATACTCACTCCTTTTACGAAAACCCACATCACCGAGGATTACCTTACTTGGCTCAATGATAAGAAGCTCATGCGTTTTTCTCGTCAAAGGTTTTTTTTACACACACAGGAAACCTCAGCAGCCTATCTCGACACATTTTCTGATAGCCCACACCATTTCTGGGCGATCCATACGCACGAAAGCCCTCGGCACATCGGCACACTCACAGCCTACGTAGACATTCATCATTCTACTGCTGATCTCGGCTTGATGATAGGCCACGCCCAGTCTCACGGGATGGGCTACGGAGAACAAGCTTGGTCACTCGCAATGAAATACCTTTTCACATCGGAAAATATTCGTAAGATGACTGGCGGAACCAACTCTCTGAATCTCCCGATGATCCGCATCATGAAAAAATCCGGCATGAGCCAAGAAGGCTGCCAGGCCGCACAAGAAATCATCGATGGCACCCCAACAGACATCATCCTCTTTGGAATGCTTAACCCCAGCTGGAAAAATGCTTAAAACACGTATTATCCCCACTCTTCTCTGGAAACGCCCCGGCCTCGTCAAGGGCATCGGCTTCGATAGCTGGCGTCGCATTGGCACCGTGCTACCCGCCATTAAAGTCTATAATATCCGCGAAGTCGATGAACTCATCGTTGTGGATATCAATGCCACACGCGACGGAGAGGATCCTGATTACGAGGAAATCATGGAGTTCACCCAAGAGAGCTTTATCCCTATGACTGTGGGTGGTGGCGTCAACTCTCTCGCTCATTTCAAAAACCTTCTCCGTGTTGGCGCGGACAAAATCGCGGTCAATTCCGCAGCCTACACCGACTCCAACCTTATCTCCTCTGCCGCTAACCACTTCGGCTCTCAATGTGTCGTCGCAAGTATCGATGTAAAACGTCACAGCACTGGCACCTGTGAATGCTTTAGCCATTCGGGAACTCATTCCCAGAACATCCACCCTGTGGACTGGGCCAAAGAACTCGAAATGCGCGGCGCAGGTGAAATCCTCATCACATCCATTGATAGGGACGGAACCATGAACGGCTATGACATCTCTCTTATCAAATCCATTACGGATGCGGTCTCCATCCCCGTCATCGCATCCGGCGGTGCCGGCAGTGCCAAGGATGTCCTCGATAGCATTCAAACTGGCGGAGCTTCTGCCGCAGCAGCAGCCAGTGTTTTCCACTTCACCGAGGTTACCCCACTAGAAATCAAACAGCACTTGGCAGAAAACAATATCCCCGTTAGAATTCCTTAGTATTATTATGTTCACTGTAGTCATTTTTGTAGATAGCAAACCACGCGACCTCATGGGGGACGCGCTAATTGCCTATCACTTAGAGAAAAGAGGCGTGAGAGTCATCCTCGAACCCCTCGCCTCATGGAGGTCATGCCTCGGTGCATGGAAGCCCGATTTTATCCTATTTAACCACCTCAATGCCGACCACCTCGCGCGGTTCTCCCAAGAGCTCAAGTCCTACGGAGTTCTCTCGGGCATCCTTCCAAACGAGGGAATCTTTTACGTCAAAGGCGACCTCGAGTTCAGTTCCAGAAAAATATTCGATAACATGCACTGCAACTTGATCCTGAGCTGGAACGATACCCATACCCACGCCCTCATCGAAAACAACGTCATTCAATCCGATCAAATTCAATCGATCGGCGTGCCTAGGTTTGATTTCTATTCCCCTCCGTGGTCACAACTCTATCACAACCCGTCGCTTAAAAAATCGCGCCCTGTCGTGCTCGTCAACTCCAATTTTTCCTGTGCACACTTCCACGACCTTCCAGCAAAAGACGGTGACGATTTTTTCTCCCCATGGATTGAGGAAATCCCCTGTTTTGCAGACTATCGTAACGCAATCAACACCCACCATCACGCGCAATCCCAGTTTCCCCAATTTGTTGACACTCTGATCAAGGAGGATAAATACGACATCTACGTTCGCCCTCACCCAAGGGAAGACCCTCGGATTTATCTCAACTGGTATGCCTCAATCCCCGATTCCCAGAAAAAGCACCTTCACCTTGCTGACATGTTTAACATCACTGAACTCATCCTCGCATGCGACTTGGAAATCTCATGCGAAAATTGCACCACCACGCTTGAAGCTTGGCTGGCAAATAAACCAACCGTTGGACTCACCTTTGCAAAACACCCTATGTTTTATACACAGGAAGTCTGCAGCATGCAACCTGAATGCAATACACCGGAAAACCTCCCCGCACTTGTTGACCACGCCTTGGCAAACCCGGATCAACCCGAGTTCAAAAATGACCGACTCGCCCATCTGGAAAAATGGATCTACAAACCCGACGGAAAATCAGCCGAACGCGCTGCCGATGCCATTCTTCACGCCATTGAAAATCGCCCTCAGCCAAAAAACATCCGTCTCAGCTTCGGCACCCGACGACGCGGGCTCAAACTCCGCATGCACTCCGCCATCAACGAACCCTACAACTCGCGGATCAAACACGTCACCAAATACAAGATCTTTGGTAAAAAGGGAAAACAAACCATCCGCTACCGCAACTACCTAAAAGCGATACGACCCAGCGAAGTCAAAGAGGCCATCGACTCCATTCGTCATGCCGCCTCCCAGCAGCCAGCACAATGAATAACGTCTTATTTATCCAGAAACGCGCCCGACGCGCAGGGGCGCAGGTATCACTCAGCCGGATTGTCAATAGCTCAGAAATCACCCCGCTCCACCCCTGCGTCCTACTCGGGGAAGAAGGCTGGCTCGATGGGTTTCTCACTGAAAAATCGATCCCGCACCACATCTCCCCATGGCCAAGTCCACGGTCACTAGGGGCTCGCATCGGTGGGTTAAAAAAATTCGCCGAGAATACCCTTTCCCAGCTTCACACCGATGGCATCGCCCCCATCGCGATTGTTGCCAACGACCACCAAGAAACCCTCCCTGCTTTAGCTCTCGCCAAAGCGGCTGGAGGCGTCCCAGTCGCTGTAATCCTTCGCACGCCAGGCATGACTGAAAACGACTTCAACAAATACCGCTGTGGCGAATGTGACCTGATTTTCGCTCGAGGCGAACAGCTTACCCACCGAGCCAGTAGCTGGTCAGGTAAAGAAGTCGCCTGCATGTCCGGCAGCTTTTCCGACGAAGATTTCTACCCCCCACTTCCAAAAACAACCAACTTCCCCCCCAAAATATTAGTTGCGGGATCAGAGGAACCCCGTAAAGGATTTTCTGATTTTATCGAGGCATTAAAAATCGTCGAGGCCTCAGAACCCGATTTTCCAGCCATGGAATGTGTGTTAACTGGGGATCAAAACGAAGAACTCACTCACCTCATTGATCATGGGTTCCGCAGCACGTTCAAGTTTGTAGGTCGTGTGGACAAGTTCCCTGATTTCGCTCGCCAATTTCAGCTCGCTATCCACCCGTCCCGATCAGAAAGTTTTGGCATGGCACCTCTAGAGCTCCTCCTTGCAGGCGTTCCCACCATGATCAGCCTCACTGGCATCACCTCCTCTCTACCTCTCTCCTCCCCATGGGTATTCTCTCCAGAGTCACCTTCCCAGATAGCTTCCAGCTTGATGACACTCTGGAAAAACTGGGAATCTCATCGTCTTGACCTCTCGCCGACCCAACAACACATTCGAGATCAATATCACATCTCCCAAACCTCTAAATCACTCGCACAAAAAATTACAAAGCTAACTTCAGCATAAGACTTTAACCCATCTACGTCCCACCTCAACCGTATCTATACTCTATGAATCAAATCCATCACCCCCTTCGTTACCGACCAGATATTGACGGACTCCGTGCTCTAGCTGTCATCCCAGTAGTGTTATTTCATATGGGTCTCGGCTGCCCAGGAGGCTATGTGGGAGTGGATGTCTTTTTTGTCATATCTGGATTTCTGATTACCGCCATCATCCTTAAAGACATCCGAGAAGGTTCTTTCAGCATGGCGGGCTTCTGGGAACGCCGCATCCGTCGCATTCTACCCGCTCTCGCAGTAGTTGTCCTCACCACAATAATCGGAGCATGGATTATTCTATACCCCAGCCAATTTAGAGACTTCGGAAAAGAAACAGTTGCGCAAGCCACTCTCGTCTCCAACTTCTACTTTTCTCAACAAGATGGCTATTTTGACGCCCCCTCCGAGCACCTTCCATTCCTGCACACCTGGTCGCTGGCAGTGGAAGAACAATTTTACGTTGTTTTCCCGCTGCTTCTCGGTTTTCTGCATCGGAAAAAGAAAAACATCGCCTTGTGGATGGGAGGTATTGCCGTGCTTTCCCTCTGCTGGAGCACCTATGGCGTAAAGGCCTATCCGTCTGCTACGTTTTACCTCCTTCCTTCTCGCGCATGGGAGCTATTGATGGGGTCGTTGCTGGCAATTCACTTCTCCCGTATTCCACTTCAAAACCAAAAACCGACTTCGTTATTACGCACTGAAACATTGAGTTGGCTTGGGCTTGGGCTCATTCTCTATTCCATTTTTGACTATAGCTATTCCACGCCTTTCCCGGGACCCCACGCATTCATTCCCTGCCTAGGAGCATCTCTACTTATTTTTGCCAACCGAACGAGGGTATCCTCTGTCGGCAAACTACTCGCCCTTCCTCCCGTCGTAGGCATTGGCAAAATTTCCTATTCCATTTACCTCTGGCATTGGCCTCTGATGGTTTTCACCAAATATGCAGCCGTCGGACCGATATCGACCACAACCCGAATCTCCCTTGCCCTCGCCAGTGTCATCCTTGCCTACCTCTCTTGGAAATGGGTTGAGACGCCCTTCAGGAAACCCGGATTGCTCAAGAGCCGTAAAAGAGTATTTCAGCTCTTTTACGCCTGCACCGCACTCTTCATTCTACTCGGAACCATCATCTATAAAAATGACGGCCTCCCCTCTCGGTTTTCTAAAGAAGTCACCGACTACCTCGACGTCTACCCCAAAGAGGGTATGGAAAAAGTGAAATCCGTCGTGACGACAGGGAAACTTCCCTTTGTGGATGAAACAGCGCAAAACGCAAAAGCCCTGCCCATTCTTCTCTGGGGAGATAGTCACTCTCGGGTTTACTTACCCGTTTTCAGAAAACTCTGTAGGGAATCCAAGACAAATATTTATGTCGCACCGAACTCAAGCACCCCGCCATTGCTTGGTGTCTGCTGTCCGCCAAAAACAGATACTCCTGAATTCAATCAAGCCGTTCTTGAATTCATTGTCAAAAACAATATCAAAGTCGTCATCTTGGCGGCGAGGTGGAGTTTTTACCCACTTGGAGATGAAAGCGAGCATACTCCGCCCCCGATGATCAACCCTAACGATCTCGGCATGCCTGCCAAGGAGGCGTTCAAAACTAGCTTCATCCATACCATCGCCAAACTGAAAGCTACTGGTGCGGAAATATGGATTCTCAAACAGGCCCCCTATCAAGATCTCTATCCACCCAATGCACTGGCCAACGCTTTGCGTTACGGACGTAAAGATAAAATCGATCTGGATAGCTTTGGCGTTACGGTTAAACAACATCAAAAGAGGCAATCATTCGCCAACGACATTATCGATTCATTGGCAGATGAGCAAGTCAAAATCCTTGACCCCTTACCCTACCTCCGAACAGCCACTGACTATTGCCGCATGGAAAAACATGGGCGATCCCTCTACTACGACAGAGACCATCTATCCGATCACGGAGCCATGGAAACACTCCCACTCTTTACCCCACTCTTCTCAGATTGGTTAAAACAATATTCTCCCTAGACAACACCCTGCCTGAGCAGTTACTCTCCAGCATGCTCAACAACAAATCCATTCTCATCACCGGCGGCACAGGCTCGCTTGGCAAA
>CAYNNY010000082.1:0-12689 GCA_964398555.1 uncultured Verrucomicrobiales bacterium
GGTTACGAAACTTGTAAAAAAACTGCATTTTTTCGATGAATGATAAAACATCGTAAGCTCGGGGACTTCAATCGGTCTTTATTCCGTTGTATTCAATTGAGAATTGAAAGCAGTGCAGTCTCCCTACCTCACTCCTAAAATCTCACCCCTTGCCATTCACGGTTTTCCAGATGTGTAGAGATCCGTGATTTCCTCACTGTTGAGAGCATGGTTAAAAATCATGACTTCATCAACTTGTCCTTTGAGCACTCGATGAGTGTTGGGTGAAATTGGGTGCGACCATCTCCCAATACTAGACTCACCGAATTCAGCTTTAAGCGGTTGCCTGTTTGATATTTCGTTAGATATACGGCGACAGGAAACCCGGACCCCATCACAATAGAACTCGGCTTGCTGAGTGATGAGGTTACGTGTTACGACGAGCAAGTGCCACTGACCCAACTGCACTACGTTCGATGGTGTTTCAAAAGACCTTCCCCCATAAATTCCATGCCTTAGTCCCCCGGAGCGTGTGATTTGAAAATGAAGAGCTCCCATCGACCAGCCTTGACTGTTGATGAGCGTTGATAGACTGGAGTCAAGCCGATTTACCTTGACCCAGATAGCGGTGGTGAACGAAGTGGTTTTCTGAGGTCGGAGCAGATTGAAATTAATGCTGTTGGCTTTGTTTTCGAGCAATAACGCATGTGAGTATTCGGTTCGCCCCGAAACTCGTATGGGGTTGAGAATCGTAGCCGATGTGTTTCGCTGAGCATTTTTCGCAAGATTAGGAGTAGAGCCGTCATTGATATCATGAAAATTGTAATACAGAAGAAGGTCATCCCGCTTGATCATCTGTTGGTGATAATCATCAATCCGTTTTTGACGGAGGGTTTCAGAAGTGGTAAACTGGCCGTAACCAGAAAATTGGGCCGATACAGGCTTGGAATCAATACTCCATTTGAGGGCATTTCCGTAGGTGACCTGCCGCACATCTGAATCCGCCACCATCACTTCGACAAGTCCATCAAAAACATCGACTTTCGTTTCACCCCCAGGACTGACCTCGACCCCAAACTCGGTCCCCAGATCAACGATGTCCTTGCCCCCAGGTGTCGTCACCCGGAAACCATGCGCTTCAGGCGGACAGTAAGCCCACATTTTTCCGTGATTGAGGATGACATGTTGACCATCAAGAATTTCAAAACCACAGTGGCCGTCGAGCACGATTTGAGCACCATTCCGAAAGACAATTTCAGCAATACCTTCCTCGAGGGAGAGTTCTCCTTTTTCGAATGCTGTGTTATTGTCGGCTGCGCTCCCGTTGATTTGTGCCTTGTATTCGGCAAGTAATGAAGCGATCGGAGGGAGTGTGGTCAATTCTGATACCAATGGCGGGGTCGATGGTAGATTTGTTTCCGCTGAAAACATCAGTATGATGGCTGCCGCGATGCCTGCTCCGACGAGAGCACTGCTGAGTAATTGAATGGGTGACCATTTCGGTGAAACTTGAGAAGCTTGAGGTGCGTTGACTACCTCAGCACTTGGGAACTGAACAGCCTCCGGACAAATGCTGAGCATGTGATCCAGCTGGTTATCCTGCAGGTAGATTCGTCTGGCCTCGGAGTCCTGCAAAAGAATCTCCCTGAGCCGCTGGACATCAGCGGCGTTACCCTGACCATCCTTCAGTTCAAACAGAGCTTGCTTGATCCATGCAGCTTGATCGGATTCTGGTGGGAGGGGATTCATGGTGTGGTGTTTTTGAGTTGAATTTTAATGCATTGTTTGAGAGAGCGTCTTACTCGGAGCAAGGCCTGCTTAATGGCATTGACGCTGGATGAAAGACTGGCACTAACATCTTTGAGAGGCATATTTTTTTCGTAGTAAAGCTCGACGATACGTCGGTTTTTACTCTTGAGTTGGGATTTACAATGTTGCAACGCAATCAGCCGCTCATCAAAATGATGCATTTCTTCCTCGGATTCCTCAGCCAACGCCTCAAGCAGTTCCGGAGTCAAGAGTTCGAGAGGGTCGCGTTTCCGGTCACGCAGGTGCGCAAGGACCTGAAATCGGGCAATACTGAATGCCCAGGCATCAAAGTTACTACCCGGTTGGAAATCGTTTTGCTTGCGCCAAAGGACGAGATTGCTTTCCTGAAGAACATCCCAAGAGGCTGCATTTCGACCCAGCATTGAGTAAATGTAGGCAAAGAGCTTCTGCTGGCTCTCGGTAATCAATTGCGCGTAATCCGGATACTTCATTGTCGTGTTGAACTCTTCGTTAAGCATATACCAAAAACACCGAGATGGTGACTTTTAATTTGACGAACCTCATCCTGGCGCCTGGTTCTTGGAGACGCCTGATTGAAGCGGTAAATCTCCGTAAATAATCGTTACCCAAAAAAGGTCTTGGCATAGCGAGTGGGGGAGTTATGTTCAAATTTAATGAATTGAGGCATGGTTTTCTGGAAAATCGTTCATTTACATGAGTTTTACGATAATCACGCCGTCCAGAGTCTTCATTCAAAATTCTCAATTCAGTTAGCCCAACCTCCTTGCTCCCTCCAGCACAATGTTCACAACCACCTCACTCAAAAAGCAAATTCCTAGCAGTAAACAGGGTTTTGTGGGGTGTGCAAAAAAAGGGTTAATGGGTCTTTTTCTCTTTCTTTGGATTGGAACCGCTTTTTCGAGTGCTTCTGTGAAAATGAAACCGATTGAACCGCTACAAAATCCTGAACGCGGATTCTTTTTGCAATCGAACTTTTTTGCACACAACTTGGTTTTTACGTGGGATAAAGATGTGCGTTTTCCCAAAAGTTGGATTGGGAAAGACCAACTAAAAAAATACGACGTGGAAAATGATAAAATTTCCGAGATCCAACTCTACTTTTATCTCACGGACTACGTTGGAAAACCACTGGACAAAAAAGCATTTTCAAATATGCAAAAGGTGTTAGACGACGCAAAAGAACATGGATTTAAACTCCTCCTTCGCTTTGCTTATGACAATAAACCAAGCGCAACAAAAGTGACCTTTAAAGATATTTTCCGACATCTTGACCAATTAGAACCCTTCATTCAAAAAAATATTGGATTGATTGATATGTGGCAAATCGGATTTGTGGGTGCTTGGGGCGAAGGGCATCACACTCGTTTGAGTGGCGATTGGAAGAATCGCAGCAAACTAGCTAAACGCCTTTTGAAAATTTTCACCGACCGACAAATCACCATTCGCTACCCTCGCTTTAAGAACAAGTATAACCTAACCGAAGAGGAGAACAAACGCTGCGGATTTCATAACGACTATTTTACTGCGTCCGAACATCCAAAAGCACGCAACAACGATTATGTTTTTGGCTCCTCGGAATATAAATTAGTAAAAAAAGAATCGCCTTATGTAAAAGTGGCGGGCGAGATCCCCTACGCTCAAAAAGGCCCTTGGGGATTACACGAAAACTTTTCCATAACCAATGCCTTAAAAATCTTTCAAGATCATCACTACGATGTCTTCGACATCTCACAAAACAACAAAGTAAATGTTGCTCACTGGAAAACCGTTCCTGTTTCGCCCGAACTTCTTTCCGAAAACCACATTCTTTTTGATGAAGAATATTTCCAAACAAAAAAGGGAGCACCTTGCGATCGCTCCGCCTACGACTTTATTCGCGACCACCTCGGTTACCGCCTCTATTTTGATCTCAAAAAAACCAAACTCAAAGTAACTGGCTCCACCCTAAACTATAAAATTCATCTTAAAAACGTCGGCTTTTCTCCCATTAAAAATCCTCGCCCTGTCTACCTCGTTCTCGTCACCCCAAACAACAAAGTTGTATTCACAAAAAAAATAGAAGCCAACCCCGCAGATTGGCAACCGTATGATCCGAGTGACAGCGAATATAAAGGGCTTACTCACATTCTGTCAGGAAGCGTGACCCCTCATTTAAAAGGAAAATACAGAGTTGGACTCTATTTACCCGATCCCACCAAACTTCTTCAAAACAATCCATTATATGATATTCGATTCGCCAACAAAAAAATCCAAATCCTAGAAAGCAAAACCTTCCGCATCAACATCTTTTCAATCATCACGCTTTAAAATAGATAGCTTGGCAGATTGTTAAAATTGAATTTGATGAGGTCGATGGGGCTTGTAAATTGAAAATGTACCAGTGTGATTGTTCAGTAGTGGACAAGCGAAAAGTTAATTGGGGAATAGGGCTTGATATGCTCAATACCGGTTGACTTTTTCGCTGGCGGTGAAAATTTTGTCTAATGCAAATTTTGGGGCTGAATTCATTGATTATGAAGGTGTTGTTCTTTGCTGTGACTCTGGCTTTTTCTGGGCATGTCACGGCGGAGGCGTATGTGCGGAGTCGGTTGCCTGCCGATACCAAGGTGGTGGCGGGTTACTGGCATAACTTCAACAATGGCTCCAGCGTGATGCGGCTCAAGGATGTGCCGGATCGATACAATGTGGTTTACATTGCCTTTGCGGAAAGTGATGCAGACGATCGGGCGACGATGGTCTTCACGCCCAGCATTGCCGTGCCGGAACAAACGGTGGCGCTTTTCAAAGAGGATGTGAGGTTTCTCCAGGCACGCGGCACCAAGGTGATTATTTCTTTGGGAGGAGCTAATGCGTATGTAAAGCTCGATACCACAGCCAAGCGGGATCTGTTTGTTTCCAGTATGATTGGGATCATTGATGAATATCGGTTTGATGGGATCGATATTGATATTGAGGCGGGCACTTTTAGTTTGGATGGGGGGGATACGGATTTTCAAAATCCGACAACGCCAACGATTGTTCATCTGATTGAGGCGACTCGGCAGATTTACCTGCATTACGGCGGCTCGTTGATGCTGACCTCTGCGCCGGAAACGGCTTACGTTCAGGGCGCGATGGTTACTTATGCCGGGATTTGGGGCGCATACATGCCGTGGATCGAGGGCGTGCGCGATATCCTCGATTTTATTCATCCGCAGTATTATAATGCATCCGGGTTAAGAGGACTGGATGGAGGCAACCACGGTCCCGCCACTTCGGGGATGTTAACGGCCGGGAGTGAGGCTTTGCTCAAGGGGTTTAATGTTGGAGGGGGATTTTTCAGCCCCCTTCGTCCGGACCAAGTAGCCATCGGTATCCCGGCATCGCAGAGTGCTGCCAGTGGTGGGTTCATCCCTTTTGACGAGGTGTTGCAGGCGGTGAAGTATCTTGAGACGGGTGATAAAGAGGCCTCCCATTACACCGGTTCCTACACATTACGTAAAGAAAGCGGCGGCTATCCAGGCTTTCGTGGGATCATGACGTGGTCGGTGAATTGGGATCTTACCACGGATGGCGGCACCGGCGTCTATGAGTATGTCAACACGTTCAGTTCCTATTACGGCACCGGTTCATCGGCGATGAGTATTGCCGATACCTCGGTCGAAGAGGGGGATAGTGGCACTCGGGATATGTTGTTTACGGTCAGTCTTCCCCGTGGTCTTGATACGGTGGCCACGGTGGATTTTGCCACGGCGGATGGCACGGCGTTGGCGGGAACTGACTACACAACCACGTCGGGAACTTTGACATTTGCGGTGGGAGAAATTTCAAAGGTCATCGCAGTCGCCGTCCTCGGTAATACCACTTTTGAAACCAATAAAAGTTTAACACTTACTCTCAGCAACCCCTCGGGAGTTGATATTGCCGATGGAGTAGCGACGGGAACGATTCTCAATGACGACTCCAGCGGTGCGGCGCCGCCACGTGGGTTATCGACGCTGCCGAGCGGACGTCCCATCGTGATGGGTTATCTCAACGCCTTACGCAATGCTGCCGGTGCCGAGCAATCACTGACTACGGCTCAAATCACCACGGAAATCCAGGGGATTCATTGGGCTGGATACGATGTGATTGTGCATGCTTTTGCCGAACCTCTTGATGCTGATGGCACTGTGGGGGAGGGATTGGGGAACTTTAAGGCTTATCAAGCGGATGTTATCACCGAGGCTCATGCGCGGAATAAATCCGTGATTATGTCGATTGGTGGTGCGTATCCGGCGCGCTTGGCCGGGCAGTTTCTCAATATTGCTAGCGACGCCACTAAGCGGGCGGATTTCATCAGCAACGTTGTCGCTTATGTCGGGTTGCACGATTATGACGGAGTGGATATCGATTGGGAATTTCCCGATGCCGGCACCGGAAAAGCAGCGCTCACCCAGTTGATGACCGAGTTACACACGGCGCTGAAAACTCAGAATCGCGATTACATCCTGATGTTTGGCACGGGGCCGGGGTGGTATATGGGAAGCTATGATTTTGCGATCCTTAAAGACCATTGCGATTTCTTTTTTTACTTTGGCTACGACTGGAAAGCCTCCAGTCCGAGTGGTGCCAATGGCCCGATCAAAGCACCCGGTAGCGGTGCCCAGTGGACAACGGCGACCGATACTATGTTTGAACAATCCGTGAGGGGAGGGCTTCAGTATGTGATTGATAAAGGGTTCCCCGCCAACAAAATCATCTGCGGACTTCCATTCTACGGCTCTGCGAATACTTCATGGGCTACCATCCGAAACACTTGGGCTGCTGATCAAGCGACCTACGATGCCGCCATCGATGCCAATGCCATGGAGGTGAAAATTGGCAGTGAGTGGTTTACCAGTCCCAAGGCAATGAAAATGAAAATGGATGCCTTGCTCACACCCGCTGGCTCGGTGCTCAATAGCAGCGCGGTGCTCCGTGGCGTGGGCACCTGGGAAATTGGTCACGAACACCGGACCCACCCGGACCTCGCCACCGCATTCGAACAGTGGATGAGTGCGTATGCCGATGGCGTAGGGTGGCAGCGCCACTATCAAAATGGGGGGGCGGGAAATGTAACGCTGACCTCGTGGCAGGCCACTCACGGGATTACAGATGTGATGCAAGATTCCGATGGGAATGGCTTGGCCGATCTCATTGATTTTCTTATTGGAAACAACCCAAGCACCGGAGCAGGACAATCGGAGGTGATGCATGCCACTTTGTCCACCTTGAATGTCGATGGCTCCGATGGCGAGTATTTTACCATCGTCATCGATGTGGACCCACTTGCCGAAGAGGTGGAATACCGTGTCGAAGGCTCCGATAACCTGATCGACTGGAGCGCAGGCGACTCGACCATGTTGATTCACGAAACCAGCGCAAATCCTGATGGCTCGACCCGGGTCGTCTGGCGAAGTGCCACTCCTGCCGGGCAGTCCGCGACGCGAAAATTTGCACGGATCTCCGTTCGACAAGTGAACGTGGGCCCCTAACGTATCATTCTTTTTAATTTATTTTTCTATGTTTCATTCCCAGCGATCCATACTTCTCCGATCCTTCAGCGTCTTCTTTTTGTTGATGATCGCTTTCGGCTTCACCAGCCTGCACGGGCAGGTGAACACAGGTGCCACTCACTACACCAGCTCGCACGGCAAACAAATTATCGGCTATGTGCCACAATGGGATGCTTGGAAATCGGCTTCCGCCGGATACTCCCAGCAGGGGTTGCTCAATCAGCTTAACCTGGATTATTCCCAATATACGATTTTAAATTTCTCCTTCGAAGGGGTCGCTAAAGATGGCTCGCTGCATAGTGCTGACCTGAGGAACAAACAAATCCATCTGTCTGGACAAGTTCAGGAGCCTGGGCAGCTTTTGATGACGGATTCTTCATCGAGCTGGGATTATTGGATTCTTTTTGGTGACCTTGAGCCTCAGTGGGAACTCAGCCAAAAAGCAATCGATGCCGGATACATCGCAGGCACTTCGACGAATTGGGAACACCCGGCCAGTGGCACTAGCGGAAACTGGCCGATCCCAATGAAAAAATCCGGTGGTAGTCCCGGGTTGATTGAGCTTTGCCACAATGCCGGAAAAAAATGCATGGTATCGATCGGTGGATGGTCGATGTGTAAACATTTTCCCGAAATGGCCGCCGACCCCATCATGCGCGCCCGATTCATCAACGATTGCAAAAGGCTCATTAACCTGGGATTTGACGGCATCGATCTCGATTGGGAATACCCCGGCCCTTTTGCCGGAATGAACTTTATGGGAAGCACGGCGGATTACGCGAACTACACCACCTTGGTTACTGAACTCCGCGCCGCAATCGGTCCGGATAAGTTGATTACCGCCGCCTTTTCAGCCGCATCGGTTAAAACCGATGGGTTCGAGTGGGCGAAGCTCGATGGGTTGATGGACTATTTCAATATCATGTCGTATGACCTTCAAGGTGGCTGGGCCAACACCGCTGGCCACAATTCACCCCTCTACGGATACACCAATGAAGAGGGGGGTGATCTTTCCTGGCACCAGTCGTTAGGAAAGCTTCTGGAGTCCGGGATTCGACCTGAAAAAATCACGATGGGACTCGCGTTTTACGGTCGGGGTGTGGTTACCAACGGCATGGGTGCCGTCAATGCCCCCACCGTCAAAACTCAACGCAACGTCAACCCCGACGGCACGGTCAATACCGCTGCTGATTTCACCAACTGGCCGACGTTTGAAGGCACTCCTTACTACGCCCGGATCATAGCCAATCTCGGGGGATGGACAAAAAGTTGGGATAACGAAGCCCAAGTGCCTTACCTCACCCGCGACGGTGCCTTTTTGAGTTACGACGACCCTAGGTCGGTGGGTCTAAAATCAAAATACGTCAAAGATCACAACTTGGGTGGGGTGATTATCTGGACTGCTTTTGGTGATGTGACACCTGGGGCCGTGGATGGGGGAAGCTCGAAGCTGGGATATTCATCGACCAGCACGGCCCCCTTGGTCAATGAGGTGAACAACGTGCTTGGTGGTGAGGATGTCACCGGTGAGTCGCTCGCCTCCGCCCACCTCGCCGTCGGTCATGCCCGGGTGGTTGAGGGGAATACCGGCACGTCGAATCTCGTGTTCACCGTCACCCTCTCAGCTCCTTCAGATGGTTCAGTGACTGTGGACTATACCACCTCCGACGGCTCGGCCATCGCAGGGAGCGACTACACGGCGGCCTCGGGTTCACTCACCTTTGCCAATGGCGAAACAAGCCAACAAGTCACCATCGCCGTATCGGGTGACACCACCGAAGAAGACCACGAAACACTGATGCTCACGCTGACGAACGCCTCTGGTGCCGCCTTGCACAGCACCGCCGCCGTGGCGACGGGGGTGGTTGTCGACGACGATAAATCGGCCCCAGCCTCCCCGCTTTTTGTTTCCGGTGAGTCCGTGCCTGAAGGAAATAGCGGCACGTCCATACTGAACTTTACCATTTCCCTCTCCACTCCTTCCGCCTCGGCAGTGACGCTGGACTACGCTACTTCCGATGGCACTGCCACAGCGGGAACCGACTACACCGCCACCTCTGGTTCTCTCTCCTTCGTTGCGGGTGAAACCCGAAAGACGATTCCCGTAACCATCTCGGGTGATACCGCCGTCGAGGCAAGCGAAACGATTATCATGACATTGAGTAATGTCATTGGAGCTACCTTGTTTACCCCGACAGCCATCGGCACTATCACCGACGACGATACTCTCAATCCCTCCGACATTAGTATTTCAGGGATCTCTCTCGATGAAGGAAACAGCGGGACAACCACCGCCAATCTCACCGTCACCCTCAGCCCCGCACCTACGGTGGAAACCACCGTGGACTGGGCGGTCGCCGATGGCTCTGCGACCGCTCCCGATGATTTTACCGCCTCCAGCGGCACGCTCATTTTTGCGGCAGGTCAAACGTCCCAACTTCTCAGCATTGAAATCGTTGCTGATGATATTGAAGAGCCTTCGGAGGATTTTTCTGTTAACCTGAGTAATGCGGTCGGAGGAAATATTGTCACAGCATCTGCCACAGTCACCATCAGAAACGACGACAGCGGTCCGCCACCACCGAGCGCCGACGGTTGGACTCGGCACTACGAAATGGGTGGCGGAGAAATCCTCGTGGAGCCCGTTGATCCTACATCGACTTGGGCGTCGGGGTTTTCGGGATCGATTAAATTAACCAACAATAGTGGTGCTGCGATCACCTCGTGGACGCTTGAGTTTGATGCGGATTCCTGGTCGACCGGGAGTTCGGGGAATGCCGGCTCTTGGACGGTTAGTAGTGGCCGCCATACTGTGACCCAACCGACCTGGCTAGGGTATTCATTTGGCGCGGCGGCCAGTATCAATCTCGACTTCACGGGTTCCGGGACCTGGGTTGCGCCAACGAATATTGTGTTCAATGGCGTCAGTGTTGGTGTGAATCCCAATAACACCGCATTGGAAGCGTGGCAGACGACGCATGGAGTAGTCGATGCCACCCTTGATTCCAATGGTAACCATCTTCCCGATTTGATCGACTTTTTACTGGGGAATGACATGGGTGTGGCTACGTCGCCTGTGTCGGGCCGCGCTGCTTTAACAGTGGTGGTACGACCTCTTGCGGTGGACGGCGTGACTCGGGACTATTTCTGTGTCGATCTCGATGTGGATCCTTTTGCCCAAGGCGTGGAATACCGGGTGGAAACCTCGGATGACCTCGTGACTTGGAATTCGGGAAGTAGTGTGATGTTGATCCATGAATCCTCCAGTAATCCTGATGGCTCGAAGCGTGTGGTTTGGCGGGCGGTTACAGCCTTGGAGGTCGGTGGAAATCATCGCTTTGCCCGACTCCAGGCCCGCGTGGTCGACGCCGATGCTGTGGATGCCGGTGGGGGTGGTGGCGGAGATACAGGAGGTGGCGACACCGGAGGAGGGGATACGGGTGGTGGCGACGTCGGCCCTGCGGGTGCACCGAATGTTGCCAGCCTATCGGTGCAAAACGATTGGGCGGATGGCATCGGTCACAAAGTCCAGTGGAATACTTGGGGTGGTGAGCCGGTGACTGAATGGAAAGTCTATCAAAATGGAACTCTCGTCCACACCGGCACTGTCACAGGCAGTGCCCCACAGACTGCCACTTGGGATTTTAACGATAATACGATCGGTGCCTTTTCTTACGTGATTGAACTCACCAATAGCGCGGGCACTTCGACGTCAGCACCAAAAACCTATCTGACCGCTGGAGCCAGTCCGATGAATTTAGCAGGGAAAGACAACGCCGGCCAATCGGCGCAAGTCGCTGTCTCTCCTGGCACCAGCACCTTGACCATCGAGGGCGGCATCGCACCCTACACCGTCACCGTCAACCATCCCGCCGCTCTATCAGCTTCCATTTCAGGAGATACAATCACATTGACAGGAACTGCCGGGATGAGGTCGGGGTTAAAAATCACCGACAGCTCAGGGGCCGACCGTTTGATCGGAGTGCGGGTGGACCAGTCGGATGGTAGCATCCCCGGGTTACCCGATTATTTGTCGCTTGGTTCGGTGTCCGAGGATGGAGTGGATCTCGATTTTTTCTCCGCCTACGATCCGGGGAATCGGAAAAATCGTTGGGTGGATTACCGCTATCTCTACATGAATGGCGGGGTGAAACGCAAAGGTGTCGGGTGGCGGACGTGGACGACTGTCGATGGCGACCGAATGCGGAAGTTTGTTCGGGAATCGGTCAAGCGCGGGATGATCCCCGTGATAGTGTGGTATAATATCCCGGACGGTGGGGAGTCCTACACCACCGACCTTGAACACATGCAGGAGGAAGACTACATGCAGGGGTATTTTGAAGACCTCAAGTTTGCCATTGATATTGCCAACGAGGAGGCAAGGGACGAGATGGTGATCTGGGTGTTGGAGCCGGATCTTATCGGTTACATGGCGCAGAACAACGAAGACCCAACCACGCTTATGGCGCAGACCAATGCCGTCTATGATATGGGTGTGCTCGATACCGCAACGGGTGACCCTCTATTCCCCGACACCCTACGCGGCATGATCGAGGCGATCAATTACACCATCAAAAAACACGCTAACAACGCTTACATCGGATGGCAGTTTAACCTCTGGGCCAATCCAGCAGGTGGATGGCTTTCCAGCAGTCACATCGGCACCAAAGGCTTGATGCATGTCACCGATACTCAAGGCATGGTGACTGGACGGGAAACCGTGCGCAACGAAGGGCTCGCCGTGGCGGATTATTATATTTCCTGCGGCGTCCTCACTCACGGTGCCGATTTTGTTTCCATCGATAAATACGGGCTCGATGGAGCTGCCTTCAGCAGTGACACCGACCCCGGTGGGCATCCTGAAAATTCCACTTGGTTTTGGAATGCGGAGCACTGGGGGAACTACCTCCATTACGTCGATGCCCTCAACGAGCGCACTGGCAAGCAAGTGATGCTCTGGCAATTACCAGTCGGACACATCAATTCCTCCCAACTGATCAGCCCCTACACCGGTGTTTTGTTCCCCGATCTAAAAAATATCCCGGAAGACGGCGACACCGGGGCACCCCCGGAGTGGGAGGATAGCGCGCCGTCGTTTTTCCTCGGTGACCGCTTTAAACCTGGCACGACAAACCGATACGATTATTTTAAGTTGAACCGCGACAACCACGCCCGAGTCACGATCGATCCCGATGGCGAAACGCTCACATGGGGGAGTCACATGACCGATGCCCGCGATTCCGGTGTCCACATCATGCTCTTCGGCGATGGTGTGGGAAACTCGACTCACGGACGCGCCGTGAAGCTGGGCGATTCGTATTGGTGGATCACTGCGGCACAGAAATATTACGAAAATCCAGTGCCGCTTGCACCGTGATGGGCGGGTGTCAGGAGTCAGGAATT
>CAYNNY010000083.1:0-11209 GCA_964398555.1 uncultured Verrucomicrobiales bacterium
CATCCTCGTCGGAATAAGCCTAGCCTTCTTTCTCCTCCCTGCCATTGAAATCGGAGATTCATGCCTCAAAGGGATCATCTACCTGCTCAACATCGGCAGCCAAAACCAAGGACGCCTCACCTCCCACTCCAAAGATAAACACTGGCCCTACGAACAAGCCATCGCCACCTACGCACTGGCCGAGGCCTACAGCTTCTCCCAAAGATCCGGCTACACCATTCCTCAACACAAAGAGGTGCTCCAACAAGCCGGCCAGTGGATCATCGACCACCAACACAGCTCCGGCGGCTGGGACTACAGCTATGACAAAACGAGCACTCGCGGCGGCGACCTCTCGATCGCCGCTTGGCAAATCCAAGCGCTTAAAGCCTGCAAAGTGACGGGACTTGAGTTTACAAACATGAAGCCCTGCATCAAATCAGCCCTCTCCTACGTCAGCCAACGCCAGGCCACCAACGGAGGATTTGGCTACACCGGCACCTCAGCCGTCGGCAGCGCCTCCCACCACAGTCTCACCGGAGCCGGCATGCTCGCCTATCAGATGTGGGGAAAAGGATCCCGATCCGAAGTCAGAAAAGGCGCACGCTACATCCTGACCCACGCCAAGCTCGATTACAACGGCCCCGACTGCGACCTCTACGCCCACTACTATCATTCCCAGGCCATGATGCAGCGCGGCGGCGAGCAATGGAGGCAATACAATGAAATTTTCCGCGATCAAATCCTCCTCAACCAAGATCAAAATGGCGCATGGAAAAAACCCGGAGGCGGAGCCAAACCCAATGCCGCCGGAGCCACCTACGCCAACAACAGCAAGGAAGGCATCCTCTACCGCACCTGCCTCTGCACCCTGATGCTCGAAGTTTATTACCGCTACCTACCCAGCTCTCACTAATCAATTTCAGTGTTGCAGAAAGCATTTATTTAAGTAATGCTAAGGATCTCCCCCACCGAACAACGTTCACCCCATGAGATCGAGGCAACGCCCAGGCAAACGAAGGCCACCCCGCACCCGCTCCCGCAATAGCCGGAGGGAGGGGCGTCCGTCCCTGCGCCAAGCGTTTCACGACGCCAACTCACGGGCGAAACAGCGGGCCAACCGACGAATGGGGCGACGCATGGGACTGACCTCGGTGCAAGCCGCCATCGCGGACGCCATGGACGATGGCGCAGCCCTGCTCAATCTACCGCAGCGGATGTTACGCTGGCTGATCGCCCTAGCTCTACTGCCGCTTTGCTTTGTCGCAACCATGGCATTGTTTAACGTCACCGATGCCGAGGCGGGAGTCACCCGGACTTATTGGATCGATCTCATCCGCACGCCACATTTTCTTTATTTCTCGATAGGTATGTTTCTCATGGGAGGATGGTTCTTCACCAACCTTCTCGAGCGAATGTTCCTCTATTTCTATGTTCTGGGGCACGAACTCACCCACGTCATCTTTGTTTACCTCTGCGGAGGTAAAGTCTCCGGAATGCATGTCACCGCAGACGGCGGCTACATCATGACCAACAAAAGCAATGTCATCATCGCGCTTTCCCCCTACTTCATCCCCTTCTGGTCAGTGGTGGCGCTACTTGCGTCCACGGTGATCGCCCTATTCATTAAAATCCCCTATCACACCGAAGGGCTTTATTGCCTCATCGGCGCTACCTGGGCATTTCACCTGCTTTGGACGTTCTGGATGATTCAGCGCGACCAGCCAGACCTCCAGGAAAACGGATTTTTCTTCTCCATCGTCATTATTTACCTCGCCAATGTCGTCGTCCTCTCCGTTTTACTCTGCTTAGCACCAGGAAACCTCACTTGGCACCACTGGGTTAATCAATTTCTTGATGCCGGAGTATACCTTCAAAGCACCATCCTTCAATGGATCAGCTCGATATGACAAACGTGCGTCTTCTGAAAGATCAAAAAAATCCCCTTTTTCCTTGCCGATTCAGCGATCTCGGGCACAATAAATCCATCGCTCAGCAATGAGCGGTATTTGGGGGGGAACAGACCCGTCAGCAAAGTCTTCGGACAGAGCTGGCGGGTCTGTCAATTTTTAGGGGTATGCGTTCTTTACTCAAGCATACGGGGCCGTCGCCCTTTGGCCACCGTAGCCTTGCCGACAAAGGTTCGGAGAAACGTTCAATACAATGAACCTCGCCGCCCTTCGTAGCCCAGCTAAAGAGTCCGAATCTTCCGTGATTAAAATTCAAACAATCACCCCAACCAAGAATTCGCTCGATTCGCAAGATTCGCGGTAAAAAACACCCGCCCAATCATAGAGGCAGATCGTAACTCCGCCCCTCAGCCCCTTCAAACCACTTAACGTAAGCGAGGTTGACAATGGCAAAGCCGCCAGGCGTTGGATAATCTCCGGTAAAATACCAGTCGCCACATGGACCTTTGATACATGCTCGCAAGTTTTCAACCGTCAGGAACATGACATCCACCTCACCGGACCACTCAAGCTCCTCAGGATAAACCATGCGGCTGATCTCTGTGGAAATTTCATCATCAGTAAAAACGTCGTAGATCCGCTTGACCTGGTTGATCCGTTCCTCATCCGGCTTAGCAAGCTCCGCTTTACACGCATCATAAGTCTCATCGAGTAGGTAAGCTTTACCACTCCGCTTGAGAAGATTCACAGCAGCTTGGAAAGCAATAAACTTCCCGAGCTCCGACATATCAATGCCGTAGCAATCCGGGTAGCGGATCTGCGGGGCCGTGGAACAGACAACAATCTTACGAGGGTTGGTGCGGGCGAGAATTTTTAGAATCGACTCCTTGAGCGTGGTCCCCCGGACAATGGAATCATCCAGCACCACCAACGAATCGCCAGACTTCACCAAACCGTAGGTGATATCATAAACGTGAGACACCAGCTGGGCTCGGCCTTTTTCCTGGGCGATGAAGGTGCGCATCTTGACATCTTTATGCACTGCCTTTTCGCTGCGTGGCCAGTTGCGCATGATCAAGCTATCGAGAAGCTCTTCAGTGAGTATCCCCTCCGCACAAGCATCCATAATGCTGGCGCGAACCTGCTGCCTGCGCAGCAACCGCAACCCGTCCATCAACCCATAATAGGCCGTTTCAGCCGTATTCGGGATAAAGGAAAAAACAGCCTTATCAAAATCTCCACCAATCGATTTGTAAACTTGATCCGAAAGCGCGGCACCCATCGCCTTGCGCTCACGGTAGATCGATGGATCATTGCCACGGGAAAAATAAATACGCTCAAACGAGCACGGACTTGGCGGACATTCATCATGAAACCGCTGCGTGCTCTGACTACCATCACGTCGGACGATCGTCACACAACCAGGCTCCATCTCCTTCACCTTATCCTTCTCCACTTCAAACACCGTCATCAACGGCACCCGCTCGGAAGCAAACGCAATCACCTCATCATCTTCATAAACGTGGCATGGCCGAATCCCCCGAGGGTCACGCATGACAAACATGTCACCATTGCCCACCACGCCACAAATAGCATAACCACCATCCCAAGGCTCGGCCGACTCACGAATGATGCTCGGCAGATCAATCTGCTCAGAAATCAGCGGAGGAATATCACTGCCTTTCACCCCTCGGTCCCGAAGCGTGTGGTAAAGATCCGTGTGGTGCTCATCCAGATGGAATCCCATCTCCTCAAGCACCGTCTGGGTATCCGTGCCAAACACCGGGTGCTGACCTCGCTCGATGAGCTTTTGGTTCAGTGCCCCGGCATTGGTCATGTTAAAATTACCCATCACCATCAAGGTGCGGGTGGGCCAGTTACTGCGGCGTAAATACGGATGGCATGACCCAGAGTCAAACTGCCCCGAGGTGCCGTAGCGGAGGTGACCCATGAGCACCTCACCACCAAAATCAAACTTCTCTTTAACCATCTCAGGCTTAGAAGGATCCAAGATCCCCCTGCGCACCATCTTGTTATACCGCTTCAGCTCGCCGCGAAACAATGAACCCATGGAATCACGGGTAGCGTCACGCCGACGGAAAATATACGGCTGCCCGAGAGGCATATTCAACTTACAGCACCCGATCCCAACCCCGTCCTGCCCACGGTTCCGCTGCTTCTCCATGAGGAGGAACAACTTATTGAAACCCCAAGTCGGAGTCCCGTATTTATCCTGATAATAAGAAAGCGGCTTTTTAAGGCGCACAACGGCAATGCCGCATTCGTGTTGAAGAGGATCGCTCATGGATGATGAAGTTTGCTAGTGTGGCAGTTTTCAGTTTGTCAGTTTCCTGTTGCTCGTGCTCGGAAACTTAGTCTTCCATGCTGACACGCACACCGTGATTGTTGGAGATGGTGCCGATTTTAACGCCTACCATCTCGCCATTTCCGGCGGACATAATTTTGTCGGCATCTTCAGGTGAAACAATCACCACCCAGCCGAAGCCCATGTTGAAGGTGTTAAACTTATCATCGGCATCCACAAATTCAAAAACCTTCTTCATCGCCGCATTGTCCCAGTTCGGGATCACTATATCTGCGCCGTGATTCGGTAAAAGTCGCTCCAAGTTCTCAGGAAGCCCACCACCGGTAATGTGCGCCATAGCGCGGGGCTTCACCCCAGCCGCTTTGATGTCGCGCACCACATCATCGTAAAGACGAGTAGGAGCCAACAGGCTAACGATATCTTCTTTGGTAAAGGCATCACCATGCTTCTCAAGCACGCGGCGAATCAGACTCCAACCATTGGCGTGAGGACCGTCCGAGCCGTAACCGATCAATACGTCACCCGTGGCAATCTGGGTAGGATCAATGAGGTCAGGCTTTTCACAGCACCCAATACAGAATCCTGAAAGCTCAACCACCTCCTCGGGCACAATCCCAGGCATCTCAGCGGTTTCGCCTCCTGCAAGAATACAGCCGCAATCTTCGAGGTAATCACACATCCCCGCAATCAGGCGGGTAATCAGCGGCTTATTGAGAGCGGCAATACCGATGTAATCGAGAAACAACAGAGGATCTCCTCCGGTGGTCAAAATATCATTCACGCTCATCGCGACCAGATCCTTACCGGCGGCCTCAAGTTGATCGTGCTCGAGCAAAAGCTCCAATTTCGTGCCTACTCCATCACAGCCTGTAACCATGACGGGTTGTTTATAATCACTAAGATCATAACATGCTGCGAAAAGACCGAAGGCGCCGAAAAGTTGGCGTTGCTTCTGCGTTCTGCGGACATGAGTGCCAATATCGCCAACGAGGGCTGCGGCTTCCCGTGTATCCACACCTGATTCCTTATAAGTAAGTTTTCCGGACATAGCTGGTGAGACAGAACTCTTAGCACCCCACCGCCAAGTGGCAATGGTTTTCTGATTCGAATATTTGAGAAATTTACTCTTTCCCAAGCAATTTATCGATTTGGGTAATAAACTTATGCGGACAGCGCCCCCGCTGGTATTTGTTCCAGATCAACTCACGGAGCTTGATCAAGTGCTCTTCAGGAATCGGATCGTGATGAGTCCACGCCTCATCCCCTTTCAACTGGGAATAAAGATTCCACTCTCCGCCGTGGTGCGTCGCTCGAAAAAGCATTTGATCTTCGCCAAGTCCGTCACGCCATTGATGTTTCTGCATGGGCAAAACCTAAAGAGAATTCACCCACCATGCAAGAATCAAGAGACAAGGCATCAACCTTATAAAAACTCCAAATACCAAACTCCAAATACCAAGACAATGCACTCAACCCAAGTTTCTCGCTTTTCGCATCCTTTCGCATCCTTTCGCGGTCAGCGCCGCAGGCAGCAACCCAAGCTCAAAAACCTAGCAAAAAAAAGATTCGCTAGATCTGCTAGATTCGTGGTAAAAAAAACCATGCCCAGCCTAAGCTCCAGACTGCTCGACTTCCTCTACCCGGCGACCTGCCAGATCTGCGAGTGCGCCCTCACCCATGGCCGAGGCCTCTGTAGCAGCTGCATCACTCAGCTCCGCACCATCGAAGCCCCATTCTGCCAACAATGCGGAGAGTGCTACAACGGCCAATTTTCCGACACCTTCATTTGCCCGAATTGCCACAACCTCAAACTCAGCTTTAAATTTGCCCGTGCCGCCCTGCACAGCGAAGGAGAAGGTCGGCGCCTGATCCACGATTTCAAATACCTGCGCCAAATCCATCTCGCCCCCGAACTCGCCCGCCTTGCAGAGCTAGCACTGGCCGACATCAGATTCGCCCCCTATCAAACATCCGGACTCCTCGTCCCCGTGCCCCTGTTCTGGAAACGACAAAGAAAGCGGCAATTCAACCAATCCGAGCAAATTGCCAAGCACCTCTCGGCAAGAACCGGCATTCCAGCTCATAACGCCCTCCGCCGAACCCGCAACACCCAGACACAAACACGCTTCAGCCGAGCCAAACGACTCAAAAACCTCAAAAATGCTTTCGCCATCAAACGAAGCACCTCCTCCCTCATTGAAGACAAACCCATCATCCTCATCGACGACGTCTTCACCACCGGATCCACCGCCAACGAATGCACCAAAGTCCTCCTCGATCACGGCGCATCCAAAGTCGCTATTCTCACCGTGCTGCGAGGTTGAGCCGTTATTCTGTAAATCACTGAATCACTGAATCACTCACCGCCCCCGCCATCACCAGCGCCCCGGTAATTCCCGCCTGATTCCCCAGTGCCGGAGTCACCAATAACGAATCATCCCTTGGCCAGTAGCCTGCGGCATTCTGGTAATACTTCTCCTGCACCTTGGCTAACAAAAACTTCTGTTCCATCACCCCACCGCCTAAAATGATCCGCTCAGGAGCGAAACTCGCTACCAGATTCTGCACCATCATCGCCAGATAGGCAGCCTCCAAATCCCAAGCCTCATGCTCAGGGCCAAGCTCGGGCGCAGGGACACCCCAGCGCGCGCCCATGGCAGAACCACTGGCAAGGCCTTCCAGACAAGCCCCATGAAACGAACAGCAACCTTCAAAATCATCACCCTCCACCTTGGGCACTAACATGTGGCCAATCTCAGCGTGGGGATTCGCATTCAAGGCCTTGCCATCAATCACCACACCACCGCCAATTCCAGTGCCTATGGTGATGTAGATAAAATTTTCCAACCCTTTCGCAGCACCGCCCCATCCCTCACCAATTGCAGCGGCATTGACGTCCGTATCAAAGGAGATCGATACACCTGGGTAAGACTTTTCTAAAAACCCAACCACATCCGCCCCCTCCCATCCAGGCTTAGGAGTCGGTAAAATCGTTCCGTAACAAGCCCGCCCCAGAGTCACCGCCGCCGGACCAAACGTCCCGTAACCGATAGCGCCCAGTCTCCCAAATTTCCTCTGCGCGCCATCAAAATACTCTTTCACACGCGCCAGCGTCTCATCCGGGCCCGTGGTGGGAAAGCGCACCTCATCTATGACCGTGCCGGGCTCATTCGCCACTGCGCACACCATCTTTGTGCCTCCGGCCTCGACACCACCTAACAACAAGTCACCCATCACCTTTTAAATAGCAATATCGTTCCACAGCTGCTTTTCTAGAGCCTCCCGAGCAGCATTGATTTCAGCATCTTTTTTAGAATGCCCCTCGCCACACCCAAGTTCTATATCCTTCCAAACCACACACACATAAAAGCTCTTTTGATGATCGGGACCACTCTCCTTGATTACCACATAAACGGGACTTTCTTGCGCAATCGCCTGCAACACCTCCTGCAACTGCCCTTTGGGATTTTTCTCCTCAGGTGACTCCGCCACTTGCTGAATAGCATCAGAAAAAATAGTTTTAATGGCTCGCCGAGCCTCCTTCAGCCCACCATCCAAATAGAGCGCCCCCATGAGCGACTCAAAGGCATCCGCTAGAGTTGAAACACGCTCACGTCCACCTGTCGCCTCCTCCCCCTTGCCCATCATCACATATTCGCCAAGCTTAATACTTTTGGCAAATCCATACAGAGCCTGACCCGAGACCAGTCGTGCCCGAAGCTTAGTTAAACGCCCCTCGTTGAAACCTGGAAACATCTCATACAGCATCTCCGTCAAAACCAACTGGATCACCGCATCACCCAAGAACTCCAAACGCTGATTATCAAATCGGGGTTTCTGCGTCTCATACGCCAAGCTAGGGTGCGTCAAGGCCTCCGCCAATAACAGCGAATTGGTGAATTTATACCCGACAACTTCTTCCAGAGCTTCCATAACTTGATCATCCAGCCTGCTTACCTTGAGGCATCAACCTGATAATTACAGTTTAGTGATTTTTTTATTAAAAATGAAAGAAAAATCTAAACAAATCTGCCCAGTGTAAGAGCTCTGAGCGCATACAGGGACAGGAAAGCGCGATGTGATACGACTATGGATTTATCTTGTGGGCAAACATCGAGGATTGCTCTGCTTTCGGAATGAAGCGTGAAATGCTTGAGTGGATCTCGAACCGACTAACAACAAAACACCATAACTGTTTTGTAACGATTTGTAACACAGAATAGGCACGCACGGGCCAGAACGACAAAAAAACAGAAAAAGAAAAAGGCTGCATTCATATTGATTGCAGCCCTTATTCTATAAGTAATTCCCCATACCGCCGACCGGAATCGAACCGGTACTGTCGTTGCCAACAAACGGATTTTAAATCCGTCGCGTCTACCAATTCCGCCACGGCGGCTTTGGGGAAATCATTCCAGCTTACCCGGAACGAGCGGCAGACTAGGAGCGCTTTTTGATTTCGTCAATGGCAGCTTTCAAAGATTTTTGCCCGCCTTCTTCCTGTTTCTCGCTAACTGACTCTAAATAAGGGATGGAGCTCGCAGCACCCACTTTGCCAAGAATATCCGCAGCGGCCACAATATGCACCGCATCCATCTCCTCGAGAAGAGGTAGCAACAAAACCTGAGCCCCCTCTCCGAGACGCTGGACATGATCCGACCAAGCCGCCGGATCACCGTTCCAGAGATCCATCAGAATAAGTTCAGAGCCATTCACCTGCCGATCAATCAAAAAACTCATGGCGGGCTTACTCACTAAACCAACTTGATGAAGCACTTGCACCGCTTCCAACACAACCGGCGCAGCCCCATCTCCAGGTTTCGACCACACCTGGAGCGCATGGATGAGCTCGAGCTTGAGCTCGTTTTGACTCATCGGCAGCATCTGCACCATTTGCTTTGCAATATCATCCCGCAGCACCTTCGGCTCGGAACCCGCCAAGCGCTTAGCGGCCTTGATATTCACAGCAGGATCAAAGCTCCGCAGCGCTTTTAATTGCTCACGGAAAAACTCCCGGCTATTGGGGTCCAGTGATGTTTCAGGATCTAGACTAATCACTTTCGATCTTTGCACCGTAACATCAATCACACGTAATTCGTGGTGGATTTTATTCACCTCACCAAACCGATTGCAGAGAATGGCAATCTCATCGATGCTTTTCTTCTGCTTCACCATCAGAATCAACCCATACAGATCGGAATCGCTCATATCACCACGATTATAAGAAGTGGCACGACTCAGCTTGCCGGTTTCCACATAGAGGTAATCAGAAACCCTCCCCCTAACCGTCTGGCTAGCATTACGAACGAATACCGCCACCACCGACGTATCAGGATAAACTTCCAAGGCCTCGGCCACGGGAAAATAACCAATTTCTTCGAGATAGCTCTCTTTCTCGCTCACTTCAGGTGAGCCCGAGACTGCCACATCCTCGACTAAGGATGGCTCTGCGCTGCCGCCTCCCGAGACAACGAGCGGATTACCGGGAAAAACAACAGGCATCGCCAGCAACCCACCGCCCAGGAGCAAACACACAATCATACCCTTCGCTCTATTCTGAGCCGTCCCGTAAAAAACAAGAAAGCACCCAAGAATAGCCGTGAAGCCCACCAAGATGAAACGATTACTCGTTTCCATATCACGCATCGACCCTTCCATGCCGCCGGCGAACAAAAAAACAACAATCACGACAAGCATCATACACACCCCTACTATCGCAGCGATGGTGCGGGCTGGGCGGGGTGGGCCAATGCGAGCGATATCCACATCAGGCTGGTAGTGCGCCTCGGAAAATCCCACAGACACCGTTGCAGAAGATGAAGCTGCTGCGGCCCCGGCACTGGCACGAGAGCTGGCAAAACGCTCCAGATGCGCGCCATGTTTCTCACCTGGATAAAATTTCACCTTATCCTTAACCTCCACATCATCAGTCACCTTGAAGCGGTTGTCACAAGAGCCACACTCCACGGTTTTACCCATGAACTCTTCGGTCACATCAAATCTCTGGCTACACTCGGGGCATTCAATTTTCATCGTTTGTAAAGTTATTTACCGTCACTCGTCACCTGAGCGACATCCAGATTCTATCCGTTCGTTGTGATTTTGGCTACTACGAAAAACCCATACTCAGAAAAATTGCATTTATCTCATCACCTACGCTTGCCCCTGAGGCCTGGAAGGGGTAGAACCCACATCATGCTTTCTGAAATTGAGTCCCTACTGGTCCTCCAAGACCGCGATCAACGCATCCTTAAACTTGAAACCGACCTCAAACGCATCCCAGTCGACAAGGCGCGCGCCGAACAGCGTCTCGCCAGCGACTTGGCCTCCGTGGCTGCGGCTAAATCCGCGATTCAAGAAAACGAAATGGCCATCAAAAGCATCGAACTCGATATCGGGGTGCGCAAAGGCACCCTCGCCAGACTCAAGGTGCAGCAATATGAGACCAAGAAAAACGATGAGTTTACCGCATTAGGAAACGAGATCATCCGCTACACCGAAGAAGTCGACAACTATGAAACCAGCGAACTTGAACTCATGGAGAAGGCTGACACCCTCAGCGCTATTCAAGACAAGGCCAAAGCCGCCCTCAGCCTCACGCAAGGTAGGGTGGACGAGGAAATAGAACTTCTCGCCCAACGCTTAATCGAATGCCAAAAGCAAAAAGAAGAAGTCGCCACCGAGCGCAAATCGCTCGCCTCCGGCATCGATGAAGAGCTAGTCTCCCTCTATGATCGGCTAATGAAGTCCAAAGGCGGCGATGCTGCGGTATCCGCCGGCACAGGCCAATGTTCTGGCTGCCACATGAAACTCATCCCCTCCACCATGATCAGCGTGCAGGCAGCGAAAGAAGTCACCCAATGCGAAAACTGCGGACGCATTCTTTATATGTAACTAAAGAAACCAGAATTCAGAATCAAGATTCCAAACTCGCAAATATTTTCCATTTTTCCATTTCTCATGACACCCGACTCCATTCTCGAAATCCTCAAAC
>CAYNNY010000083.1:11309-12578 GCA_964398555.1 uncultured Verrucomicrobiales bacterium
CATGACACCCGACTCCATTCTCGAAATCCTCAAACAAGTCCCCTACCCGGGATTTTCTCGCGACATCGTATCCTTTGGCCTCGTCAAGGATGTGCAGATTGACAACGGCACCGTAACCGTCCTGATCAGCGTCCAGACCAAGGACCCGACCGTGCCGGAGCAAATTTTCAACAACTGCCACTCGGTGCTTGATCCCATCCCGGAAATCAAACACGCCAAAATCGAAATTGATGTCCAGGAACCTGCCGCCCAGTCGGGAGGATCAGGCGGACAGGAAAAAAACGACATCCCCGGAGTCAAAAACATCATCGCCATCGCATCCGGCAAAGGAGGCGTGGGCAAATCCACCGTTGCGAGCAACCTCGCGGTCTCGCTTGCCAAAACAGGAGCTAAGGTCGGTCTCTGCGATTGCGACCTCTGCGGCCCGTCGATCACTCTCATGTTTGGCAAAAACGAGCGACCGCTCGCCACCGGAGATAACCAAATCATCCCGATCACCGCTCACGACGTCAAACTCATGTCGATGGGCTTCCTCCTCGAGGACAACTCCCCCGTCATCGTCCGCGGCCCGTTGGCCACCCGCTACACTCAGCAGTTCCTCACCGGCGTCCTCTGGGGCGAGCTCGACTACCTCATTCTCGACCTCCCACCTGGCACTGGCGACATCCAACTCACCATCGTCCAAACCATCGCCCTCACCGGAGCCATCATCGTCACCACACCGCAGGAAGTGGCCCTGATCGACGCCCGCAAAGCGATCTCGATGTTCGACAAAGTCAACGTCCCCATCCTCGGACTCATTGAGAACATGGCATGGTTTGAATGCGACCACGGCACCCGCTACCCGATCTTCGGAGAAGGCGGCGGAGCCCGCGAAGCGGAAAAACTCAAGATCCCCCTACTCGGCCAAATTCCGATCGACATCCCAACGCGCCGGCAAGGTGACGCGGGCAACCCGATAGCCCTCACAGACCCAGCCGAGAACCAAACCAGCGCCGCCTTTGCCGACATCGCCCGCTCCGTGTTACTCATGGACACCAGCGGCGAATAATTCCATTCGCCCTCGGCTCACAGCCCTGATTTGCCCTCTTTCAACCATTGGAGGTTGCCCTTGTTGAATCCCGCTGGGATTCAGATGTATTTTGCGTTCATACACAGGGTATCGACCACTGGTCTCAACCCTGCGCTGTAATATTTAATCCCTCCGGGATACCCAACCCCGCGCCAGCGGGATTAAAAAGCACAGGGTAAGGCGGAACGCCGCCACCC
>CAYNNY010000084.1:0-5098 GCA_964398555.1 uncultured Verrucomicrobiales bacterium
GGCGGCATGGCTCTTCTCTTCCGTCGCCGGAAGTAAAGGCTTACGCTGAATACGAGTTCAACTAAACAACTTCATATCAACGGATGTCACTCCAGCGGCATCCGTTTTTTTGTGCCCCAGCATAGGCCGACTACACTGCAAAGGTGTGATTTTTTTTCGGTGGATGTGGCGGCGGTTTGCAACCGCCACGCCTATGCATTCATTGCCAAATCAATTCCAAACCGCCGTCACGGGGTGCTGAAATCAGCTCAGTAGCGAAGAGTGTCCACCGAAATAAAATCACACCACCCCTGCAAAAAATTTCCTTGGCTCGGCGGGTAAGAGGGTTAATATCTCAAATATTCCCCATTCCAGCTCCTCCGAACTCCTCACCAAAAATGCAAATTCTAGCAACGAGTAGACCTGACATGTTTTGTTCGGCTGAGAAATGAAAGAGATCAAAATTTGTGAAATGATATGAAAGCGCAAGATAAACAAAAGAGGTTAAGGGGCGAGTCCCAAAAATATATTTTTTCTGTCGTTAGGGGATTTCTTGCGATGCTGGTATTCTGCTGTATTTCACCCGTGAATGCAGTGCCAACGTCATCCAATACGGGAGGGTCTCAGCAATCATCTCTGGAAAGTGATTTAGCGCAAGCGCGTGGGTTTGACGGGAAACGCAACCAAGAGAGGCTGCGCGACAATGAAAGGGCTGCCAAGCAGCAATACCCCGTGAATGAAGATGAAGTCGGGATCGCAGGGTTTATAAAGTGGGCTAAAAACTTATGGCAGATTTCATTGGATGGAGTGCGTTATGGCTCTTGGTATTGGAAAATTCTTCCTCTGGCCCTTATCTGGATGGTTTATTCCATGATAAAATCATAACCCTTACAAACAAAAGGCCCCGAGGTTAATCGGAGCCTTAAAAAAATGGTACAGGAAGAGGGATTTGAACCCCCGACCGCCTCGGTGTAAACGAGATGCTCTACCGCTGAGCTATTCCTGCTTTGAAACTGCGCGTGACTTCCGCCTCGCGCTGGGACGACGGCAAGAAAGCTCAAACAGCTAAACTATGCAATGCTTTTTTTAGCTGATTTTTTCACCCACCAAAACCCGCAAAGCAGAACTCCCACCCCAGCCATACCAACACCCCCATACACCCACCAAGGAAGGGGGATCGAGGCCTTCAAACCCATCACGATCGGCTTTTGCTTACATTCCCGGAGCAAATAGCGCCACTTCAATGTTTTACCCCCATTGAGAACTTCATGCGCATTGCTCTGCTCCACCGCTGTGGGCAAATGCACCGTGTAGCGAAACTCAGATTCCCCCAGTAACGACACACCGCGCGTCCCGAGGTATTCTTCCAAAAGCGGCTCGAGGTTGACTTGCCGGGACACAGCGGCGGACACCCCACTGACGTCCACCTTCACATCACCCAACAAAGCATGCAACCATTTGTCTGATTTGCTCGCTTCATCGCTCTCAGAGGAGGTATCATCTTCGCTTACATCATCATCATCGAGCCCAGCGACATTGTCCGTGGCTATCTCGACATGGATAATCTTCTGCCCATTCTCATTTTCCACACGATTGGTTAACAACTGAAGATTTTCTCTTTTGCCCACTTCCCGCTCAATCGTCTCGATCAGCACCTTCGCATCGGCATCAGAGAAGATCATTCCAGGAACCTGATACTGCAGTTTTACCCGCCCCGAGCCATCGGCATGAATAAACACCTCCTCCTCGCCATCGATACAGCTGTTCAGCAGCATCAGCGACATCGCCAGTAGAGAAAAAATAAAAAGCTTCATCGGACACGAACTCTGCATCATCAGCTCCTTACATCAACCTCTAATCACAACAAAATAACCCATCCTACTCAACCTCTTCCCTCTTGACTCTTCCATCTTTACTCTTAACTCTACCCTCCATGCACACATGGCATGACAAGCTTTCCCAATGGTTTTTTCACCAAAACCACGCCCAACTCGACTGGTATCTCAGCCTCCTTGTCGATGGCGTGATCCTGCTCTTTACCGCCCTCATCGCCACCGTCTCCTACTTTACCGTACGCAAGATCATGGTTGGCCTCATCACCAAGGTGGTGCGAAAGACACACAACACTTGGGATGACGAACTGCTTAACAGTAAACTTCTCACCTGGATCTCCCTACTAGTTCCCACCGTAATCATCTGGAATACAGCACCCGATGCGGTGATCACCACACACTCGGGAGAAACAGTCTTCGCCAATTTCTTACAAATAACGGCAACAATCACCATCATCATTCTGGCATCCCTCTCTGCCAACTCCATCCTCAACATCATCGAGAGAATCTACAGGCGCTACCCGGTATCACGCGAACTCCCAATCAAAAGCCTCCTTCAGGTCGTTCAGATCATCCTCCTGCTCTCATCGGTCATCTTCATCATCTCCGTCCTCCTTGGTAAATCCCCCGTCCTCATTTTCTCAGGACTCGGGGCCATGACGGCGATTATGATGCTGATCTTCAAGGACTCACTCCTCGGACTGGTCGCCGGAATTCAGCTCTCAGCCAACCGTATGGTCGCCCGAGGCGATTGGATCGAAATGCCCAAGTTCGGTGCCGATGGCGAAGTGCTCGAAGTCGCCCTCACCACCGTCAAGGTGCGCAACTGGGATAAAACCATCACCACCATCCCCACCTACGCTCTGATCTCCGACAGCTTTAAAAACTGGCGAGGCATGAGTAACTCGGGCGTCCGCCGTATCAAACGCTCCATCAGCATCGATATGTCCACCGTTGAGTTTCTCGATGAACAAATGCTCAATAAAATGGCGCAAATCAATTTTCTCAAAGACTACCTCGCAGAAAAGGAAGCGGACATCGACGAGTGGAATAACAATCTTCCGGCGGAAGCTCGAAATAACCCGATCAATGCCCGCGCCCTCACTAACCTCGGCACCTTCCGCGCCTACATCCGCGAGTATGTCAAAAACCACCCGAAGATTGACGACTCCCAAACCCTCCTGATCCGCCAGCTCCAACCTACCGAACACGGCATCCCGATCGAACTCTACATCTTCACCACCGACAACCGCTGGATCGAATACGAAAGCATCCAATCCGACATCTTCGACCACCTCCTCTCCATCCTCCCCGAGTTCAACCTCCGCGCCTTCCAGAACCCCAGCGACAACGCCCTACGATCGATCAGCTCTCGCTGAAAATTCCAAACTCTAAATCCCAAGCCCATATCAACTTCGCGCATCTCGCATCCTTTCGCGGTCAGCGCCGCAGGCATCAACCCAAGCCTACTTTCCCATGAAACTTCACGACACACTCACCCGCCAACTCCGAGACCTCACTCCCATCGACGGCAAAACCTTCCGCTTCTACTGCTGTGGCCCCACCGTTTACGGCCCGGCCCACATCGGAAACTTCCGCACCTTCGTCATGCACGACGTCTTCCGTCGCGTTCTCGAAACAGCCGGAATAGCCACCCTCCACGTGAGAAACATCACCGACGTCGATGACAAAACCATCCGCGACTCCGCCGCCTCCGGCATCCCGTTAAAAAAATTCACCGCCCAGTGGACCGAAAAATTCCACGCCGACTGCGAAGCCCTCAACTGCCTCCCCCCTCACATCGAACCCAGCGCGCTTGAGCACATCCCGCAGCAGATCGCCATGATCGAGCAGCTCATCGAAAAAGGCCACGCCTATGCCTCCGATGACGGCTCCGTCTATTTCTCCGTTTCCTCCTTCCCCGAATACGGAGCCCTCTCCCACCTCGATACCCGCGAGCTCGATCTCGGAAAAACCCAGAACCAGCGTGCCGATGCCGACGAATATGAAAAAGACTCCGTCGCCGACTTCGTACTCTGGAAAACGCGCAAACCTGAAGATGGCGAAAACTACTGGCAGTCACCCTGGGGAGAAGGCCGCCCCGGCTGGCACCTCGAGTGCTCCGCGATGATTAAAGAATACCTCGGCACCGACTTCGATCTCCACTCCGGCGGCGTCGATCTCGTTTTCCCGCACCACGATAACGAAATCGCCCAAAGCAAATGCTCCTGCGGCGGCAACTTCGCCGCCCACTGGTTCCACATCACCCACCTGATGGTCGATGGCGGAAAAATGTCCAAATCCCTCGGCAACCTCTACACCATCGCCGACCTCGAAGCCAAAGGCAACACCGCCATGGAAGTCCGCTACGTCCTCATCTCCGGCCACTATCGGAAACAGCTCAACTTCACCCTCGACTCCCTCCACGCCGCCCAAGAAGGACTGCAAAAACTCGCCAAAGGTGCCGCCATCCTCAAAGCCGCCGCAGGCGACAAAACCAATTCAACATTCACCATTCAAAATTCAAAATTCGAACCCGCTTGGGAATCACTCAACCGCGATCTCAACACCCCAGCCGCGCTCGGCCACCTCTTCTCCGGACTCAAAGCCGCCCAAAAACTCGAAGGCGAAGAAGCCGCCGCCAACCTCGCCGCCTTCAACACCATCCTCGGAGCCCTCGGCCTCGAGCTTCCCAACACCGAGGAGGCCTCCACCACCGACATCCCAAATGATATCGCCGACCTAGCAGAACGACGCTGGCAAGCGAAACAAAACAAAGACTGGGCCGCCTCCGATGCCCTCCGCGACGAACTCACCGCCCTAGGCTGGACCATCAAAGACACCCCAGACGGATACGAACTGGTGCAATAAGAAGGGCGCACAATCACTATTTCCTTGAAATCTCAAACTCACCCTTTAATATTTCAAGGAAATAATGAACAGAACTCGGCATCTCGACCAACTCAACGAACTACTGGGAGACTTTCCCATTGTAGCCATTCTTGGTGCCCGACAAGTCGGAAAAACCACCTTAGCCAAAGAACTATCTGAGCAACGTAACCTATCCCATTTTTTTGATCTTGAGGACCCTACAGATCAGGCGCAGCTGCAAAACCCCAAACTCGTCCTGGAGCCGCTGGAAGGTCTTATCATCCTTGATGAAATTCAGCTCATGCCAGAACTCTTCAGTTTACTCCGAGTCTTGGCTGACCGCCCCAAACACAATGCCCGTTTCCTGATTTTAGGGAGTGTCTCACCCGAACTTATCAAAGGAGCTTCCGAATCCC
>CAYNNY010000084.1:5198-12459 GCA_964398555.1 uncultured Verrucomicrobiales bacterium
TTCCTGATTTTAGGGAGTGTCTCACCCGAACTTATCAAAGGAGCTTCCGAATCCCTTGCTGGGCGTATTGCCTTTCACGAATTGCATGGATTTGACCTTTCTGAAATTAACAACGCCAAAAAACTTCACTTACGTGGAGGATTTCCCCGCGCTTACCTGGCAAAAAGCGAACCCGCTAGCATGCGATGGAGAGAGCAATTCATCCGGACCTATCTCGAAAGAGACCTCCCCCAACTCGGCATCAAAATCCCATCCGCCGCCATCCGCCGATTTTGGACAATGCTCGCCCATTTTCATGGTCAAACCTGGAACGGATCAGAACTTGCTAGATCGCTGGGCACCACCGATCCCACAGTCAAAAAATACCTCGGTATCCTCACTCACACATTCATGGCCTTTTCACTTCAGCCTTGGCATGAAAACCTCAAAAAGCGACAAGTCAAGGCACCCAAGGTTTACCTCTCCGACACTGGTCTCCTACACTCGCTCTTGAGTATCGAAACTTTCGATCAGCTTTTATCCCACCCTAAAGTTGGAGCATCCTGGGAAGGGTTTGCCATCCGCCAAATCATCAACCAAAAACAAACAAAAAATGCTTATTTTTGGGGCACCCACGGCGGAGCTGAACTCGACCTCCTTCTCTTTGAAAAGGGAAAGCGCATCGGTTACGAATTTAAGTTCTCAGAAACACCCAAAACAACCAAATCTATGCATTCAGCCATCGCTGATCTCTCACTGGATCACCTCTACATCGTCCACCCTGGTGAACACGCATTTCCAATCTCTGATAAAATCTCTGCCACACCTCTCCAATCCATTCCCCATTCATAATTCCCATGATCCGTCCACGCCGCAACCGCAAGTCCCCCGCCGTCCGTGCTCTCGTCCGCGAGACCACGCTCTCCCCATCCGATTTCATCTATCCGCTTTTCGTCCATGAAAAAGACATCGATGAACCCATCGACTCCATGCCCGGCTGCACCCGCTGGTCACTCGATGGGCTCGTTAAGGAAGCCGGAGAAGCCCACGCGCTCGGCGTGCCCTCCGTGGTCATTTTCCCCGCCATCGCCGAGCACCTGAAAACGTCCGATGCCGAGGAAAGTTATAACGACCACGGCCTCGTCCCCCGCGCCATCAAGGCCCTGAAAGCGGCCTACCCCAGCCTCTGCGTCATCACCGATGTCGCGCTCGACCCCTACAACGCCGACGGCCACGATGGACTCGTCCGCACCGATGCCAACGGCGAACTCCAGATCGTCAACGACGAAACCGTCGCCGTGCTCTGCCAGCAAGCCGTCAGCCATGCCCGCGCTGGAGCCGATATCGTATCGCCATCCGACATGATGGACGGCCGCGTCCAAGCCATCCGTGAAAGCCTGGACGCCCAGGGATTTGAATCCACCTCCATCCTCGCCTACACCGCCAAATACGCCTCTGCCTACTACGGCCCATTCCGTGGCGCGCTCGAATCAGCCCCCAAGGCTGGCGATAAAAAAACCTATCAAATGGACCCCGCCAACGTCCGCGAAGCCATCCGCGAAACTATGATGGACGAAGACGAAGGCGCTGACATAATCATGGTTAAACCCGCCGGCCCCTACCTCGATATCATCGCCAAAGTCCACGAAACCACCACCCTCCCGGTAGCCGCCTACCAAGTCAGCGGCGAATACCTCATGATCAAAGCCGCCAGCAAAGACGGCTGGCTCGATGAAAAAGCCGTCGTGCTTGAATCACTCATCGGCATCAAACGCGCCGGAGCCAGCATCATCCTCACCTACTTCGCCAAACAAGCCGCGCAGTGGCTGAAGTAAAGGCGCGGCCATGCGCAATAGCACTCAAATAATAACTCACATTCCGGCGATCCAAGTTTCCTAAAAAAGGACCGATTGTTGAATTTGCCTTCGGCAGGTTGAATTCGCTGCGCGAGTTGAAAGCACCTGCCGGTGCGTTGAAGTGGAGGCATTCGCCGCCATTCAACCATATCGCAGACACTTATTCAGCCAATACGCAGCATTGATTCAACGCATCTCAGATGCTTTCAACTTAGAGCCAGCCATATTCAACGACTCCGTGAAGGTGATTCAACTTCGATGCAACTCTCAACTGATCGACGGAATGTGAATTAATTAAATCGCCCGTTTTGATGTCAATGAGATCAAACATTATCCTCATATCATGGCCACCATCACCATCAGAAATCTCGACGACGACGTTAAAAAGAAACTTCGCTTACGTGCAGCTAGGCATGACCGCTCGATGGAGGCTGAGGCCCGCGCCATTTTATCCAAAGCCGCGCAGGCTTTTGTCGATGACGAGATCCCGATATCTCCCGATGCCTATCGCAAAAAAATGCATAAAGCACGCAAACTCTGGAAAACCAATATGGACGTTAATGAAATCTTAAAAATAACCCGCGGTGAGTGAGGCCCCGACATAAGCCACTTCTTCTGCAAACTCCATAATCCATGCCAGTCCTCATCGACACCAACATCATTCTTGACTGCCTCCAAGAGAACTCACAATGGGCTGAGTGGTCAGCCACCCAGATGAGTCGATATTCACCGGATGGACTCTTGATCAACCCCATGATCTACAGCGAACTCTGTGTGCCTGAAGAATCACACCAAACCATTGATGCAGTCCTAGAAATTTTTGATCTCAACTATGTAGAAATACCACGTAATGCTCTATTTCTAGCCGCCAAAGCATTCATTCAATACCGGAAGCGAGGTGGAACAATAACCGCTCCCTTACCCGACTTCTTTATCGGCGCACATGCACAAGCTGGAGGTTACAGCATTATGACTCGGGACAAAGGCCGCTACAGCACCTATTTTCCAAAAGTTCCGCTGATTATGCCCTAAGAATCGGCGACACAACTCACGCTAAAATCATTACTCAACGCCCTCCAACAAACCAACAAGTGGCAAGACTTCACAGCCTACCCTGGCCACGAACGTGAACTCATCTTCCTCATCAACATGGGAAAGGTCGACTACTCCCCCGCCAAAGGAAAAATCAAGGCAGTAAGTTAGAGTTGTCGGTTATCCAGTGTCTTCCGTGGTTAAAATAAAATATCAACCTAAGCAAACCGCCGATGGAGGAGTGATGAATGTTAAATGTTAAATTTCACATCCTGGCTAATCAATCCAAGCAAAAAAATCCGTGTAAATCAGTGTCCATCCGTGGTTCAAAAAAATTGAAGTATTATCCCAAGCAAAAAATTCGCTAGATTCGTAAGATTCGCGCTTAAAAAACTAAAGCATCAACCATGAAAAAAATCCACATCATCCTCATCATCTTCGCGCTCAACACCGCCGGCCTCATCTGGTGGTTCAGCGACACCCAGGTCATCAAACGCCAAACCAAAGCGTTAACCGAATGCATCACCACTTCCAGCTCCGCCCCCCAAACAACCAAGGCCCTCAAAAATCAAAAATTCATCGCCCTCCTCGCAGAAGACCTCCACTGCTCGGTTCAGATCAAAGACTACAGTTACGAGTTCGATAGAGATGACCTCGCCGCCGCTCACCTTGCGCTACTGAACTACGGAGAATCGTCGACAGCCGAAGCCTCTGACATCTCCCTCACCTTCAACAGCGACGACACAGCCACAGTCACAGCCTACCTCAACTTGGCCGTTACAGAAAAAGGAGGCAAATCACACAGCGAATCCAGCCACGCCGAACTCATCTGGAAAGAAACCGAGCAAAACAAATGGCGAATCCAGAAGATTACCCTGAAAGGGCAATAGACCGATGATTCAGAAATTCAACCGTCCGCGAGTGATTCAGTGATTCGGTGATTGAGCCCATCGTCCGACACCTTCAGCCCTCAACCCAAGTTTCGCGCATTTCGCATCTTTTCGCGGTCAGCGCCGCAGGCATCAACCTTAGAGAAACTCTAAACTTCAACCATCAACCCACGCCCTCAACCCAAGCAAAAAAAATCCGTGTAAATCCGTGTCCATCCGTGGTTCAAAAAAATTAAACTATCATCCCCCCGTAAAAGGCGAAGCCTCACGTGGCCAAGCTAAGCAAAATTCTGTAAATTTTGTCCAGCGCCGCCCTGTCAGCCATAGCCTCTGGCGACGGTGGAAGGCAACAACCCAAGCCCTCACCCGCAAACAAAAAAAGTGCGGCCCGTAACCGAGCCGCACTTAAAATCATTCTATCGCCTTAAAAGAAATTAAGCGCTGAGTTCCTCGAGTGGTGGAGCGAAGCTTGTCAGTTGGATACCATCCACAGCAGCCTTATATTCCTCTATCGTGGGAATGCGGCCGAGAATCGCGGAAAGCACAACGACCGGAGTTGATGCAAGTAGTGACTCACCCTTCTTGCGATCAGAGTCAGCGACCACGCGGCCTTGGAAGAGACGTGTGGATGTTGCCATCACGGTGTCACCTTTCTCAGCCTTCTCCTGATTACCCATGCAGAGGTTACAGCCTGGACGCTCGAGATACATCATGTTTTCATACTCTGTGCGAGCCGTGTTTTTCGGAGCATCGTCATTGAATTCAAATCCTGAATACTTCTGGAGAATGTCCCAGTCGCCTTCAGCCTTCAGCTCATCGATGATGTTATAAGTTGGAGCGGCCACCACGAGTGGCGCATTGAACTTCACATCACCTTGGTGAGCTTCAAGATTTTTAAGCATCTGAGCTACGATCTTCATGTCACCCTTATGCACCATGCATGAACCTACGAATCCAAGGTCAACAGCCTTTTCACCACCGTAGAAATCAAGATCACGGATAGTGTCATGGGTGTAACGCTTAGAAACATCGTCGTTGTTAACGTCAGGGTCAGCAATCATTGGCTGGTTAATCGCACCGAGGTCGACAACCACCTCAGCGAAATACTTAGCATTGGCGTCTGGAGCAAGTGGGGGTTTCTCACCTGAACGAACTTCAGCGATACGCTTGTTCGCTTTATCGACGAGTCCCTGAAGCACCTGCTTATCGTTATCCATGCCCTTATCGATCATGATTTGGATACGATTCTTAGCGATTTCAAGTGACTCGATCAGTGTCTCGTCCTGTGAAATACAGATAGATGCCTTAGCCTTCATTTCTGCAGTCCAGTCAGTGAATGTGAATGCCTGGTCAGCGAGAAGTGTGCCAATGTGAACCTCAATGATGCGGCCCTGGAAAACATTGTCTCCGCTGAACTGCTCAAGCATCTGAAGCTGTGTCGCGTGAACAACATCACGGAAGTCCATGTGGTCCTTCATTTTACCCTTGAAGGAGACCTTCACGGATTCAGGAATCGGCATGGAAGCTTCACCAGTTGCCAGCGCAAGAGCCACCGTTCCGGAATCAGCACCAAAGGCTACCCCCTTGGACATACGTGTGTGAGAGTCACCACCGATGGTGATATCCCAGTCGTCGATGGTGAGGTCGTTGAGCACCTTGTGAATCACATCTGTCATCGCGTGATACCTACCCTTGGGGTCTCGTGCGGTGATCAAACCAAACTTTTGCATAAAACTCATCAAGCGTGGAATGTTCGCCTGAGCCTTCATATCCCAAACCGAAGCCGTGTGACAACCTGATTGGTAGGCCCCGTCAACGATTGGGGAGATGACGGTGGCAGCCATCGCTTCCAGCTCCTGAGAGGTCATCAGACCTGTGGTGTCCTGGGAACCAACGATGTTGACCTCGACACGGACATCAGAGCCTGCGAGGAGATCCTCTTGGCTCGTCACCCCCACAGCATTGCGGTTAAAGATCTTTTCAACAGCGGTGAGCCCCTGTCCCTCATGGGAAATTTCTTGAGGTAATGCATACACCTGAGGAGCCTCGACACCAAGCAGCTTTGCCGCAAAAGCCTGAAGCTTCTTACCGAAGACGATCGCATAAGAGCCCCCAGCCTTCATAAACTCCATCTTCTGTGGAGTAAAGGCAGAGGACACGTCAACCAACTCTTGGTCACCGTTATAAAGCTTCTTCTCTTTCGTTTTGATCGTAAGGACCGTCCCAGTCGCTACCGAGTAAGCTTCTTCAAGAACAGGCTCGCCATCAGCATCAACAACCACATTGCCGTCTGCATCCGTCTTCTTCACCCAGTTTTTAAGGTCAAGTCCAATACCGCCAGTCACATCAACCGTCGTGAGGAAAATGGGAGAAATACCGTTCGTTCCAGCCACGACTGGAGCGATGTTGACGAATGGCACATACGCACTCGCCTGATGGCCAGCCCAAAGAGCCACGTTGTTGATTCCGGACATGCGGGAAGACCCCACACCCATGGTGCCTTTTTCAGCAATGAGCATTACGCGAGCTTCTGTGTACTTCGCCTGGAGAGCTGAAATTTCCTTCTGCCCTTCAGGAGAGATCATGCACATTCCGTGAAGCTCACGGTCAGAGCGGGAGTGAGCCTCGCCACCAGGGGAAAGTAAATCGGTTGAGATGTCACCTTCACCTGCAACGTAGGTCACGACCTTCACCTCCTCCGGCACCTCGGGAAGCTTGGTGAAGAACTCAGCCTTCGCGTAGCTCTCGAGAATCTCTTTGGCAATCGCGCTACCCGCGTTGAGTGCGGTCTCTAGTCGCTCAGTGTCGGCGTCATAGAGGAACACCTGAGTTTTAAGCACGTCCGCCGCCTGTTGAGAAATCTCGGCATCGTCACCGAGAGTCAAATCGAGCAGAACCTCAATGGATGGCCCACCTTTCATATGTGAGAGAAGCTCAAAGGCAAATGCCGGTGTGATTTCTTCCACGATGGATTCACCAAGGATAATTTCCTTCAAAAACTGAGCCTTCACTCCAGCAGCGCTCGTGGTGCCAGGCAAGGTATTGTAAATGAGGAAATTGAGAGATTCTTTGCGATATGCATTATCAAGATCTTTGATCTGGCCAATGATTTCACTCAAAAGCTCACCACCGTCAATAGGCTTAGGGTGCAATCCCTGACCTTTACGATCCTCAATTTCTTTTAAATAGTCTAAATACAAGTTCATTATTTCGCCGACAGTCTCTACTTGAACCTTAAAAACTCAAGAAATTTTTGTGTCCTCTTCTCCCACCCCGCACCACTAGGAGCGCCGAGCCCCAGCTCGGCGCAAAAAACCACGCGCATAGCTCCAAGCTACATACATTAAGTTACAGCCTCACGTCACTCCTTTTGATTGTCGAATGACGAATAGCGAGTGATGAAGGACGAGGTAAGCTCCGCTCTTTCCCGCCTCTACAAGGAACGCCGAGCCCAGGGCAAATACATTAGGGAGATTTCATCTTTATTTCTTTTTATTTCAGACA
>CAYNNY010000085.1:0-12422 GCA_964398555.1 uncultured Verrucomicrobiales bacterium
TCATTATCGACCGCGAAAGATACGACAGGACGCGAAAGAATACTTGAACTCTTCTGCCTATCAGATAGAAAGAACTAACTGGCAAGCCTATTGAGGCCGCAGGCATTTCATAACACCCCATCTCCGCATTTTTCACTTGTCCCCTCCCCTGATTTTCGTTTAGCAAGAGCGCATGGAGAACGCATCATCGCCGCCCTACCTCGTTTTACTCTATTATCTCTATGTGGATATTGAGAATCCGGAGAGCTACCGAGACCAGCAACGCTCACTTTGTGAAAAACTGGGACTGCTCGGCAGGATCATTGTGGCCAAAGAAGGCATCAATGGCACCGTCTCCGGCACCCGCGAGGCATGTGACGCCTATGTCGCCGCAATGCATGCCGATCCGCTCACCGCAGCCATGTCCTTCAAGATCGATGAAGAGCACGGCCATGTCTTTCCCAAGCTCTCCGTGAAAGCGCGCCATGAAATTGTCACCCTTGGGCTGGCTCACGAAGACCTTTCACCCAACGAAACAACCGGAAAACACCTGACGCCTGCGGAGTGGAAAGTGGCGATGGATGACCCAAACGCCGTTATCCTAGACGCCCGCAACGATTACGAATTCGACCTCGGCCACTTCAAAAATGCGATCCGCCCTGACATTGTCAGCTTCAAAGAACTGCCCGACTGGATCCGCGAGCATCGGGCCGAGCTCGAAGGCAAAAAGGTGCTGACCTACTGCACCGGGGGGATCCGGTGTGAAAAATTCAGCGGATTCCTCGTGCAGGAAGGGCTCGAGGACGTCAGTCAGCTCCTCGGCGGCATTGTCGAATACGGAAAAGACGCTGAAGTTCGCGGTGAAAATTACGATGGCGAATGTTACGTTTTCGATCAACGTATCGGCGTCCCCATCAACCATATCAATGCCACGGTCGTCAGCGTCTGTTGCCACTGCGGGGAAAAAAGCGCCCGCTACATCAACTGCGCCTACCCACCGTGCAATGCGCAGCACTTTTGCTGTGAAGATTGCGAAATCACCTCAGATCGATTCTGCTCCGACGAATGCAGCCAGGCCACTGAATCGCCAACTCCGGAAGACAAGGAGTGAATGAGGCGGACTATCACTAATCCTTCCGACCTGAAACCAATAACCTCGTAGGTTTTGCCAGCCCATGGGTGAGGATCCAGACGTGGATCGACTGCGCTTCTTGCTTGAGACGCTCGTATTCCTCCGACTCCTTAATCAACTCGAGTTGGTTTTCGATTTTTTGGAGAACGTGAGAAATAGCCACTTGCTCCTCTTCGGCATTCATCTCCTCCTTGTATTCTTCAATTTCGCATTCGCTAAAGCCTAGCGATGCCACAATCTCCGATAATTCATCACGAGAGAAAGTGTGGTAATGGTGCACGCCGCAGAGACGATCTATCTCAGCAACCCAATGATGGTAAAACACATGAGACATCTGAGGCTCCGACTGATGGTCACGAAACATTTCACAGATCATAAACTCACCACCAGGCTTCAGCACTCGCTTCATTTCGGCCAGCGTAGCATCCAGTAAATCCGGCTGCAAATGGTGTAATACATGGGCAATGCTCACCAAATCAAAGGAATCATCCGGAAAAGGTAAGTCATGCCCGTAAGCGGTGAGCCACTCAGAGCCGGGACGATCCAGTATGTCTTGAGAAAGCATCGTCCGGGGATCGATAATATCCACTCCGACAATCCGCTTAGCCTGTGGCGACGAGGCCAATAGCTGACGAAGAAACTTTCCATCGCCACAACCCACTTCGAGGATGGATTCCACCTCGGTTGACTGAGGACCTTGCGTTAAATCTTTCATTCCTTCATCTTACAGAAATCGGCATCATCCCCCAGTCAAAAGATCAAAAAAATATCATCTCGCGCCAGACGAGCAAGCGAGAGGCAAAAAGCAAGACTACAAGCCCATCAGCTTCTTCAGCTCACGCTCACCTTTCTCCCCCGTCAATATTTTGGCGGAGTGATTGACGCTGATGGCGGATTCTTTGGCAAACAACACAAAATGAAACCCGTCGGGATTATCCTTGAGCCAATAATGGATCATATCATCCGCCGTCATCGATAACCGCCCAGCATGATGCGACAACTTAAACTCTATCCCGTCAACTCCATTGAGGGCGCGGTAAACAAGCTCAGTGCAGACCTGCCGACTGGCATCGGCAAAATCAAATTCAAAATCATACTCCTGTCCTAGGTATGAAAAAACACGGGACAAATAAAGAATCCGCTGCTGCCCAGTGAGCCTCGGCCGGATGACGAGCAAACGATTGATGTGTGTATCCATCACATACTCTAAATTGCTAAACTTCACACCCTCAGCGATCGCCTCGATCATATTGGCAGGACGTCCATCCACGGCGCGGTTCTGCACAAAAGCCTTCACCCTCTGAGACTCTTTCATCTGACCTCCCGGCAGATGCACTCGGCTGGAGACAAGACCCATTTTTTGACGATCCTCCACTGTGCCCACATACACCATCGCATGCTTAAACTCCCCTGGAATGAACAATGAACTGGCGTATCCCGAGGTGTAGCTCAGGATAATATCTCCAGGCTCAAGCATCTCCAAAACCACATTTTTCTGCTCTTCGTTAAAATGGATCAAATGCGCCCTTGGGCTTTTAAACCGAGACACCCGAAAAAACACTTTGGCCTGCAACTCATACGATGACTTCGAAAATTGGTCCTCCGCTTTCTGCCCTAATGCTTTTGCCCGCCACCCGAAGCCCGACTGCAGCACATCGATAAGGTGATCGTAAGTTCGCGCTGGAATTTCCGATCGCGGGTAGCGCTGATTGAGCTTATCGATAGCGACGTCATCTCCGGCAAAAGTGCTCACAGCAAACTGAGCCTGCGCCAGAATCTGACGGTGGGCTGAGACTCGTAATTTCTCAGCCTCGCCGCCCGCTCCCGCCTGCGCATTCCGATGCGCGATCTCCAGCAAACTTCCGTGCACAGCATGGTAACGGAAAAGGAGCGACTCCAACTGATCACTTTCTTGAGCCGTAAAATACCCGCGTTCACTCCACCCACCGGAAGACTTCAGCGCTAGAAAATCACGCTGCAGCTCAAAATTATGCGCCTTAAGATGCTTTAGATAATCTGCATCCGCCCGCTGAAGATACAACCGTTCCTCACTACTGAGAACTGGGCCGACCGACGGCTGAGGGTGACAGGAGAGCAGGCAAAAAATAAACACTACTCCCAAGCCTCGGATTCCCGAGCTTGAAAGTTTCACGAAATCAACAACGCCAGCCATCCTAAAAAAATTTTAACGCTCAAGCAGTACATCGCCACCTAACACAACCAGATCAATACTACCATCCAGGGTCTTATCAAGAAACGGAGTATTTTGACTCTTAGATTGCATAAACTCGGCGGTGAAGGTTGTTTCTCCATTCGGATCAAAGAGAATAAATTCAGCAGTGCCACCTTCCACAATGGGGACTGGCGCAATGCTCATCATCCGCCGGGGCTCCGCCGAGTAACGTTTCACGATCAACCCCCAGCCGAACTCACCCTTTTTCATAAAGTGGTGATGCAGAGAAACCAAAGCCGTCTCCAACCCAGTAATCCCGTTAGGTGCGCTGACAAAATCCTGCGCTTTTTCAAACGGAGTATGCGGGGCGTGATCGGTGGCGATGATATCAAAAACACCCTCTTTCAAACCCTCAAGCAATGCCTGATTGTCCTCTGCTGTGCGCAGAGGAGGGTTCATCTTGTAATGGGTATCGTAGTTACCAATATCCTCTTCGTTGAAAAGCAGGTGGTGCGGCGACACCTCAGCGGTGACCTTGGCTCCCATTTGTTTCCACCAGCGAATAGTCTGCATACCCATTTTGCTGGAAACGTGCTGAATGTGCAGTCGTGCCCCAGTAGCATGGGCTAGGCGAATATCACGATCCATGCAGATCTCCTCACTGCAAGCAGGAGTGCCTTGAATACCAAGACGGTGACTAACAACACCCTCATTCAAAGCACGTGGACCAGAGAGTTCCAGCACCTCGCAGTGACTGGCAAAAAAACAATCAAACTCAGAAGCATACTCCATCGCACGTTTTAAAAGCGATAGATCAGGCACGGCATCGCCGTCGTCGGTGAGCATTTTTACGCCGAGCTGAAGCATGCCGTCAATCCCTGCAAGCTCCTTGCCCTCGCGACCTTTCGTAATACAACCTGAGGTGTAAACGGGAATGCGGGCATCGCGTTTGGCGATATCGTAAATCGTCTGCACCATGGCAGCGGAGTCGATGGCTGGAGACGTGTTAGGCATCAGCACCACACCGGTAACACCACCGTTGATGGCAGCCTCTGTCCCGGACTTGATGGTTTCTTTCCCTTCCTGCCCCGGCTCACGCATGTGAATGTGGGTATCGAAAAGTGAAGGCAATAGAACTTTGCCCGTGCCATCAATCACCTTGGCATCAGCAGGTGCTTCCAGCCCCTTTCCGATCTTGGTAATGATTCCATTTCCCACCAACACATCGGCGGCGGTGAGATCGTCGTTTTCTTCGCAGGCAATCTGCGCATTTTTGATAAGTAACATGATTTTTAAAAGTTGTAGGTTCTGAAGTGCTGGCTTCCACCCCACGTCTTCTGGTCAAGCATCAGCCTTCTTGATTCAGGTCTCTTGATTCTTTACTCTCCTTCAGCCTCCGGCTTCAGCCAATAAAGCACGGCCATGCGAGCCGCAATGCCATTTTCGACCTGCTGATCGATCAAACACCGACTGTAGTCCATCACTTCATCGCAGAGCTCCACACCTCGATTCACAGGTCCTGGATGCATGATGTAGGTGCCATGATCTTCGAGCTGCTTAAATCGCTCAGGAGTCACTCCGTAAAGTTTCGTATATTCGCGCAGGCTCGGAAAATACGGGGCCGACTGCCGCTCCATCTGGACACGTAGCAAATAAACCGTATCAGGCGCCCAACGCATCGCCTCTTCATAATTGGTAAAGCGTGGAATATCTTTCGGTCCGTGCTTGGGCACCAGCGAGCCAGGCCCTAGCCAGGCGACCTGCACCCCGAGCTTCCGCATTAGTGTGGTGGTAGAGCGAGCCACTCGGCTGTGCAAAATATCACCCACAAGAAGAATCTTCTTCCCCTCAGGTTCAGGAAAAACTTCCCGAAAAGTAAAGCCATCGAGAAGCGCCTGAGTGGGATGCGCATGCGCTCCATCACCCGCATTGATCACGCAGGCCTTGGTTTCGCGAGCGATCACCATGGGCAAGCCCGCCATCTTGTTGCGCACAATAATGTAATCCGTACGCATCGCCTGAAGCGTCGCAATGGTATCTCGCACCGACTCACCTTTGACCACTGACGAATGCGGCACATCAAACGTCGTCACATCTGCGGAAAGCCTCTTGGCCGCCACCTCAAATGATGAAAGCGTCCGTGTGCTTGGCTCATAAAATAGCGTCAGCACCGACTTCCCCTTGAGGGCCGGGACCTTCTTAACGGATCGGGTGAATAATTCCTTAAATGGCCCGGCTTGATCGAGCAAATGCTCGATTTCTTCCCGGCTGAGGGATTCAATATCTAGTAGGTCCTTGCGCGTCGTCATGGGCTTCTTGCTCAAACTGCTCGATGTAATACACGGATCCGAGCACCAATACAAGCAATGAAATAATTACTAGAATGGCAGCATGGTGCCGCGATCGTGGTTTTTTCAAAAAAATGAAGAGGGAGGCCAATAAACAGCCCCCCATACAGGTGGCCCCACCAATAAAAAAGGCATCATCAATCGGCCCTATCGGGTAAATTGCCCAAATCACAAATCCTGCTCCGATCAGGCTTAAAATATAAAAAACGGCCAATACGACTTGATTGACAGCTTGGTTCTGAAGCTGCTGCACCGGAGGTCGCACCGCAAAAGCATTCCGCCGTTGCAAATCCTGCAACTCACCCCGGCTTTGCTTTTTCTTCGGAATATCCACCATAAGCAGCGACGACTAATCGGTATTTTTGATGATCTCGACAGCATCCACGCCATCGGTATTCATCAACTTCACATCAACGTAGTCCATGCGATCCGTCTCAATCTCCACTCCCGTATAATCGGGGGCAAAGGGCAATTCGCGGTGTCCACGATCAATCAACGTCGCTAACTCAATCTTGGCCGGGCGACCGTAATCCATCAGAGCATCGATCGCCGACCTCACCGTGCGACCCGTGAACAACACATCATCCACAATGATCACGTGTGTCCCGTCCACCGCAAAGTTAATCTCACTACTCTGTAACTTCGGATTGAAGTTCAGATGAGCAAGATCGTCACGGTAGAGAGAAATATCGAGCACCCCCATAGGCACGGTGACGCCACGTGCGGCCAACTGTTTCAAAATACGCTCCGCCACCTCATCTCCACGACTACGCAATCCCACCAGAGCATAATTGCCCTCAGGGTTTGCTTCATGGATCCCAGTCACCAGACGATCCACAGCCTTGGTCAGATCCTCAGCAGATAACTTCATCATATTAAACGTTAACACGGGAATTAACCCTCCGCGAGTGAGATGATCCTGTGCGCGGCCATGGCAGCATTCAAAGGAGCCTTCGAGTGAAGCCCCACAGTTGTTGCAGGAACGCCACCGGGAAGCTGGCTAATGGAGAGCAAGGCATCAATGCCATTCAGAGGTCCGCCGGGAACGGGCACACCAATCACAGGCAAAGAAGTTTTCATGACCACCACACCGGGAAGGGCTGCCGCAAGACCGGCAATCGCCAGAATCACCGCCTTTTCACCCGACTTCTCAAGGTCGGCCAAGAATTCAATCAACTCACTGAGGTTTCGGTGAGCAGAAAGCACCACTTCATCATAAGTGAGCCCTTGGTCAGACAAATAGACGCGAGCAGGCTCCATGAAGGGTTTATCATTTTCACTACCGTAAATCATTATAACTTTCATAGCGCCATTTTGGTAGCTCGGGGATGCCGACTTAGCAAGTCTTATAGCTCACATTCCGGCAATAAATCGGGAGTGATCCGTGTAATTACGGCAACCTCTGCCAATCCAGCCCTTCGCCTATCGGCTCGCCCAGTCGATCATTGATCCGGCGAATGAGAACATCTTCCGCCTCCCTCCCGATATCGCTCTGCTCGGCATCCTGACGAGCTTGCCGTATCAAATAATTAAAAGCACTCGTATGATCTTCTGAGCTCAGGTTGTTGATCAGGCCATTTTCTGAATAGTAAACCTCGAGCGGACCCGCGGGCTCCACACTGAGCACTTTTCCCTCCGGTAAGGCTCCGTTGACCCGGCCCTCAAGAATCTCCCACTGCCCACCCTCGCTGAGATCAAAACCTGCCTTGACGATAAAATCTCCCCTTACAATCAGCGTATTCACACTGCCCCACCACGTCGTTTCATACTTGATGATCGCCTGCGTCTTACGCTGCACCAGCGCCAACTCACCAATTTCAGATTTCTCCAACACCGCCGTTGACCCCGTAACATTCACCTCCGTACCGAATACCCCCGATAGAGCGTCTGCAAATCGATCCGCCCACTGCTCCGAAGCCTCCGAAGTTGGCTTGGAAACAAAAAAATAGAAACTAGCAAACCCAGCCACCATCAACATCGACATGCCGGCAAATAAAGCCAACAAGCACCCTGCCTGCGATTTCTTCACTGGCAGCACGGCGCATTTTTTAGACCCCCTCTCATCGACTTCACAGGGTCCCTCTAATTTTTCCATCATCTTATCCATCCCCCCCTATACGGTTCTTGTCGGTTGTCGTATTCACATTTCTTCACCCAATATCGGCATTTTACACTCATTGGACTAAATCAGGGCGCATCCTGACGCACGTTTCGGCCATACTCTTCCCACCCACGCTCAGGATCATAAAGCTCTCCAAAGACGATCGTTTCCTGCCCCCATGAGTGGCCAGAACGAGGGTAAATCCAAACCTCCATAGCTCCGCTATGTTTTCCTCCCTCTAAATAAACACGCGGGGCGGAAACTTGATTTTTTTGATTGGCTTCTGGTGGAAAAAAGTCGCCTTCATCGGAGAAATCACCAATCGATCCAATGGAAAACGGCACTTCAACAAGGCTCCCACCAGGAACCGTCAGATCCATCGTAACCTCCCGCACCACCTCACCTGAGTCGCACACAATAAAATCACCAAATCTTTATCTCGGGCGTATAGGCAACGTAAATGTAAACATTTCACTTGAAACTTGGGACGTCAAACTTGAGACTTCCCCATGGCTCTTCACGAACCTTGGTCCATCAAATCACGCGCCCACGCCTGCTCGGTCACCGAGCGGAAATTCACCGACGGCGAATCATTCTTCACCGCTATCTTTCCCGACCCGGAATCGAGCGGATACCTACGTCAAGACTTCTGCGCCGAGGCCTGGAATAACCGCGGCCCCGATGCCGACCAACCCTTCTCCTCCTGGACCAGCGTTTACCACGTCCCAGTGAAAGAAGAAGAAGTCAAAGTCACCGACGAAAGCCCGGAATACCTCCTGCGCCGACTCATCGAAGAAGACGAAGAGCACACCGAAAACGCCCGCTACATCCTCGCCATCATGCTGGAGCGCAAAAAACAACTCGTCGAGGCCGACTCCCAACCAACAGCCACCGGCATCATCCGCATCTACGAACACCGAAAATCCGGCGATGTCTTCATCGTTAAAGATCCTAATGTTCCTCTTTCCGAGGTAGAAAGCATTCAAGATGAAGTGGCCGAACTGCTCGAACATGGAGGGAGAAAGCCCGAGGAGGAGGCTATTTCAGCGGACGACGGTGAGGATGAAACCACTGATGTGAATACAGATGCGCCGAGCTAGGGCTCGGAGCTCCCTGACTTCCCGACTTCCCGACTTCCCCACTTCTCAAAAAATGCTTCCTTGGTTTTCCAACAATCAATTCCCGCTCTACCTCGCGCCGATGGCCGGAGTGACCGATGTCGTCTTCCGCACCATCTGCAAAGAACTCGGTGCCGATGTGATGATCACTGAGTTTGTCGCCGCCGAGGGCATCATCCGCCAAGACGATCGCACCCGTAAATACACCGAGTTCACCGATGAACAACGCCCGTGCGGCGTGCAACTCTTTGGAGCGGATGGCGAGCGCATGGGCGAAGCCGCGCGAAAAATCATCGCCTGGAAACGCCCTGACTTTATCGACATCAACTTCGGATGCCCCGTCAATAAAGTCGTCTCAAAAAACGGAGGATCCTCCCTTCTCAAAGACTGCAACACCCTCGCCAGCGTAGCAGCAGGTGTCGTCAAAGCTGTCGGAGACCTCGTGCCCGTCACCGCCAAAATAAGAATCGGCTGGGATGAAAAAACCATCAACGCCCCAGACGTCTGCCACATCCTTCAGGAAGAAGGTATGCAAGCCATCGCCATCCACGGCCGCACCCGCTCACAAGGATACCGTGGCGAAGCTAACTGGGAAGTAATCGACCAATGTGCCCGCCACGTCTCCGTGCCTGTGATCGGAAATGGCGATATCCAAAGCGGTGCCGATGTCAAAAACCGACGGGAAAACACCGCCGTCTCCGGCGTCATGATTGGCCGCGCCGCCATGCAAAACCCCTGGATTTTCCGCGAAGCGAAACACTACCTTGAAACAGGAGAACTCCCCGCGCCCGTGCCCATTCCCGAACGATGGGAAATGATCGTCCGCCACTGCCGCATGGCGATGGAGTCCGCACGCTATGGCAACGAACGCCAAACCATCATGGCCATGCGTTCCCGCCTCATGGCCTACTGCAAAGGATTCCCCGGAGCCAAACCGCTCCGCCAACGCCTCTGCGTCGTATCCTCCATCGCCGAAGTCGAAGACCTCGCCGAAGAGTATTTACGAAATACAATCTAACGCCGCTTCTTGGCTCCAAATTTTCCACCAGGTCCACCGGAACCGCGTCGGCCTGATTTTTTAGCCGCCTTCTTAGCCACTTGGCGCGGAGAACGTTCGAATCGATCTGATGAGTGCCGCTTCGGCTTAGACTTTTTCTGAAAACGCCAATCGCCCTCCTCCTCTTCAGGAGCGGCAACCTTGTAATTAAATCCGTCCACATATCGCTTCGGCAGCGTGCGGCCAATCTGCTTTTCCAATTTCTTAAGTCTCTCCCCATCTCTGGAGGTAAGAAAAGTCAACGCGCACCCTTTTGATCCAGCGCGACCCGTCCGACCGATGCGGTGGATGTAATCGTCACTCTGCTGAGGGAAATCGTAATTAATCACATGAGTCACATCCGGAATATCCAGACCACGGGCCGCAATATCCGTCGCCACCAACACTCGAATCTTACTCGCTTTAAAATCTCTCAATGCACGGAAACGATGATTCTGAGAACGATCACTGTGAATCGCCTCCGCTGAAATCCCGTCGCTCATCAGAGTTTTAGTTAAAGTATCCACATCTTCCTTGGTGCGGACAAAAACTATGATTGAAAATAATTGATGGTCATCCAACAGCTCAATGAGTAACTCGGCCTTCAAGTGATCTTCCACAGGATAGAGAAACTGCTCCACCGTCTTCGCTGGGTTACTCCGATCCCCCACCTCGATGGTGACCGGTTGCTTCAGCATTTTTCTCGATAAAATTTCCACCTGCTCAGGGAAGGTCGCCGAAAACATCAGACTATGTCGACGTTTAGGAAGACCTTGAAGGATCGCCAGGATGTCAGGAATGAAACCCATGTCCAACATCCGGTCGGCTTCATCGAGAATCAGATGCGTCAGTTTTCCAAAACTACAATGCCCGGCCTCCATCAGAGCTAACAACCGCCCTGGTGTAGCAATCACAATATCCACCCCGCTGCCAAGTTTTTCAATCTGGTGTTTTTCACTCGCTCCACCAGTTACGACCACAGTGCGAAGGTTGGTGTATTTTCCATACGTGCGAATACTCTGGTTAATCTGCGCCACCAGCTCACGGGTGGGTGCGATAATTAACACGCGAGCACCTCGCTCTGACTGCTCATGACTTTTCTGACAAAGCTCAGAGAGCAAGGGCAGCACAAAAGCCGCCGTCTTCCCAGTCCCCGTCTGAGCCAGACCAATGAGATCGCGCCCTTTGAGAATCACAGGGATGGTTTTCGCCTGGATCGGAGTTGCTTGAGTGTACCCAGCATCATCAACAGCCTGAAGAATACGAGTGTGAAGCCCTAAAGATTGGAAAGACATAGAAAGACGAAGTAGGCGGGATCCGCGAAACTGCAAGAAATATCCACAAAAATGCCCGTAAAAAAAGATTCTCCCCTTCGTCACATCTGGCTTATAAACAACACGTCATGCCGCCTGCCCCATTATCGGAAACATATTTCGCACTCTTCCAAGAACAATTGGATGCCTGCTCCATTTCTGATCCTAAAAAACATGCCGAGGTCAGACGCGCACTCAATCGAAAAATCAAAGATTGCATTCAAGACCTCAAAAAAGAAGCAGAAACAAACGACCCCGAAATCTGGTTCGCACTAGGACATGCTGCTACCTATTATGAAAAAGACAGCAGTGCCGCCACTCAATGGTATCAACGCGCTGCCGAAGCCGGACATACCAAAGCGATCACCAAGATGGGCAATCGCCTGAAACAATCCAAATCTTCAGACGATCAAAAAAAATCCCATCAATGGCTCATCAAAGCTGCCGAAAATAGAGATCACTACGCCATGCTATGTCTAGGTATCAGCTACCGCGATGGCCAAGGTGTTCCAAAAGATTACAGCAAAGCGCAACAATGGTTTGAGCTAGCCCGCGATGCCGGGGAACCCACGGCCAACGAAAACTTAGCAGACCTCCACCTCAAACACCTCCACTCCCCGGCTGCGGCACTCCCCCATTACCTGCAAGCATACGCCAATGGAATCAAATGTGATGAAGAAGTTGCCCAGATCTACAACACGCGGAACTCGGGAGTTTACGAACCAAAGAAAGCGAAAGAGCACTATGAAATTTTAGTGCGCCGAGGAAAAAAATCACCCCCTTGGGTCATGTTGGAACTTGCCAAACTTCACGCCTCCGGCCAAGTCAGCGAAAACGGCCTCACGCACGCTAGAAAGTGGATTTACCAAATCATCACCCAATGCCCAAAATCCATGTCCATCAGAAAAAAGGCCGAGCGGCTACTGGATAAATTAGAGGAAACACTCTTCTAAAAAGTAGGATAGGCCTCCCGGCCTGTCATCTTCCTGTAGCGCGTCAGTCAGGCCACGCTACCCAAGGGGTTTTAAAACTACCCAAGCATCAGTCCCATACCTCCCATAAGTCCTATTAGATTTGGTGCTGTGAATTTATTCTCCACTTTAAATGCTCTATTCAATGTGATGGTGCGAGGAGAGGCTACGGTATGGAGTGGGGACGCCCCCACTCCATAAACACAAACACAAAAAAGCCCGGCTTCTTCCGTTAAGAAGAAGCCGGGCAT
>CAYNNY010000086.1:0-12115 GCA_964398555.1 uncultured Verrucomicrobiales bacterium
GGGAGGAGAAAGAAGGCTAGGCTTATTCCGACGAGGATGATGCTCAGCACGGAAATGATCAAGCTGGAGATTGTTGAGTTTCTTTTCTGGGTGTGCAAGCGCTGGATGGCTGCTGGATTCATGGCGGCGTGGATGCTCATAATGGTGTGTGTTAGGTTGCGGGTGAACAGGAGGCTACTCTGCACCTCGCAATCTAACATTTGGGCAAGTTTGGTCAGCCGAGTTATTCGGGAGATCGGGGTGTCCGTGCACGCCGGAGGTGTGTCCGGTGGTTAGCGTCAAGGTGCGAAACAGGTGAAGCAATCCGCCGGTTTCGGTCGGTTTTTCGCTTCAGTGGGTAAAACGAGCCAGTCTGGTTTATCTTAGATAAAAAATGAGCTGAACTCCAATGGAAGGAGTTCAGCTAGATGGGGGGGAGGTTTGTTATTTCCTGATCTCTAGGCTACCAGGCGAATTGGAGTCCGGTTGTTAGTGACCAGTCGGTTCCGAGCTGCGGGCCGTCTAGGTTTTGATAAAGCGGTGTTCCTGCCTCGATGGCTAAACGTAATCCGGACTCGGTGCTCCAGAGGTTGAGTCCGAGAGCGAGGTCAAAACGTGATCCTCCGCGCGCGTCGGGATCAGCTGGCGAGGACATGGGCTGGCCGGCCATCGGCCCCATTGGGATGGTGGGCATTTGGTCATCGTGACCATTGATGTTTCCCCAAGTGCTTCCGGTGAGGCGAAGCGAGACGCTTGACCAGCTGCTGAGGCGTCGGCTCACCCATCCGGTGAGGGTGGCGCTGTCGCCTAGCGTGTAGTCGTTGTCATTTTCGCCGAGGTGGATGATGCCGGATGCTTGGCCGCCGTAGCTCCAGTCTTGGCATTGTCCCAGCCAGGTGATCGATGGCTTGAGGTCCCATGTGCCGGATCCTAGTTGCATTGGGTAGGGGAGATGGGCGTTGGATTTTTCCTCATCAATGCTGCCGGTGGGGGCTGAGATGCCGAGCCCGATATGGGCGCTGCTATTGGCCTGCTTGTAGAGGCTGTAGTAAGCGGCGAGGCTGGTGTCGCCCCAGCCGGAGGACTTCATTGAGGATTTGGCTCCCATCATGTTGATCATCTGCATGCTGTTTTCCTGATAGTTGGCCATCAGCATCATGGTGAACTTGTCGGTGGGGGCATACATTAGGCCGAGCATGTGCATTTGCATATCCATGTCTGTAGGGGCCATCATGTAACCGGAGCGGGCGGCTTCGTCGGAGATTTTGGAATCGCCATCGTAGTTCTGCTGCATGCGCATAAACATATAGCGGTAGGATGCCATCAGGCCTGCTTGGCGGTGAATGTGGTCTCCCATCACACCGATGGGTGCATGGGGGAAGTAGTCATGTCCGTTTTCTGAGCATCCGCATCCGGGTGGGCAGGTGCATTGGCCCGGTTTGCAGGATGTGCAGCTGGCTGAAGTGGTGACAGACGGTGCGCCTGCCATGAGCGGAGTGGTGAGTGTAAGGGTAGTTGCCGCAAAGATGGCGGCGATAGAAGATAGGTTCATATAAAAAATTAATAGTTAAAGTGGTGGCTTCCTCAAAGAGAGAGGTGCCATGAATGATTTGTGAGAAGCTGGAATGACAGCGTCTGCGGTGCGGCTCTTGGAAAGAGCAGGAAGAAGAAATGGAAGAAGCGAACGGAAGGCCGCCTCTATGATCGTAACGAACGAGCCCTGGCTCGTGGTGGCGGAGAGGGTGGTCTCTCGTAGCGTGAGGGGCTATTCCCCGTCAAATAAATGGGGAGTCCAATGTGGAGCTTCGCTCTGGGGCTGAGTGCAACACTGTGGCCGAGCATGGTGGGAGGAAATTTAGCCGTGGGTTTGAGCTCGGGAAGGGGAGATTCCTGTTCTTTTTTCTGCCGTTCCTTTTGAATGGCGCAGCACATAGGGCATGGGGCGTCTCCGCTGAAGGTGCTTTCAATGGCTCCGCTGAGGCTTTGCTCCGGTGTCCTATCCTGGAGCATGGTGAGCCACGCCCAGCTTTGTGCTAGCGCCAGATGCCCGTCGAGCACTCCGAGCGCAGCAAGGAGGCAGAGGCATTTTCCAATCCAGTGGGGCACGGGGGCACTATAGCGATTGAGGTGGAGGGGGTCAAGCATGTCGTTTTTTTCTTATCCTTGCAGTTGACGAATGGCTCGGTCTGGCTATGAGTTCCGCCATGCAGGAACCAATGCAGGATAACGAAGAGGTAAAGATCGAGGATAGCTCCGCTGAGGAGCAGGTGACCGAGACCCAGGATGAGACCCAGGAGTCCTCTCAGGAAGAGGTGCCGCAAGCCGCCGATGATGCCGCTCCGGCAGAGGAGCTTGACCCTTGGGAGCAGCTGGAGCAGGAGGTCGCTAAGTGGAAAGATCAAGCGATCCGCACCGCTGCGGAGCTCGATAACTATCGTAAGCGGATGAGCCGTGAAAAGCTCGATGCGCTGCGTTTTGGAAATCAGGGGCTTCTTGAAGAGTTGTTGCCGGTTCTGGATAATTTTAACATGGGCATGCAGGCCGCCGCTCAGGAGAAGGGCTCGATGCTCTTCATGGGTATGGAGATGGTCAATAAGCAGCTCAGCGAGTTTCTCAGCTCACAGAATGTCGAGGAGGTCACTGCGGAAGATGGTGGTGAGTTTGATCCCAAAATTCATGAAGCGCTCAGCCAGGAGGCGAGCGCTGAGATCGAGCAAGGGAAAATAGTGCGCGTCATGCGTAAGGGGTATCGTATGGGGGAGCGTTTATTACGTCCTTCCAATGTGGTTGTTTCCACAGGTGCCGTTGATGCCGAAGAAGAAACTGAATCAGAAAGCAAGTAAATCATGTCTAATAAACGCGACTATTATGATGTCCTGGGAGTGTCTAAGGATGCTTCCGCTTCCGAGCTAAAAAAAGCTTATCGCAAGCTGGCGATCAAGTTCCACCCAGATAAAAACCCAGACGATCACGAGGCCGAAGAGAAGTTCAAGGAGCTTGGCGAGGCCTATGAGGCGCTCAGCGATGAGGATAAACGCGCTGCCTATGATCGCTACGGTCATGCTGCCTTTGAAAATGGCGGTGGTGGTGGAGGCGGATTCGGCGGTGGAGGATTCCACGATGCCTCGGATATTTTCTCTCAAGTTTTCGGTGGCGCTTTTGGCGGTGGCGGATTTGAAGATGTTTTTGGAGGAGGTCGCCGTCGGCGCGATCCATCGGGTCGGCAGCCTGGCAGCGATCTGCGCTACGATCTCGAGATCACTCTTGAGGAGGCTGCGGCGGGCGTGCAAAAGGAACTCGAAATCGAAAAGCTAGAAGACTGCACCACCTGTGGTAGCTCTGGCTCGAAGAGTGGCAGCGGACGTGAAACTTGCTCGACCTGCGGTGGCCACGGTGTGGTGACCCGTCAGGCTGGGATCTTTGTGCAGCAGACCGAGTGTCCATCTTGTCATGGTGCTGGACAAACGATCACAGACCCTTGCCCGAAATGTAACGGAGAAGGACGTCGGAACGAAAAAACACGGATCAAAATTAACATTCCTGCCGGAGTGGATGATGGCACACGCCTGCGATCCACAGGTAATGGCGATGCCGGATTACGCGGTGGCCAGCCAGGCGATCTGTATGTTTTTCTGCATATCAAACGACATGATATTTTTGAACGCGAGGACGATGATCTCTTCTGTGAGGTGCCTATGCCTTTTGCGACGGCTGCGCTGGGTGGCGAGCTTGAGGTGCCGACTCTGGAAGGGAAATCATCGATCAAGATTCCAGCGGGAACGCAGGGTGGGACAACTTTCCGTCTGCGCAATCGAGGTATCAAAGACCTTCGCACCGGTGGAAAGGGTGATCTTCACATTGTGGTTCACGTTGAGGTGCCTACCCGACTCGATTCGGGTCAGAAGGACAAACTCAAAGAGTTTGCTGAATCCATCGGCGAGAAAAACAACCCCGTGCAGGAGTCGTTTTTTGAAAAAGCTAAACGCTTCTTTGATCAGTAAACTCTGCTGGCCTGCCCATATCATCTCCTCAGATCATGAACCGTTACTTCCTTTCAGCCGATGCTTGGCAGGAGGGGCGGCTTGTTTTGACCGGGGATGAAGCCAAGCATTGCACCCGTGTGATGCGTGCTGCTGTGGGTGATCAGATTGAGTTATTCGATGGCGCGGGACGTAGTGCCATCGGGGAGATTGAGTCTCTTTCGCGGAGCGAGGTGCGCTGCCGGGTTTTGAGTTCAGAAACTCATCAGCCCGTGCCGCACCCGATCACGCTTTGCCAGGCGATCCCCAAGGGTGGTAATATGGAGTTGATTGTGCAAAAGTCGGTTGAGTTGGGCGTCAGTTCGATTCAGCCATTGATCACGGCGCACACCGTGGCCCGACCCGAATCCCTCGGTAAGAAGCGGTTGAAGTGGCAGCGGATCGCGCTCGAGGCATGCAAGCAGTGCGGCCAGAATTTTTTTCCAGAGGTGAAAAAGCCTCTCCTGTTTTCGGATTGGCTGAAGTCTGAGCCGCAATTTGAGACTGCGATTGTAGCATCGCTGGATGATATCGCGGTGCCTTTGAAGTCGATGCTGATCGACTCACCTATAGCAGGAAACGTCGCGCTTCTCATTGGTCCCGAAGGGGATTTTTCTGAGGAAGAATACCAGTCGGCTTATGGTCTGGGGTTCAAGCCAATCAGTTTTGGCAACATCGTGATGCGGGTGGAAACGGCGACCATGTATGGCCTGAGTATCCTGCAGCATGAGATCAGTGCGGTTGGAAAAATTTAAGCTTTGGTCAGTGCGCGTCTGAGGAAAAACGAGATCAGGTCACCGATGAAAATGACGGCGGCGCCGAGGAGGACGTAGAAAAACATCTCATCGTAGGCGCGGGAGAAATTGCGTGCCAGCTGAATGTGGTAGCCGAGCGATACCACGCCTAACATCCCTAGGATGGTGGCTTCGCGGACGCAGGTCTCCCAGCGGTAGAAGAGGTAGAGCATAAAGCGATTAAACGACTCGGGCAGGTAGCTGAGGAGGTAGCATTGCAATCGGCTGGCTCCTCTGAGTGCGATTTGTTGCGTCGCGGTGGTCGATTGATTTTCCATCACCTCGCCCCAGAGTCGGCCCAAGATGCCTAGGTTGTGAATGGCGAGGGCGAGCACCAGTGGCCAGGCGCTAACGCCCAGAAGCCCGATGAGAAGGTAGGCTATAATATACTCCGGGATCGCCCGGCTGACGAGGAAGACGAAGCGGGTGAAAAATCCCGTTGATTTCCAAAGCACTCGTTGCAGCGGGTTGGCTTTACCATGAAAAATGCCGAGAGGTTTGCTGCTGGTGAGGGCTCGGCTGGCCAGAGGGAGGAGGCACCAGGCTGTGAGCGCTGCGAGTACTATGGCGGCAGTGGCGATGGCGATGGTGTTGATTAATGCGTCTTTGCCCGAGTTCTCCCAGAGTTCGGACGCCCAGGGCAGGGCATCGCTCCACGTCCCCGTTTCCCTGACGGGTGAGGGGGTGATTTTATCGAGGAAATGCAGGATGCGTTCGCTGCGGTCAATGGAACTCGAGGGGTTGGTAAGCGGGGTGGTGTGGGCCCCGATCAGTGCGGGGAACCAAGCGATGATGGTCAGCGCAGTGCTGGCGATAAGAAGGATGCGGGGGAGTCTCCAGCGTGGTGCCGATCGCCTGAGCAGGCTGAGGTATTTTTTGACTGGGCTTCCAGCAGCGCGCGGTACGGCAGGTTGTTTGCGGGCTGGGATGCTGTTGAGGCGTTTGCGTAACTGGGAACCGAGAATATCGACGAGCATAATCACCCCGATCAGCAGATAGAGTTGGGTCCAGAGTTCGTTATAAAAGTTGTTTTCAAATGATTTTTTGATCGAGAGACCAATGGTCTGGATGCCGATGAATCCGAGCACGGCAGATGACCGCAGGGCGCACTCAAAGCGGTAGAGCGTGTAGCTCGCCATATCAGGGAAGGACTGTGGGATCAGGGTGGTGAAAAATGCCTGCACGTAACCGGTGCCTGAGGCAAGGGCCTGGTCCTGGGCATGGCGCGGTATTTCATCGATCATCTCAGAGAAAACTTTTGCGAGTGTGCCGGCAAAGGGCAGGGCGAGTGCCACGCAGGCGGTGATTGGTTCATCACCAATGGCGGCCAGAAAGAAGATCGCCCAGATGAGTTCGTGGATCGAGCGCATCAATGTGATCAGGAGTCTCAACGAGAGGTGGAGCGGGCGAAGAAGAATCCGGATTCCCTTGCTGCCCTGTCCTTGAGGCCACCAGGCGGTGGAGGCAAAAAATCCCAGAATCATACCCGCCGGGACGGCCAGACTCATGGCGATGAGTGCATAGCGGATCGTGGTCGCCATTTCCCGCATGATGCGTATGGGAAATGGGGTGGCTCCGTCCGGTAGGCTCTGATTCTGGTCGGTCAGCACCGGGTGGAGGGCGGCGGCGAAAAATCCATCGGATCCTCCTGGGGCGCGTTCAGCCATCGGGCCCAAAATCCAGGCGCATAGAAAAAAGAGGGCGATGAGCGTCAGTGCCGTGAGCCTCCGCCCGCTGATCAGGTTGCAATTGAGTCCATTCCAGCGCGATTTTGTAGCTGATTTAGCTGGTGTGGGCATCGGGGGTGGGGACGGAAAGTTGATAGAGCGAGCGGCACTCCTCATCACTGAGTTGATCAGGAGCTTGATCAAAGGCGATGGATCCTTCACGCAGCCCGATCAGTCGAGGGAAGAATTCTCTGGCAAGGTCAAGGTTGTGCAGGGAGACGATCAGAGTGATGCCTTCTTCTCGGGAAAGCTGGGTGAGCAGCCCGATCATATCGTGTGCCCGCGCGGGGTCGATCGCGGAGACTGGCTCGTCTGCGAGTAAAATAGCGGGTTCCTGATAAAGAGCGCGGGCGACGGCGATGCGTTGCTGTTGGCCGCCGGAAAGGCTGTCGGTGCGGTCGTAGAGTTTTTCACCGATGCCTGTGCGTTCGAGCAGCTTCAGGGCGCGTTGGCTTTCCTCCGACTTGGGGCAGATCATTTGGCGGATGGTTTGGCCGAGATTGATCTTCCCGAGTCCGCCATTGAGCACGTTGCGGATGGCGGGCACGTTGGGCACTAGTCCGAGGTGCTGAGGGATCATGGCGATCCGGGTGCGGAGGTGTTTGAGCCGACCTGGGCTGAGCTGCATCGGGTTGCTGTTGAGTAGGCTCAGCTCGCCTGACGTCGGGCTGATCTGGGTGCCCAGAAGGCGCAAGAGGGTGGTTTTTCCACACCCCGAGGGGCCGATGAGAGCGACCTGTTCACCGGAGCTAATGTCCAGATTGATATCCTGAAGTGCCTGGGTGCTGCCAAATGAGCAGGAAATCTGAGACAGATGCAGTGCCATCGGGAAGGTGCTTGGTCGTTTATTCGCTGAGAGGAGTCCCAAGGTCAGGCTGGCTGACTAAAGAGCTTCTACCTCGATGGTGAGGTCATCGCTGAGGGCTTCGATGGCGGCGATGATGGTTTCGTCATCCGAGCTTTCCGGAAGGCAAATGGTGCCGCAGGCATGGAAGATGGTTTGGCCAGACATGGCAGCGGATTCAATCGAGGTGTTGAGTTCCTCAATATTGGCTCCGGCATCAGAAATAGCACGGGCCAGTTGACTGACGATGCCTGGGCGGTCGTTTCCAAAAATATCAATACGAAGATGGCGGGTGAATGGGTAATCGGAGAGGTCTCCTTGACCGAGAATGTGAACGTGGATGCCCTCGGTTCCCAAGGTCACCAGATGTTCTTTTAAGTTAGCCATTTTGTCGTCATCGCACTCGATACAGACGATGCCAACGAATTGCCCAGCGAGACGAGCCATGCGACTCTCCAGCCAGTTCCCTCCGTGGTCCGTAATCGTGTTGGAGAGGCGGCTCATGATGCCGGGGCGATCGTGGGCCGAGATGGTGAGAACGAGTGGTGTGGACATGGTTTAAAGAGGTGGGTGAATGATGAAGTCTGCTAGGTGCTGGAGTCTGCGAATGCAGGGCGTCGGTCGTTCAGATTGATCGACGCTAAGACCCTAGCATATGGCATGCCTGAGAAGCCAGCGATTTATTCTACAACCACAGGGGTTCCCACCTTCGCATTTTGAAAAAACTTGACGGCCATGTAGTCGGGCAACCGGACACATCCATGGGATGCCGCGTAGCCGGGCAGGTAGCCCGTATGCATGCCGATACCGTGATTGAATCTCATGAAGTTCGGCATGGGGGCGTGGACAAAAACCTCGCCGGAGCGCACTTTGCTTTTTCGGATGTCCGCATTGTTGTTGATGGTTTCACCGGTGTGCTTGTTTTTAATGATGCCGTAGACGGATGATTCGTGATCGATGTCTTTTTCGGTGACCCGATAGCGGCCAGGAGGCGTGGAGTGGTCAAGGTCGCCGGATGAAATCGGGGCGATGCCTACGAGTGTGTCGCCTTTGTAAAAGTAGGCCTTTTGCTCGCCGCGGACGATGCGGATTTTAGCGGATCCTCTCACGCCATCACCATCCCAGTAGCCTTGGGGTTGGTATTTGGCCGGTTTTCCCGCAGCGGTAGGCCTAGGAGCGAGAGTGCTCGGTGGCGGGCCGTAGCCAGCGAGATACTGAGTGCCTCCTCCATAGATGGAAGAAGGGCTGCCTGAGTAGGGAGCGTAGGGGGTGCATTGACTCAATAGGGCTGAAAGAGCACCTAGGGTTACTAAAATCAATAAGTGGGAAGTTTTCATGGATACTTAAATATTAAAAAAGAGAGAGTGGTGATGTGATTCGCTCACGGCATCCTGACCCATTTTTGAGTGGGGGTCAAGAGGTCATCTTCGCTGGGGTTTTGTTGAAGGGGAGATAGTTCGGCCGGCAATGATGACTAGATGTGAATTTTTTCGGACTTGCGCCAGTAGAAAATCGTGGTTATCGAGTCGGTGCCAACCTCATCCATTAATACAACCTATGCCAAACTACGACTACCGCTGCCAAGAATGCGATCATCTCTTTGAGGTTTTTCAGAAGATGAGCGATGATAAGCTGGAGGATTGTCCTCAGGAGAGTTGTGGTGGCAAGGTAAAGCGGCTTTTGGGCACCGGATCTGGCGTTATTTTCAAAGGATCTGGATTTTACCAGACGGATTACCGCAGTGATTCCTACAAAAAGGGAGCCAAGGGTGATCAAGGGGCATCAAAGTCATCAGGGAGTTCTCAAAAAGCAGGTGGCAAAGCAGGTGGCCATTCCTGTGGGAGCGGCTGTGGCTGCTGATTGGGTTCTTTTAAGATATTCAATGGAGAATAAAAAAAGTCCGTGCAGAATTCGTGAATCCATGTTTTTTGTCCTCCGACATGAGTGACATCAAAGACATCAACATTACCGTAAACACCAGCAAAGGCCCAATGAAAATCCGCATGTTCGCGGCTGAGACCGAAGTGACTTGTGCTAGTTTTCTTAGCCTCGCCAGCGATGGCTTCTACGATGGTATCGTATTCCACCGCGTGATCCCGAATTTCATGGTCCAAGGCGGCGATCCTACCGGAAGCGGTATGGGCGGCCCTGGTTACAAATTTGAGTGTGAGTGCAAACCACTTCTTCAACACGATAAGCCAGGCATCCTCTCCATGGCCAATGCCGGACCAAACACCAATGGTTCCCAGTTTTTCATCACACACGGACCAACTCCACACCTCAATGGCAAGCACACCGTCTTCGGTGAAGTGACCGAAGGTCAGGATGTTGTGAATGCCATCGTTCAGGGCGACAAGATCGAGTCGATCGAGATCCACGATAGCACAGATGCTCTCTTTGCCGCTCAGGCCGACCGCATTGCTGAGTGGAAAAAGGCTCAAGCTTAACTTTGACGATTCCCTTTCAAGAGGCACGGATGTTTACTGCGCATCACGTGCCTCTTTTTTTATTTCGTTTTTATCTGACACCTCATGATCTACCTACTCTCACCTGCCAAAACTCTTGATTTTGATACGGAAATTCCTTCGCTTCGAGGCACGATGCCTCGGTTTTTAGAGCATTCGGCTGAGTTGGTTGCGCTGATGCAGAAGATGTCGGTGAAGGATTTGGAGAAGCTCATGGGCATCTCGGCGAAGTTGGCTGAGTTGAATGTGAGTCGTTTTCAGAGTTGGAAAGCTGATTATAGCAAGGCTGAGTCACGGCAGGCGATTTTTGCTTTTAAAGGTGGCGTCTATCAAGGCTTGGCTGTGGAAGAGTGGGGGAAGGATGATTTTGCCGAGGCTCAGAAATCCCTAAGAATCTTGTCGGGGCTGTATGGGGTGCTGCGGCCACTGGATTTGATGTTGCCCTACCGATTAGAAATGGGCAAAAAGGTGGCGAATGATCGGGGTGCGAACCTCTATCATTTCTGGGGGAATCTGCTGACGGAAAGCCTGAACAAGGAACTCGACGGCGAAAAGGATGCCGTGATCAATCTGGCGTCTAACGAGTATTTTTCTGCAGTCAAAACCAAGCAATTAGTTTCTCCTGTGATTACTCCCGTGTTTAAAGACTGGAAAAATGGAAAGCTGAAGGTGATTTCTTTTTATGCTAAAAAGGCACGTGGCCAGATGGCCGCGTGGGCGATCCAGAAAAAGATCACCAGCCCTGAAGGACTAAAGGCCTTTAAAGAGGGGGGGTATGTCTATGATCGAAGTCTCAGTGATGAGGCCTCCTACGTGTTTACCCGAGAGGAGGCGTAGAATGTGTAGGGTGTTTTGGGGTGGACTGTTCGTTCATCCCAGATTCTCCTGATAATTGCTCGACGAGTATACACGAGTGGGTAACTCACAGATCAATCTCCTCGCTGCAATCCTCAATCGGTTCGACCATCCCCTTGACCATGGAGTCCCTCATGTCAGGAATACCCAACGTCGAAGTCCCCTCATACGGATCACGGCGTAAGTTGAACAACAGAGGCATCCCCAGCTTGGACTTCGGCCCAAACCATCCCTCGTTCTGAACTACAAAGTGAGCCTTCCAATCATTGTAGCGGATGGCCTGCAGGGTAGTGCCCTCGTAGTAAATGATCTCCTTCCGTTTTGAAGATCCCTTTCCTGTGAAGAGGTCGAGCTGGTTGTAACCATCAAGGTGCACTTTATAGCCCTCGTGTCCCTCCCTCAGTTTTGCAGGAAGGTCGCTGGGGCCACCAGCAGCGGCTACTAACGTCGGCAAAAAGTCCAAGCCGGAAACAATCTCGTTGCTGACAACTCCAGTGGGCACCTTGCCTGGCCAGCGCACAATCATCGGAACCCGAAACCCGCCTTCCCAAGTCGTTCCCTTCTCACTACGGAAGGGTGACATGCCGCCATCTGGCCACGACATGATCTCAGGGCCGTTATCGGAGGTGAACACCACAATCGTATTGTCGGCGATTCCCAGCTCATCCAATTTCTTGAGCACGATTCCAACGTTGTCGTCTAATTCTTTCATGACGACTTCAAATTCTCCCCAACCGTTCTTTCCGAGCATCGCCTTGTAATTGTCAGAAAGGTGGGTAATCACGTGCCCTCGTGAAGGGCACATCCAAGCAAAAAATGGTTTCTTCGCAGCCGTTTGACGCTCGATGAAATCGACAGTGTGTTCGGTGACTTCGGTATCGAGATTTTCCATTCGTTTCGGTGGGCACGGGCCGTCATCCTTGATGACTTGTCCGCCGTCAGCAGTAGCGGTGCAATCGACGATGTTTCTCGGCGCAAATGGTTTTCCAATCTCGCCTTTGGGAAAATCAGGATCATCGGTATACTCCATCGCGTTCAGGTGATAGAGCCATCCCCAGTAATCGTCGAAACCGTGCATCGTCGGCAACGAGGCATCGGTATCGCCCAAGTGATTCTTTCCGAATTGGCCCGTGGCGTATCCCATCTTTTTCAGAAGGTCCGCGAGTGTTGGATCTTCGTCGTTGATTCGCCCTGGATCGCCAGGAAGTCCTACGGTATGCATTCCTGATCGAGCAGGAAACTGCCCCAGGAGAAATGCCGCCCTGCCAGCGGTGCAACTCGGCTCGGCGTAGTAATCCGTAAAACGCATTCCCTCTTTGGCGATCCGATCGATATTTGGTGTCCGGCTACTCATCGCTCCCTGATGGTAGCAACTAGGAACCGCCGTGCTACAACGCACGATATCTTAAACGAAGTCACCTCCGCATAGCCG
>CAYNNY010000087.1:0-11939 GCA_964398555.1 uncultured Verrucomicrobiales bacterium
ACACAGAGGGAACCAACCACGGATGGGATGAGAAATCAAGTGCCGACCTGAAACAATGCCCTGAAAGCTACCGGCAGAGCTAGGCGAAGCGGAATCACCCAAGACCACTCTTCCCTAACTGCCTCATTGAGTAGAGACGGGTTTCTTTTTTTGACCAACCCACACCGCGCATTGGTCGCGCGCCATCTTTGCGTTTTTCTCCAAACCGATCTCGAGCATGCTCGAAAGTTTTATTCACGAACTCCTTACTACCAAAAGTCATGCCATCGCTAAAGTGGCGGACTTTGCAGCGAAGGATTTCTCCCAAACTCAGCTTTCCCCCTTGAGCCAGAACGCGTTTCACCTGTTTACGGCTAAACCCTTTTCGAACGCATTTCATATCCTTCCGGTCATTTTCTCCGCTTTCACACGGCTCTACAAAGACCTCCTCTCCGTCCGCAAACAGCAGCATCCGATACATTGCTCCCACCCCGCTATCCTCATCACCTAGATCGCGCCCCCCTTTAGTCCAATCGGGAAGAAGGACCTCGGCATCATCACAATGCTGATGCGTGGCCTGATTCATTTGCATCACACGGCATAATCCAGCACGAGCTTTTTTGTTATTTTTGGGCCGAAGAGCCTCACCATAAGAGCACCATTGATAATCTTCTGGTTTTTCAACCATCCCAGCCCGAATGGGATTAAGATCGATGTAGGCTGACATCACTCGAGTAGCATACCCACTCTGCACCAGCACACTTTTAAACCGCCCTTCCCACAAGGTTCCGCGCCGACCATGATGACCGTTAAACCACTGGGTGAAACGCTGCTTCAGCCCCTTCATAAAAAGAGAAAGATCATGCATCCGACAGGTATATTTCGCTTTCAGCTCCTCTGCTGCCTTATCGGATCCCCCGTCCCGAAAGCGCTCCAACATCTGCTTCACATCGAGGAAATACATGCGCGAATAGAATTTTTCTATTTTAGAAAGAAACGCCTCATCAGACATAGGAACAGGAGCACCCTTCACCTTAGGCGGAACCTCAATGAGGACGTGGAAATGGTTACTCATCACGCAATACGACAACACCTGCACATCACAAAACTCCTCGTATTCACGCATCATGCGCACAAACACATCCCTCTCAATCCGCCCAAACTTAAAATCCCGATCCACCACTCGGGAAATACAGTGATAGATCGCCGGTGACCTCTCGGCAGAAGGGGAAATGAAGCGGCTCGTTCTCATAACGAAGTCAATATAACAACAAATCGCCCGATGTCGACTTTTTCTTTAAAAAGGGACAGACAATTTTTAGGGGAACTAGACTAAGCGACACGCATGCGCATGTAGAGGGTGTGGATGGGGACTTGCCATCGGAAGAAATAGGCGTCATATTCCGACGAGACTGATGCTGTATACCTTTGCCGATAGCCCCCCCAAGCGATGCCTATGTCCGGGGGCCCGCTTATTGATCCCTGTGATCATGATGATCATGGCGGTGCTGGTCTCGTCCTGCTCGACTCAACTTGATGTGAACTCCCCTGTCAAAAACCACCCGAAACTTGAAGAAAACCAATACACCTCCTTTGATGGTGATCATCTGGGCTATCAAAAATGGGTGCCCGAGGGAGAGGGCGCCTCGGCAAAGATCCAAACGGTCATCATCGGAGTGCATGGCATTTCCGGTTATGCCGGCGATTACGAAAATCTGGGGAAGCACCTGCTGAAGAGCAGCCCAGACACCGCGCTCTACGCCGCTGAGACACGTGGGCAGGGAATGGATCCGGAGAGGCAACGCCGGGGCGATATCCGCCGGCCCAAGGACTGGTATCGGGATCTCTACACCTTCACCAGACTGATCCGCCAGCTGCATCCGAAGGCTAAGATTGTGTGGTTTGGTGAGAGTATGGGATCGATGATCGTTCTGAATGCCTACAATCATACGCCCACCGGGGAATCTAAGCCGGATGCTATGGTGCTTTCTTCCCCGATTGTGGATGTGAACGATCAATTGCCGCCATGGAAATACACCCTAGCCCGTGTCGCCGCCGCCCTTTTTCCCAAGCTCAGGATTTCCTTGGAAACTCTATCCGATGGTCAGAAGGCCACGGTGACGGAAGACGATATACATGAAGAGCAGGCGGCCAAAAATGAGTGGTATATCAAACGCTACACCTTGCGCCTTCTCCTCACTCTGGGGAATATGTCGGGTTCGCTGGACGAGCAAGCGGCCACGGTGGACTGCCCGCTGCTGCTACTCCACGGAGGGAAAGATATTTTCACTTCGGAAGCCAGTGTGGAGAATTTTTACACTCACTTTCCGGAGACGACGGATAAAACGAAGAAGTTCTACCTGGGTTCCTATCACCTGCTGATGTATGACCATGATCGGGATAAGATTTTTGATGATATTTCAAAATGGTTGCTCAAGGTCACTTCTGAAAATACCACTCCGAAAAAATAATCTAATATCATGGTGAATTCATACGTAGAAACGAGCGTGAGGAAAATGAAAAACAAACGGAAAATCAATTCCAAGATTGGGACCTGTGTCGCTATTCTCGCCATGACGTGGCCCACCACTCTGGCTGACCCCCAGGAAGACCTCCAAACCGATGGGGCTCAAGTAGCGGATAAGGGCAAGGTCAATGAGGTGTTTGATGCTCCAACGGCGGATGAGATAGCCGCCATGATCACCGCGCTCGGCGATGAATCATTCACCACCAGACAACAGGCAACCACAGCGCTGTGGCAGCTCGGTGCCGAGGTGCTGCCCACCTTGCGGAAAGCGGCCACAGGCCCGGACCCCGAGGCCTCGGATCGCGCCAGCGAACTTGTCCTGTATATCACCTCCGGAGTGCTTTTTGATAGTCCTGAGGAGGTCAAGGCATTGGTGCTCAAATACTCGAGAGGGAACCTAAAAACCAAAGTGAGCATTCTCAAAAAACTCAAAGAGCTGGGTCAGTGGAAACAAGTGCTCCATCTGGCACAGCTGGAGAAAGATCCCACGGTGCGGGAAAAGTTATCAGAGACCGTTAAGGCCACCGCATCGCGCGCCGCTCAAGAAGCTGTGGTGGCGGGCGACTTGGAGCTTGCCGCTGAGGTGCTTCAGCTCAGTGGTGATGACGATCAAGCCTTGGTCGTTCGCGCCTGGTTCTACTGTAGCCAAGGGAAGTTTCAAGAAGAGCTCAAAAAGGCCAAAACAATGCAGGGGGAAAAAGGAACTCTCTGGCGCATGGCGCTCTATCGCGCCCATGGGGACTTGGATGATTCCATCCGCGAGGCTAAAAAAGCAAATCGCTCTCAATTGGTCGCCGCATTGCAGGTGCTCGATGGCAATCCGCTGCCATGGCTGAATTTTCATACCAACCAAGGCCAGCAAGACAACATCCTGAGCCATAGCAGTCAGATCCAGATCGCTCGACTCGCTGGAGACAAAAAAAAGGCCGTGAAATTGGCACGCGATCTAGCACGCATGGCTGTGGATGAGGACACGGCGGGGCGTGTGATCAGCTGCCTGGCCGCTAATGGATTTCAAAACGAGGCGATAGCATCGCTCGAGAAATTTCAGGTTGATTTCGCCTTTGAATATCATGACGGCACCGAGTTTCCAGCGCGGGCCCTCGCCCAGTTCGGCATCCCGGAAGATGCCAAGCCACCCTACACTCAGTGGGTTAAAAAATTCACCGCACAGATCATTGAGAGCCAGGATAAGATCCTCTATGGTCGCTTGCTTACCTTGGCCGGATTTCTCGTCCGTCATGGCGAAGGAGAGCATGCCATGGCTGTCATTGAGCCGATGATGACGGCTCTTAAAGAAGATGGCTCTGATGAATGGTTTGATCTCATCGCCAAGATGCCAGCCTATCAACTCGGGCCACAGGCCATTGAGCTGATCGAACAGCGTGGTAATGATGATGGAAAGGCAGATCTCGCCATTGTGAAATATTTAGGAACCGGCAAGACCTCAAAAAACCTTTGGAAGACGCTTCAAAAAAAGAACGAGAAGGACCTCGCCAAGTCACTGCGTGAATTTGCTTGGCTATCCGGTCTCATCGCCGACCCAGAACATCAAACAGCAGCTTTGCACCAGTCCCTATTGAAAGAGGCGGCCACCATGCCAATTAAGGATCAAAAAGAACTCCAGGAAGCCCTCTTTAATTTTGCCATCAGACGCCACGAAGTAGGCACGGCCTCTCGGATGGTCGATGACCTCGTGGAAGCCAACAACCAGTGGCTAACTACAAAATTATTTCTGGATGCTACGTTTCAGCGATGGGAAAAAGTGGAGCCTCTCTATGCGGCGCACGAAGAAACAAACCCAGGAGACTATTTCAATCTCGTCAAATGGGCCTCAGTTCTCCGCAAGCTCGATCATGAAGAAAAGTCGCAGGATGTGATGGCGCGCGCACTCCTCCTAACGATAGGTAATGTTTCGGAGCTCAATAAAATCGGCCTAAACCTCTCTAACGCTGGATTTGTTGATGATGCTATTTCTCTTTGGACAAAAACAGCGATGATGGCTCAGCCCGGCAGCACAGATTACGATGTATCTCTCGTCTATCTGGCCAATGCCGGACTCGGGCCAGGGCAGAAAGATCCCGACAAAAAACAATGGCAGAAGGCCGCCTCTATCGCCGAGATCTACGCCAGCTTTCCCATGCGTAGTAGCAAGGGTAATCAAGGTGCCGTAATGTATAATCTGCTCTCTCAGTTTCGTAACAGTGTCATGCTCGTTCTCAACTCCCGATTTCGTGCCGACTTCTATCAGGGCATGTTTTTGCTGAAAACCGGTCGCCGCAAAGAAGCGCTGGCATTGCTCGACTCCTGCCAGAAGCTCAATCCCGGCAGCGGCTCCCTGGCCGATGATTTTTTCCCTCGTCTGCGCGATGCCGGAGTGGATCAGCAGTATCGTCAATGGTTTGAGACCAACTACCTTCACGTAGCAGCGGCATGCAAAGCATACCCGAAATCTCACAACTCGCACAACACAGCCGCATGGCTTGCGTCGAGGGCACTGCTGCGGCTCGATGACGCCATGCGCCATGCCAAGACGGCCACCACCCTGCGCCCGCACCAAGGCGCCTACCTCGATACCATGGCCGAAGTCTGGTTCGCCAAAGGCCATCGTAAAAAGGCCATCGAGTGGTCAGAGAAAGCCATCGCCGCCAGCATCTCCCACGCTCAAGGGGCCCCGCACAGCGAAGGTCAAGTTCTCACCAATTACATCGAGCTCAACAAACAGCTCGAGCACTTCAAGAACGACCCTCTGCCCAGCGCGAAGCGCTAAAAGTTTCATTTTACTTCTCCCTAAAAAATGCGCCGACTTCTCATCTTCATCTCCCTGCTGGTTCTTCTTTCCGCGCTGGTCTTGCGGAAGGTGTATGCGGACCGTGCGCTGAGGAAGGCTCGGAAAATCAAGCTGGGTATTTCTGCCGAGGAAACAGCGCGAAAAATGTTAGTCTCCATTAGGCATGACAAGGTGAAAATAGAAGTCACCACCCGCTCCACTCGGGTCTGGGCAGGCACGGATATCATTGGGAAGCGTTGGTTGAGACTGCCCACTGAGGTGGCGAAGGGGCAAAGTGCCCACGCCCATGGTCAGGCCGCACTGCGGGTGGGATTGTATCTGTTATCCTTACAGGACCCGAAGGCGCTCGACCGCCGCCGCTGGGCGCTCAGGTTTGGGCATGTGTTTCCTATCTTCACCTTGATGGTATCAGCCTTCGCCGTGGTGTCGGCTAAAGCTTACTTGGGATGGATTTTAGCGATTGTGTTATCTTCGTTAGCCCTTGCCGCTCTCGCTCAAATCCTGACTGTCAACGTCGAGCGGCAGGCCTCTGAGCTGGCCTGTGTGGTGCTGGAAAAAAAGCGGATTTTTCATCGTCTCAGCGATGAGGAGGAAGTGGTTGCCGCTACCCGTGCGTGGTCGTGGTTTGGCATCCTCCCGGGGATTTTATCCCGATTGACCTAACTGGATTTCTTCCGATGAAAAAGCAGTCGCAGGCTGTTGAGGACAACGACGACGGTGCTGCCTTCGTGACCGATCACACCCAGGGTGAGCGGAAGCATGCTGCTGAGGGCCCCGAGCACGAGAATAACGATGACGCCGAGGGAAATAACCAGGTTCTGGCGAATGATGCGGCGGGCTTTACGACTCAGGGTGAAGGCGTAATGGAAGTTTTCTAGTCGATCCTGCATCAGGATAACATCCGCTTGCTCCAGCACGGCATCGGAGCCGCGTAGCCCCATACCCACGGCGACATCGGCCGCGGCTAGGCTAGGGGCATCGTTAACGCCATCGCCAATCATAGCCACGTGTTCACCTTGATCTCGCCACCCACAGATGGCGGCGACTTTCCCCTCAGGGTGAAGCTCGGCTTTAAAGTCGCGGAGGTTAATTTCATCAGCGACTTTTTGCGCTGACTCTTTACGGTCACCCGTGAGCATGGTCACTTTTAAGCCGAGAGCGTAGAGTTTTTTCAGAAGGGTGGCGCTTTCGGGTCGGACCTGATCACGGAGGAGAATGCGGCCACGAAGCCCCCCTCCCCCAATGAGAGTTTCCGTGACACCTACCAGGGGAAGCTCCGGCATTTGATCCCATGTGGAGTCGAAGAGATCGCGTCGGCCGAGTTCTACTTTTTCGCCCTCGACCTCTCCGGAAATACCCATGCCGGTGAGGGAGCTAAACTCAGCTGTGGCAGGAAGCTCAGCCTCTGGGTGTGCGGCGCGCCAGTGGCGGACGATGGATCGGCTAAGTGGATGAGTCGATTGATGCGCTAGAGCGGCGGCAGTATTAAGAATCTCATCTTCACGACCTACGGGAAATGACTCTACGCCTATTATTTCGAGTTCGCCCGACGTGAGAGTGCCGGTTTTATCCATCGCAACATGAGTGATCTCAGCGAGTTTCTCGATGGCGATGCCGCCACGGAACAAAACTCCACCGCGCGCACCTGCGGCGATGCCCGCCAAAATTGCGGACGGGATCGAAAGAACCAAGGCGCAGGGAGAGGCCACCACAAGCAAGGTCATGGCGCGGTAGAAGGCGGAGGTTTCACCCGAGGGATCAGAAAATGCCGGGACACCAAATCCTAACCACCATATAAAAAACATCAACGCACTAGAACCTAACACCGCATAAGTATAACCAGTACCAAAGCGATCCGTGAACCGCTGCGAGGGAGCTTTACTTTCCTGCGCCTCTTGGATCAGGGTGATGATCCTGGCGAGAGAGCTTTCGCTGGCGGGACGATTGGCAACACATTCGATAATCCCCCAGGTGTTCATCGTGCCGCTGAAGACGGTGTCGCCGGGAAACTTGTCCACGGGAACGGATTCGCCTGTGAGAGTAGATTCATCGGCTGAGCTACTGCCGGCAAACACCTCGGCATCGACGGGGAATTGCTCTCCAGGCCGAATGCGCAGGTGCATGCCCGCTGTGATGGCATCGACGTCTATCCGTGACTCGTTGCCCTTGGAATCAATCTGGGTGGATTCCTGAGGCGCATCTTTAAACAGCCCTTGAATTTCCCGCTCGGTGCGCGCCATCGCGAGAGCCTCCATGGCTCCGCTGAGTGAAAAAAGGAAAAGCAGCATCGCGCCCTCAGCCCAGTGACCCGTGGAGGCCGCACCCACCCCTACGGCGAGCATCAGGAAATGGATATCGACAATGCGTTTCTGGAGAAGTTCCCAAACTTCCTGTGCGGGGAACCACGCACCGCTGATGAAGGCGGCGAGGTAGAGTCCTATGGATAGAGCTTGTTGGTTCGATGATGGGTCAGCGCCATCACGGCCCACGATAAAAGCGGCGATGGCCAAAACACCACAAATGGCAGCGCTGAGGAGCTGCGGCTTCCAATCGTGGTGCTCGTGATCGTGCTGATGAGCATGATCGTGTGCCCCCTGCGGTGGGGTGTGAGCGGCTTGTTCTTTCATCACTGTTGACATGAACCTGTCACAGCATGAGGCGGAATCAAGCTCAACTTAAAATGTTAGATCACGGTTTGAGATTGATTTTCAATAGCCATTCTGATGCCTGCACCATGAGATGCTGAGAGATGCGCCGAGCTGGGGCTCGGCGCTCCTGAGCGCTCGATGCTTCCTGGATTAGGCGATCACGGCTCCACGGGAGTCATCGAGACCACTTTTTTCGAGGTAGTAGTCGTAGCCACCTGCGTAGCGGGTGAGTTTACCGGCATCAATGTGTAGGGTGACTTCAGCGAGGCTTTTGATGAAGTGCACATCGTGGGAAATGAAGACGAGTGTGCCTTCGTAGTGCTTAAGCGCCTGAAGAAGGGCCTCGATCGAGATGATATCGAGGTGGGTGGTGGGCTCATCCATCAGCAGGAGGTTTGGCGGATTGACGAGGAACTTCACGAGGTTGAGTCGTGATTTTTCACCACCAGAGAGGATGCGAACTTTTTTATGCACATCGGAACGGCGGAAGAGGAAGGAGCCAAGGATGGAACGGGCTTCGTCCTCGCGCATGTCGCCACCACTGGCCATGACTTCTTCGATCACGGTGTTCGACTCATCCATCGACTCGGTGCGGTGCTGGGAGTAGTATCCGATGCTGGTGTTGTATCCGCATTTACGCTCGCCGCTTTCAAACTCGAGCGTTTTGGCGAGGATCTTGAGCAGGGTGGATTTACCAGAGCCGTTCGGACCGACAAGCACCATGCGGTCGCCACGCTCGATGGTGAGATCAAGGCTTTCGTAAATAACATTGTCGCCGTAAGCTTTGTGGATTTTTTCTAGCTCGACAACTTTTTGGTTCGAGCGCTTCGGCTGGGGGAAGTTGAAACGGAACACCTTGCGAGGGGCTATCGGCTTGGGAAGTCGCTCCATTTTTTCAAGCACCTTCACCCGGCTCTGCACCTGGGCGGCCTTGGAAGTGACTGAGCGGAAACGGTCGATAAACTCCTGGACGCGTTCGATCTCTTTGTTCTGGTTCCGATACGCCTGCACTTTTTGGGTGTAGCGTTTGTTGCGCTGCTCGAGGTAAGATGTGTAGTTTCCGGTGTAGGAAATGAGTTTTTCCTCATCGATCTCATACACGGTCTCGATCAGGGTGTCCATGAAGTCGCGGTCGTGCGAAATCATCAGGATGGCTCCTGGGTAATTGGAAAGGTAGCGTTGCAGCCAAACGAGGGCGGTGAGGTCAAGGTGGTTGGTGGGTTCATCCAGCATCAGGAGATCAGGCTCCATGACTAGGAGTCTGGCAAGGTGGGCACGCATCACCCACCCACCGGAGAACTCAGAAGCAGGTTTATCAAAAGATTTGGGATCAAATCCAAGACCCGCGAGGATTTTCTTGGCCTTGGGCTCAAGCTGGTAGCCGTTGGCGGCATCAAAGGTGTCTTGCGCGGCATGGTGGTCGGCGTGATCCGTGGTGCCGGCGGCTTCGTGCTCGCGCATGGTAGCGATCGCTTTGACGAGCTCAGGGGTGATGCCGATGGCTATTTCAAGCAGTGTCTCATCTTTTGGCGTGCCGGCTTCCTGGGCGAGATAACCGACAATTGCGTAGTCATCGACGTCGATACTACCGGCATCCGGTTTATCTTCACCGAGGATTTGTTTAAAGAGCGTGGACTTGCCAGCGCCATTGGGCCCGACGAGAGCGACGCGTTCGCCCCAGTTAATCGTCATGTCCGCATCCTCAAAAAGAGTGCGTCCGCCTAGGATTTTGGTAAGTTTACGTATGATGAGCACGGGGGGTGCTTAGCGCATCATTGGGGTTTGTCAACCCTCGGGCGAGTTTTTGCTGACTTCAATTTTCCGTTTAAACTGCTTATAATGAGACAGGTGAGTCAAAAAAAGAGACCCTCATCACGAGAGCCTCTTAGGAAAGTTTGCTGTCTTGATTCTAGACTCTTGAATCTCAAATTATTTAAGTTCCTTGAGTTTGATGTTTTTCCAAGCGACGGAAAAGGCCCCCACCACCCCTCTTACCGACTCCGTGGACTTGTGAAGGTTTGGGACAGGGAATTAATTTAAAACTCACCAATTGCTCCACTCTAAACAAATGGCTTATTCAAAATAAGTAATTATATCGCGAGCTAGAGCGGCAATAATTAATCTGCCCAGTATTTTACGTGCCGCTGGTGTTGGCTGGCTTAGAACTCTGCTCCAGATATTACATCTCTTTGAGCTCTTCGCTGAGGCGCTCAATCGCCTCCAAGGCTTTCGCCCGTTTTTCCTGTGAAATCTCTTTTTTAGCGGTGGAGAAATATATCAGATTAGAAGGATCCACTTGAGCTTCAGATGCGAGCTCGAACTCAAATCCTTCCAGCTTAAGCTGTTTATCTGTAGTAACATCTTTATTCATCAGTGGCGGTAATTAAGCTTTTTTCTGTTAAAGACGTTACAATTTTGGACTCTAGCTGGGGGAGTGACCAAATGGAGAATCTGGTGGTCAGTGTAGCATCTCGGGCAGGAATGGAAATCATTTTCCCATCTTTATTTTTCCTTCCACTTTCTGGATATTTGAAAAATCGCTCAAACATCGCTGGGCCAACACCTTCGAACGGGACTATCCTCACTTTCTTCTGGCTATTCACATCTTCTGTAATGGCATCGCCATGAAGGTGCAGGGCTAAGCTTTTTGGGTAAGGTTCGATGAAAAAAACGTCATGGATTCCCGCTGCAATAATATGGCGCGCACAATTGTGGCAGGGGTAGGTTGTTACATAAATTTGACCTCCCTGTATTTTGCCCCCGTAGTGTTCCGCTCCTGCATTCAGAATGGCATACATTTCAGCATGAACTGAGCGCGAGAATTCCAAAAGTTGCTTTACACGACTTTTCTCCAGTGCTTTTTCGGCGGCACCCTTCTTGACTTCAGGAATAATACCTTTGAGGGCCTGCACTATTTCCAGCACAAGTAGTTTCTTTTCCTTATCATTAAAGCATTTTCCACCTTCCAAGTTCATGCAGCGGTTGTCGGGTTCGTGTTCTGCAGTGTAGAGGCCCCGCATCATTCCAGCCAACGCTAAGCAAATTTCCATCAGAATCCGGTGACTGCGGCTCCAACTTGCCGAGAAAGACAGGCAGAGCTAAGGCCTGCGCAATAAGCATGATACATACTTCTCTCCCCCGCAGTTGGAGTTATGATTTTTGATCCTGTAACGATATTTAAAAGGCGTTGAATCTTACCATCAATGGTATTTGTATTTTCGCCTTCGCAGTTCAGAAAAAAATCACATTTTGGGAATGTGTCTTTAACGGATTGTCCCGATTTGAGTTCTTCACCCGAGTCTCGGTCGATCAGTTGGTAAATCTTCTCGTCCTGCATTCCTCTAGCTTGGAGGTTCTTAACTCGTTCATCTTTGTGAGAAAATACGCCAACAGTCACAAGTAGGTTTGAGTATACGGCACGGAGCAAACTCAACTCACTGTCGTTCTTAATTGAATCGATGATGTGGCAGAATCGTTTCGGTTGTAGGTGTTCCTTGCCTGCGCTGCCTTCAGATTCTGTGTGTCTTTTGATGGAAATCTCACCGATCGCCAGTTCAGCCAGAATGCTCGAGCCGTGCTCCGCGCGAAGGTAATCACCCTCATCGATGAGCAAGCATGTTTTTTCGTGCTGATCTTCAGGGAGTGGGGTGCGCTTGTTCCGACGGTGTTTTTTAATAAAATCGCTGAGCTTTATGATATTGGCGTCATAATCGTAGACGTCATTTAGTTGTTGTTGCAGCCTCTCCGCAACGTGGTGAAGCGCAGAGCCCACAGGTCCGCAGATTGCGATGACTAACTCTTTTGCAAATGTATTAGTCACCCCCTCCAGTGTCGCGTTCTCTTTAGATTGCTCTATATCGAACTTAAGGATTGGGTCTGCCATGGTGTCTATATTACCTGTTAGGTTAATTGTTTCGAAATGTGTATGATCCGAAATGAGAGAGATGTAAATGACCTTAATAGGATGATTACATTTCGTCAGCCTGATTGCATT
>CAYNNY010000088.1:0-11835 GCA_964398555.1 uncultured Verrucomicrobiales bacterium
CTCGCCCCTTGCTTGAGCAGATCAGAAAAACGCTATTCTCCGCCAAAAACGATAACCTTCCCTCATCGGAGAGCTTAAAAAAATCACACACCGACTTCTGCGCAAAAATCGACCCTCTCGAAAAACTCGTTGATCGATCCTCGGGTGATCTCTACGAAAACACCCTCAAACTCATCGGCGACTTCCGACGACTTATCTCCATCTCTCGGCGTTTATCCAGTAACCCTCTCGACTATAAAGAGCTCAACAAGTCTACCGACGAGCTGCTCATATCTCTGGAAAAAAATTGCAACTCCTTACAGCAAAAAGCCCAGGAAACCATCGCCATCACTCAATAGGACGCGTGCAGCCCTCCGATCCCCCGTTCATTCCTCTTGATCCTTTACCCATTTCGCACTTCACTAGCGGCAGAGATGACGCCCACAACCAACATTCCCATTCCTGAAAAATCGCCTCAGAGCGTGGGGTTTTTAGATTGGGATCTCTCTCCCGCCGAGGCCGCCGCCGCCCTTCAGCATCTTCCCGGCATGGTCTTTTTTGATACCGCTGGAAATTTACCCTCTCGCAGTCACCCCCCCGTTTCCATCATTGCCGCTCGCCCTGTCGAAATCTTGCGTGGAGACATTCAGGATACCGCCGAGCTTCGCAAAGCCATTTCAAACTACCAAACCCACTCTCCCTCCACCGGCTTTCCCACCGGCGGAGCTTGTGGCTGGGTCGACTACGAAGGCGCTTATTGTTTCGGCATTTACCCCGAAATGCTCATCTATCAGCACGACCGCCAACAATGGTGGCAATGCGGCGGCCTCTCTCAGGAAATCCGCACCGCACCCAGCCCAGCGCAGCCACCCACCATCGGTGAATTTAAATCACCCATGAGCAAGGATGACTATGAAACCAAAGTCCGCGCCATTCACGACTACATCGCTGCCGGCGATATCTACCAAGTCAACCTGACCCAGCGATTCTCAACTCAAGTCACCGGCGGCTCACTCTTTCCACTCTATCAGAAGCTCCGCAGCAGCAGCCCCGCCCCACTGGCGACATGGATGCAGCTCGGTGGACGGGAAATCCTATCATCCTCCCCTGAAACCTTCCTCCGCATGAGCGGCAGAAGCGTAGAAACCTGCCCCATCAAAGGAACCCGACCCCGTGGCCACGATGAAGCCACCGACAAGGCACTCGCCCAAGAACTTCTCGAATCACCCAAAGAAAATGCCGAGCTCACCATGATCACAGATCTCGAGCGCAATGACCTCGGCCAGGTCTGCGAGTTCGGCTCCGTGCGAGTCGCCGAGATGCTCGGCTTGGAAAAACTCGAACAAGTTTATCATCTGGTATCCACGGTCACAGGCACGCTCCGTGAGGAAATCGATCACCTCTCCGCCCTAGCAGCCTGTTTCCCCGGAGGGAGCATCACGGGAGCACCCAAAAAACGCGCCATGGAAATCATCGCCGAACTCGAGTCCGTGCCGCGTGGACTTTACACCGGGGCCATTGGCTACATCGGCTTCAATGGAGAAAGCCAGTTCAACATTCCCATCCGCACCCTCGTGCGTGAAAACGACCAACTCCACTACCACGTGGGAGCGGGCATCGTCGCCGACTCCGATCCCGCCGCCGAATACCAAGAGACACTGGACAAAGCCAAAGGCATCCGCCTCGCCGTCTCACGATTTCTCGCTGAATAATTGCGTATTGACGACCATGCTCCAGCCCCTAGATTACCACTCAACAAATTCTCCAATTCACATGAAATCTATCCACCTCATCCTCGCCGCCCTGATTATTTCTTCTCTTACCTCCTGTTCCTTGATCGGCAGTATTCTTAAAATACCTGGCGGTATCTTGAAAACCGTAGGGCGCACCGTAGGCTTAGGTCTCACTGATGAGGCCCCCTCCCCCATCGAAGAATCCCCCATCATCGAAGCTCCACAAACTCAAACCGAGTTCTCCAAAGCTCAACCCGAGCCATCTCAGACTCGGCCCTAGTCATCCTAGACTCACCCATCCCAAAGGGATGACGGCCTCCAGCCCAGGGCCAACGACCCTGGGACTCGATAACAAAAACCCCCAGCCTCCTGAAGGGAGACCGGAAGTGGCACTTTCATCAATCAAGTGCCATGAAGGTCGTGGGCACCTAGCTGCATCCGCAGCCACCACCACAACACTGGGCATTGGCGAGATTTTCAGCCACCACATCCCAGTTCACCACATTCCAAAATGCGGAAACATAATCAGGACGGCGGTTCTGATAATTAAGGTAGTAAGCGTGCTCCCAGACATCGAGACCGAGGATCGGCTTGCAGGCGCAAACACCGGCGATTTGACCCATCAGTGGGTTGTCTTGATTCGCTGTAGAACAAATGCAAAGAGCACCGTCCTTCACGCCGAGCCAGGCCCAACCGGAGCCGAAGCGTGTAGCAGCCGCCTTGGCGAACTGCTCCTTCATCGCATCCAGCGATCCAAAATCACGGTCGATCGCCGCAGCGAGATCACCGGATGGCGCAGAGGCCCCACCAGGAGCGATGACTTTCCAGAACAAGCTGTGGTTGAAGTGCCCACCACCGTGGTTACGCACAGGAGTTTGAATATCAGCAGGCACCTTATCAAGGTTCTGGATAAGAGCTTCTACGGAAACACCTTGCAGGTCTTCCTTACCTTCGAGCGCGCCATTAAGGCCTGCGACGTAAGTATTGTGGTGTTTGGTGTGATGGATCTCCATCGTGCGGGCATCGATGTGAGGCTCCAGGGCATCGTAGGCATAACCGAGTTCAGGTAATTGATGTGACATAATAGTTTGAGTAGTTTGAGTTTGTTGTTTCAATGAGATTGTCATTCTTGGTCAGTAGGACTATGACTGCCCCGCGCCACCAGATGACTCCGCCCAATCTGGCTTAGCAATCCACTTCCGCAAGGAAAACTATAACATTATGACTGAGTTTTTACCCTACATCATCGGCGCCGTCTGCTTCATTGCCGGTGCCGCCATCACTTCCATGCTTACCGCCTCCAAGCTCAAGGCCCAGAAAAGCATCGATGCCGCCGCGATCAACACCCAGCAATCACTGCACAAAACATCCCAGGAAAATCTGAAAAACCTTCAGGCGAAATACGAAACACTTCAACAAAAAGAAACCACTCTGAAGCAGCAACAAGGAGAACTCAAAGTCCGCATGCAGGAAGAGCGTAAGGCCGCCGAAGAAAAACAAGCCTTGCTCAAACAAGCCGAAGCCAAACTTACGGACACCTTCAAGGCCCTCTCCGCCGATGCCCTGAAATCCACCCAGGATCAATTTCTCATCCTCGCCAAAAACAGCCTCAAAGCCCAGCAACAGGAAGCCAAAAGCGATCTGGAAAAACGCCAAACCGCCGTCGAGCAAATGGTCAAACCCATTTCCCAAACCCTCGAAAAAGTCCAGCAGCAGATCTCCGAAAGCGAAAAACTCCGCGAGGGCAACCACGCCACCCTCAAACAACAGATCATCCACATCACCGAAAGCAACATCGGCCTCAAACAAGAAACCCAAAAACTCGTCAAAGCCCTCCGCCAACCCCACGGCCGTGGACAGTGGGGTGAGATCCAGCTCCGCCGCGTCGTCGAAATGGCAGGCATGCAAGAGCACTGCGACTTCGAAACCCAAACCACCACCACCACGGATGAAGGCAAACGCCTCCGCCCCGATCTCATTGTCAAACTCCCCGGCGGACAACACATCGTTGTCGACTCCAAAGCCCCGATGGACGCCTACCTCGATGCCATCGAAACCGACGACGACACAGTGCGCGAAACTGCCCTCGCCCGCCACGCCGCCCAAGTCCGCACCCACATCCAACAGCTCGGCAGCAAAAACTACCAGCAGCAGTTCGACACGACCCCAGAATTTGTCGTCCTCTTCCTCCCCAGCGAAGCCTTCTTCTCCGCCGCCCTCAGCCAAGACCCCGCCCTCATCGAAAAAGGTGTCGACCAAGGTGTCATCCTCGCCACCCCCACCACCCTCATCGCCCTGCTCCGTGCCGTCGCCTTTGGCTGGCGTCAGGAAGCCCTTGCGCAAAATGCCCGGGAAATCTCCACCATCGGGCGCGAGCTCTACAGCCGACTCGGAGCCTTCGCCGGACACATCCAAAAACTCGGCCGCAGCCTGAACTCCGCCGTCGGCGACTACAACAAAACCGTCGGCTCACTCGAAACCCGCATCCTCACCGGCGCCCGCAAATTTGAAGAACTCGGTGCCGCCCCGGAAACTGCCGAGATCCCAGTCAATCCCGGCATCGAAAACATCCCCCGCGAACTCCGCGCCGGACTCGCCATCCCCACCACCGAAGACGCCACGGAAGAAATGCCACAAACCGTCATCGAAGCCGATCCCACACCAGCCCACGAAGACTTCGCGCTCCCCGACCAAAGTCAAATCGACAAAATCGACAAAATCGAAGACTTCGGATTTGCTGATTTTGCAGAAAAGAAATAGCCCGACAACCCCAAGACCAACGAAGGAAGTGATCCCTTTACACAAATTGGCAAGAATTGCCAAGAAACTTGACATCTCTTATTCGCTTTATACGGTGCAACCGTTAGTAAAAAACAATGATGCCTACTCAAAATGTCAGTTTAACTCTGAAACTTGAACAATTCGTAAAAAAGCAAGTGGCTGGAGGTATGTTTAAAAGTGCCAGTGAAGTACACCGTGTTGCGCTAGCCTCTTTAATGCTACGAGACGAAGAACGACAACTCAGAATAAAAAGGCTTGATGCGGCCTTACAAGCAGGCATTGGCGATCTGGAAGAGGGCCGCCTCAGCAGCATCTCCTCAGAAGAGGAACAAGATGCATTTTTCAAAGGGATTATAAAAAAGTGATCAACTGTTTCTTCGCATGGGGCCAGGCCTTTTGCGATTCGTTTTACGAATCGATTTTAAGTTTGACCAATACCACCTAAATACTCAAGTTTCTTCGCATGATTATTTATGTGAAATTGCTCGGAGTAATCACAGCCACTCTCATTTGCCTGCTCCTGTCCACCTCAGCTGTGATCGCCCAGGCTTCTAATATTACCTCTCCAGAAAATGGGAGCACCTTATTATCCTCTTCCATCACTTTCACATGGGAAGACGTAAACAGTGAATACTATCTAGATGTAGGAACCAGTGCAGGCGCCAATGATATCTATGGGACCTCTGAGGGAAGTAACACCTCAGCGACGGTCACCGGAATTCCCACCGACGTCCCTGTTTACGTCAAGCTTTGGACTCGAGTATCACCAACTGAAAATAGTTACTACACTCGATCATTTACCTACAATCAAGATATCGACAACGATGGAATCAACGATATTATAGACCCTCATCTTGGGGCGATGGACGCCAAACAAGTATTTTCAGCCCCCGATCACAAACTCACCCTACTTGGGTCAGGACGAGTAGCCTCACTTCAAATTTCTGAGGCCCTCTTTGATGCCATGGCTTCTGGAGATGACAGCTACTCAAGAATGACCTCGCTCTCGAAAATGATTTACCAGCATTTAGACGATTCTTTTGATTTTGTCTTTCTTGTCAGCGATCAAAACGATGTCCCTTCTGGCGCGCATTATGGAGTGAATTATTCCGTCAGCAATGACACGCTCGGGCTAGGAAAATCCATTTTTGACAACAGCGCATCATACGGCTCGGCCGGGGAACTCGAAAGCGTCATCCACCTGACCTCTAAAAATGGTATTCGAGGAGGCCCTAGCTTACATGAGCTCATGCACCGCTGGGGCAACAGCCTGGATTCCGTGCCTACAGCTGTTCCCGGTCACTGGGGATACTGCAGTGTTGGCGGGCAACTTGGAGGTTGGGCCGATGGAACATTAACTAACAACGATAATGGGACCTACAGCGCCAATAAAGGATTTGGCAGTAACTCTTTTGGTGGCAATGCTAACGGCGGCAACAGCATCCCCTACTCAGACTTTGAACGTTATACAATGGGGCTCATCTCAATCACTGGCTTACCAGATATCACCATCGCCAATGGCTTTAACTGGGTAAGCTCTGATACCTTCACCGCTACTAGTTTTACCACCGTCACCATGGCCGACGTGCTAGCCACCGATGGAGCACGTGCCCCAGACTACAATTCTTCTCAAAAAAACTTCCGCTCGATTGTCGTAGTATTAAGCAAAGAACCTTTCAACAACCCACCGATGAGCAACGGCCGATGGGCCAGCTACGATCAGGACGTTTATGAATTTGCGCTCAATGCCGATGATGGCACCGGGAGTTATAATTTTTGGGAAGCTACAGGAGGGCTTGCCACCATTCAAATGGATGGATTGCTCGGTGAAGTTATCGGATCATTTGGAATTACCCATACAGAGCCATCCGGCTCCGATATCGTTGTATCCTTTCAATCCAAAACTGGAAAGAGCTATCGATTCGAACGCTCGAGCAACATGATGGATCCTTGGATCAGCGTTGAAACTGGAATTGCTGGTGACGGGTATATCAAATCAAGCTCTCACACCGAAGGACTGAATGCCGGACGAATGTTCTACCGATTTGTTGAGGAATAAGCCTGATTTTTCATCGTTTTTTCATTCTCACCTCTTAAGCCTCACTTCACCACCTTCTTTACAAAGCATGCTTTCAGCGCGATGGAAACCCCGTCCATCCGGCAATCGATCTCATGATCACCATCCACGATCCGGATTGGCTTCGACTTCATCCCGCTTTTGAGAACCTTGGAGGTCCCTTTGAGCTTTAGATCCTTCACCATCTGCACGATATCGCCGCTCTCAAGCACATTGCCGTAGGCATCCTTGACTACACGCTCCTCAGGAGCATCGTCCTTCTCCACAACCTCCCGTTCCCACTCATGACCACAGGTCATGCATTCATATTTATCAGCGTGAGTGACTACATCATCCACCGTGCAGATCGGGCAAGAAATATCGGACATGGATGAAGAAAAGCTAATCACACCCAGACTTGCAAGCATTGAATTACCCTGATTGGCTCCTGGGTTTACAACAGCACCGACTACCCAAACGCCTACCACTTCCTCCAGCGTGCCGAACGCATCAGCCTCCCCATGGAAAGCCTGATCACCCACACCTTCCCACTCGATCAAATCCAAGAAGCCTTCGATACCAACCTCCGCCAAGAAGGCGTCAAAATCATGATCGAACACCGCTAAGAGTCCACTAAGAATATCTCTAGTCGAACAGCTCCATCTGCGAGTCCTCCTTTTCATCCTGCAAGCGCACCCCCATACCAAAAAGCCGCACCGGCTTCCCCTCCCCCCGGCTCCACGCCTCGGCCAGCAGCGTAGTATACACCCCCTCATCCGGCTCCACATGCGCGCGCTCTGCTGTGGTCTGAGTAAAATCCGCAAACTTAAGCTTCACCACAAGCGACCTCACCTTGCGGCTCTGGTATCGCGCTTGCAGCACCGCCTGAATTTCCGCCATCGTCTTCCTCAGCATCGGCAGCAGCTCGGCGACGTTGGACACATCTTCGATAAACGTGTGCTCTTTGCTGATCGATTTCCGGCTCCGATGCACCTTCACCTCCCGCTCATCCCGACCCCGACATAGCTCAAAAAGCTCCAGTCCCCATTTTCCGAACCGACGCGACAGCTCGATTTTATCAAACCTCTGCAGATCCCCACAGCTCTGCACCTGAATCTTATCAAGCTTTTCCTGCATCCTCTTCCCCACCCCCCACAGCTTGGCCACAGGAAGATTGAGCATGAAATCATCAATCTCCTCGGGCCGCACTTCAAACTGACCATTCGGCTTGTGCCAATCGCTGGCAATCTTCGCCAGCATCTTACTCGGCGCGATCCCAGCCGATGCCGTGAGCCCGGTTTCCTCGAAAATTTGCGCCCGAATCTCGACCGCAATCGCCGCTGCACTCGACTGCCAGTGGCTCACATCCAGATACGCCTCATCCAGCGATAGCGGCTCGATCAGCTCGGTGAACCTGCCAAAAATAGCCCTAATTTTAAACGACTCCGCCCGGTAAAGATCAAACCTCACCGGCAGCATAATCAGCTGTGGGCAAAGCTGTAACGCCTTGAACCCAGGCATCGCGGACCGACACCCAAATTTCCGCGCTTCATAATTTGCCGTGCAAACCACTCCACGCCGGCTCCCCCCACCCACCGCCACAGGCTTCCCCCGCAACGAAGGATCTTCACGCTCCTCAATCGCAGCATAAAAACAATCCATATCGATGTGGATACACTTGTGCATGAGGAAGAAGAAATAAGAGAAAAGAAGCAAGATGCAAGAAACAACACGCAAGAGCACAACGGAGAACTCTCGCTCAAAAAAATAGAAGCAGCGCCTTCACGGATTCGTTGAATATGGCTGACGCCAAGTTAAAAACACCTGCCGGTGCGTTGAATCAATGCTGAGCATTAGTTGAATACCATTTAAGGCCTAAAGAGGGAAGCTAAACACCGCTCCCTTTAACCTTCGAAAGAATCTCATCCATCCGAGTGAACGTCTGCTCTTCAAAACCCATCGCCTTCTTCAGCAGATAATCGCGCTGAAGGATGTTGGGCTCCTTTCTGATTTCCCAGAGATCGGCCCACTCAAGATGCCCTGACATCCACGGGCCCAAGCCCGATACAGGCACCGGATAATCACTCCCGTGAAGGATACGCTCTTGAATGTGTTGAGGTAAAATGTGCTTTACGGTGCGTGCCCGGTTTGGGCTACTCAAGGCACTGTTATCCGCATACAGGTTGGGATAACGAGCAAACATCTCAATCAAATCCGTCGTCCAGTCCGGATCAAAAATTGCACTCCGCCCCGCCGCATGCGCCGCGATCACCGTGACGTCAGCCTCTAGAACCTTTGCCAATTTTTTAGGATCGCCAAAACTAGAATCAAAAACCTTCACCGTCATCTCACCACCCGTGTGCGAAAGCAGCACCATACCGGCCGCCGCCATACGTTGCCAAAATGGCCGATACCGATCGTCATCATAATCGATATTTAAACAATTCGGCAGCAACTTTAACACCGGAATTCCCGCCTCAATACAACGCTCCAGCTCCTCCATGGCATCGGTCCGACCAGGATGAATCGAACAAGCCGGAATGACCTCCTCAGGATAACGCTCGGCTAACTGCATGACAAAATCGTTAGGGACATAGAATTGCGCCTCCGCCATCGGCCGCCCCTCTGCATCATACGGAATATCCTGCGCCAGCACCACCGCCGCATCCAGATCACTCTCACGGATTTGGCACACCAAATTCTCCCCATACAGCGTATCCATCCCCGACTTCAAAGCCGTGCGTGGCAAACCTAGCCCCTTCACCATCATACGACCTAAAAACCGATCCCACAGCGTCGGCAACTTAAACCAACAACCACTCCCCGCCGAGCCATCCCCCACCAAATGCACATGGCAATCAATTTTCCTTAACTTCATCGCGAGATGACCTAGCAGTTCACATTAAAAGATTCAAGACCTCAAATTATTTATCCCAATACTTATTTATCCCAATACCATTGAGTTTTTCCAATTTTTTTACCCATATTGTATTGAGACTTCCCGACCATCTTCCCCTTATCGTTAAAGATCAACTTATCCTTCACCCCAGCATCCTCATAATACTCCGCCTTGATCTTCCCAGGGTCAAACTCCGCATCCTCCGCGCTGCCATAGTAAGAACAGAGAAGAAGGCAACACATGCCGATCATGGTGGAGGTAGATTTTTTCATAGTTTCGATAGTGGGTTTAATTGTGAGCGCCCGATCCACTTCAGAATCAGGATTACGCATTCCACCTCAGAACAGGTCACATCACAAGTTTTAATCACAACGACAGCTAACCAATACAACCCAACACTAACTCCGACAACACCGCCGAATTGCATTCATACTTAAGAAAACAGGATTGTCACCAACTGCTAACAAGGCAACTTTTTTCAGCTATCTAACCCCCAAAGTAAAGCAAACCATCCTCATCACAGACTCCGCTTTAGATTTTACCGTTGACCAGAAATAACAATATCTGATATTTGTAAACAATCGTTCGTATCTGAGAAATGGAGCCAAAGAACCTTAATCGATCCAACCCACTCAATCACCAGACAAAAACGCCCTAAAGACTTATTCGACACTATCGAAAGAGATGTTGTCAATCACTGCACCCACTCGTCCGGATTAACTCAGAAGCTCACTCAAATTAGAAACAACTCACTAAACACTAACATGACCGATAAAGAAGCCATTACTAGCTCATACGAAGCCATCCTTAAAAATCAATTTTTAACGCTCTTCAAATCTTTCATAATTGCCACGACCAAAACAGAAAAATCGCAGGCTCTGAAGAGATTTAAAAAAGGTCTAGCTATTGCAAAAGAAGCTAAAACTGAAGCCCTCTCTCAATTGATCTAACATTCTACAACTCGTCACCAAAAATAATCAGACAGAAACATCAAACGATATTTGAATAATACCCGTTGACCGAATCGACTAATTTCACCTATGTGTCAGAACTCAAAAAATCGTTTAGACCCAAACCTATTAACCTTTAATTAAATTATGAGCAACACCGCCGGGAACAATCCGATCGAGCCCTTCGATTGCTTGACCATCTGGCCAGCGAATCCAAGCAGCGTAAAGTGGCTGCTCTAATGGCGCTTTCGCTGGCCGCTTCTGACCAGCTTCACAAAGGAATAGTTCCAGTTTTGGTTCAGGTTGCCAGCGACGAAGGCAGCGAGAAATTCCGCAACCGGTTGCGTGAGGTGCTCCTAGATCTCCGTATCCAAGCGCGCAAGACAAGCGACGATGAACTATTAATCAATGTGGAGAAAGGTCTAGCGTTACTTGATACGGTAAGGGTTCTTAAAGAGTCCAAGGGCGATAAGAGAATTGCTCTCGCGACCAAGGCGCTCGAAGGAGCGGAGTTCGCTTCGCAAGAAGTGGCTCTGCCCGCAATCGAAGCCGTATTGAGTAATGAGGAGATAAAAAAGGATAATCCCGACCTTATTAAACATGCAAAGCGCTCGCTAGAATCCCTGGCAGAACGCGCGGTCGAGGCGGTCGTAATGATTCAGGGACAAAACTATAACATTGAGGAGTCACAGCGAGAACTTGATCACGGCGACCAATTACAGCCTGAGGGAGGTGAATTGCCGCCTCTCCCAGGGACGGGCACCCCATCCCCAACAATTAAACGGGACAAGCCACATGCAAAATTTCTCTCCATGGATAACCAGCAAAAGCAACGAAAAGCACAACGACAGGTGGAAGAGGTTTACAAAGTCGTCCGCCGCACTCTCAATGTGGGCGAGCGTTCAGCGATCGGGGGCCAAACCAGGTTTGTCATAGTTTACTCCGATTTGGCCCACCGAGAAGAGGTCCGCAAACTTCAAGAGTGGGGGCAGCAGCAGCAAATGATAGTAGTGGTCGAGCGCACTAATGAGATCGGGAAGCCTGTGGTCCTGCCAGAAAAAGTAGAGCTTCGATTCAATAAAAACGGAACAGAGGCCGCATCAAGGGCTCTCGAAATCCAAGGATTACTTTTGAGGAAATTGAACCAAGAGCTAGAGCTGGCAGGGAAGCCTGGCCATATTATCGCAATCAACGAGTTTGAAATCTGGTTTCCTGAGAAGAAAGAATAGCCGAGAGTAACAACGTTGTCATTTTGAAAGTCCTCACATAGTCTGAGAATGATTTCTAAAAATCAATCAAATATATGGCTAGTACATGGGGACAAAACCTTTCCTCTAAACCTAACATAACAAAAAATGGGTTATGCCCCTTATCTCTTCCGACCCCTTTATTTTCCTACAAATACGCATGAAAAACGTTTTTTCAAAACGGCATGAT
>CAYNNY010000089.1:0-5087 GCA_964398555.1 uncultured Verrucomicrobiales bacterium
GCCCTAGGCTACGATAAGCCGCACCGTTGGTGCTCAAAAAACGATTAGCAGCGTTAATTAAGTGCCATTGGGGCTATGGTGAATCTGGTGAGGAGAGTGGGGGTTGTGATAAGGGGGGTGTGGAAATAGTGATTCCCAACGGTAGTCTGCACGAGCAGACTGAAGACCGTTCTACGTGTGCTATGAAGCTTGTTACGAAAACCGCAAATGAAACGATTTAAATCAAAGAGAAAGCCCCTGAATCCTTTAGATTCAGTGGCTTACGAAAGCTGGTGTAGGTGGGCGAAGGCACGAGAGTCTTTGCTGTCATAGACCCTAAAATATTGAAGATATATGGTGTTTTGATTTATTGATGCTGATATAACCTTTATCACCAAGGTGGTGAGAGCTGACCTTTGAGTAGTTTGCTACCGTTTCTGCTACCACTATTGAAATTATGAGTATTTTTAAGACAAAGAAAAAGCCTACATCCCTTATGGAATATAGGCTTTTGGAAAGCTGGCAGAGGGGGTGGGATTCGAACCCACGATACCTTGCGGTATGCTAGTTTTCAAGACTAGTGCATTCGACCACTCTGCCACCCCTCCGTATTGGTTTGTAGTCCTCTCGGGCTACCTTGGCTCCGCTTTCGCGGTGCGGTCGGGCGGAATCTCTCTTAGTCGCTGCACTTTTGCAAGATTAGTTTTAGAGAATTTACGCAGATGGGTCTGCGGGCTTGCACGTTGTGGCGCTCTCGGGTTAAAACACGGGCGTTATGAATAATGTCGTTGTTTTATTTTCAGGTCAGGGTGCACAAAAGGTAGGTATGGGTCAGGATTTGGCAGATGCTTATCCGGTGGTCAAAGAAATGTTTAATCAGGCAGATGTGGCTTTGGGTTACTCTTTGAGTGATGTGATGTTTTCGGGACCCAATGAGGAGCTGACCCGGACCTCGCGCTGTCAGCCGGCTCTTTATGTGCATGGTTTGGCTTGTCTCGCGGCTTTGAGAGAAAAGTTGCCAGAGCTTAATCCCGTGGCTGCGGCCGGGTTGTCGCTTGGTGAATTTACCGCCCATACGGTGGCGGGCACGTTCGATTTTGAGACTGGTTTGAGTCTGGTCGCCCAGCGTGGCGCTTTTATGGAAGAGGCTTGTAATGCTACAGACGGCACGATGGCTGCGATGATTGGAGGTAAGGAGGAAGCGGTTGCCGAACTCGCTGCAGATTGCGATATCGATGTGGCAAATTACAACACCATCGGTCAATTGGTGGTTTCCGGCAGTGAGGCGGGCGTGGATAAGGCGGTGGCCGAGGCCAAAAGCCGTGGAATCCGTATGGCGAAGAAATTGAATGTCGCCGGAGCGTATCACTCTCGTTTGATGAATACGGCGCAGGAGAAGCTGGCTAAGGTGTTGGCGGATACTGAATTCAATGAACCCGCCATTCCTGTGATTTGCAATTTTGCCGCTCGTGCGGTGGAGGGTGCGCACGATATCAAAGCGATGCTCGAGCAGCAGGTGACAGGTTCTGTGCGCTGGACGGCATCCATGCAGAAACTCATTGCGGATGGTCACACGACGTTCATTGAATGCGGCCCAGGTAAGGTTTTAGCAGGGTTGATGAGTCGGATTGATAAGTCAGTGAAAGTGATTTCTATTGATGATATAGCGAGTTTGAATGCGGCTGTTGAGGCGTTGAAATAAAAATGCATTTTTCGCAAAAAAGGTATTGCCAGCGCGCGGAAATATGACTAGTTTCCGCCCGCCGCAGGCAAGCAAGCTCACGCTAGTAAGCCTACAGCGACACAAGATAAGTAAGGGGTGGTAGCTCAGTTGGTTAGAGCGCCGGCCTGTCACGCCGGAGGTCGCGGGTTCAAGTCCCGTCCATCCCGCCACTTACTTCTTGAAATGAACCTCACGTTTTATGACGTGGGGTTTTTTGTGTCTGGATCAAATTGGGGGGGGCTGCATTATTGTTTTAGTGAGCCGCCCTCCGCCGCCTTGGCTATGGCGGGCAAGCGAGATGGCGCAGATTTCCGCAGATGGTTTTTGGGGTCGAGCCAAGTTTTGGATAAAAAAAGCACGCCGTTTGACGGGCGTGCTTTGATGGTGGTTAAATCTTAGGGGCGGGTTACTCGCCGTTGCCGTGAACATGACCGGGTTGGCCGTGTGCTGGGTTGGCTTTCTTCGGGTTGGCGGCTGCCTCTTTCATTTTTGCAAGGCGAGGTTTGAACTCTTCGGCAAATTTGCCGGTCTTGGATTCAGGGTCAACAGCGATGATGGTGTCGATCACTTTGGCGGCGTCATCAAATTTCTTGGTATTGATGAGGATTCCCATTTTTAGACCGAGCAGGTTCTGCTTATCTTCACCTTCAGTTTTGTTTTCTGAAATGTAGCTGTCGACGAGGCTGAGAGCTTTGTCGGTATCCCCAGCCCGAGCGGCATTGCCGGCTTCGATTTGGAGTTTTGTCTCGAGCATCTTTTGTTTTTCTTTTCCCTCGAGTTGGTTGTCCTTGATGAATTGGTCAATGAGCGCTGGGGCGGTGTCTCCTTTGCCTGACTGCATGGCTGCGCCGATGTCGCTTTCGAGCTTTTTGCGGGCATCTTTGAGTTTTTGGGCTTTAACAAATCCTGATGTGTCTTTGGGGTCGAGCTTGGTAATTTCATCGGTGATCGCACTGTAGTGGGTGAGTTGATCCTCGGGAAGTTCTTTGAGGACGCTGACCAGAGCTTTGGCTTTTTCTTCGCCGCTGAGTTTGTCAGCCGCCGCCAAGTCTTTATCTCTTTTGGTTTTTTGGGCCTGAAGGGTTTCGAGGTGGGTGAGGTAATTTTCAGGACCTCCTTTTTGGTAGCCAGTTTGAGCGAATGGGCGACCTTGGGCATCCATCAGCATGATGGTGGGATAGCCTTGAATTTTGTAAGTGTCTTTGAGTTCGCCGTTTTGTTTTTTGGTGGCATCACTCATCTTGGATGAGTCTTTCGGGTAGTCGATTTCAACGAGGATGTATTTATCGGCCACACCTTTGTTGAAGGCGTCGTGTTTGAAGACTTCGTCTTTGAGTTTGATACACCAGCCGCACCAGTCGGATCCGGTGAAGTCAACGAGGAGGTCTTTTTTCTCAGCGGCTGCTTTTTTCTTGGCGGCGGCGAAGTCGGTCATCCATCCCTCACCACCTGCGGTGGCGATGGAGACTGTCAGGGCCAGTGCGAGACCGGCGAGTTTTGTGGTATTTATCATAAATTGATTCGGTTGAACGGCGGGAATATGCTCAGAATTGAGAGCTTTGTCCAGTAGCAGCGTGACTCATCGGAGGAATTGTTTGATTTTCTCGCGATTATGGGGATTTTTCAGGTTGCTCTACGGGATGGGATCGGCAGGATGGGGGGGCGATGGCATACACGGCGGAAAAAGCATTTAAATTGATTGAGTCAGCTCACCAACGGGGGAGGTTGGCTCATGCATTTCTTATCACAGGAGAGGCAGGGAGTGGTAAATCTGAGCTGGCGGCGAAGGTGATTTCGTTGGTGAATCCTCCGGAGGACACAGGCGGGGCTAATCTTTTTGGTGAAGTCGAGGTGCCAAAGCAAAAATCACTCGGTGAGCTGGAGGGTGAGCTGGTGCGTGTGATCCGGCCGCAATCAAAATCGCGCCGGATTCGGGTGGACGATATGCGGGAGCTGGAGAAATCTTTTTATGTGGCATCGGCTCCCGGGAAATGGAAGGTGGGTGTGGTTCTGCATGCCGACCGGATGAATGAGCAGGCGGAGAATGCTTTTCTTAAAACTCTGGAAGAGCCTCCTGCGGATAGTTTGTTGCTTTTGTTGACGGATGCCCCGGAGCTTCTGTTGCCTACGATTTTATCGCGTTGTGTGCGTTTGCCGTTGCTTTCGTCTGCGGAAGGTCGGGTGACGACCGAGGTGCAGAATGAGCTGCTAGTGAGCCTTGCAGCGATGTCGAAGCAGGGTTTTGGGGATATTGCGACGGCTCTGACGCTTCGGGCGACTTTCAGCGGGTTGTTAGCGCGGAGGCGATTGGAGATTTCCAAGGTCAATGAACTCGCGATGAAGGAGGAAACCCAGAAGTATAAAAATACGACTGAGGGGGATTGGCTGAAGCGGCGCGAGGAATTTTACAAGGCGCATACCGAGTCTGAGTATCTCAGTGAGCGGGAGAAATTACTTGAGGTTTTAATCTCATGGATGGGGGATGTCGTCAGGCTGAAAAGCGGTGTCGAGCGTTTGGATTTTCCTCAACATCAACCGGCTACTTCTCGTGTGGCTGAGGATCAGGAATTAAGCAGCCTGCTGCAGCGTATGGAGGCGATGGCGGAGCTTCGAGCCCATCTGGAAACCAATGTGCAGGAGCAACTCGCTCTGGAGGTTGCTTTTTTGACTGCTTTTGGTTAAGGGTGGGGTGAGTTGCGCCGAGCTGGGGCTCGGCGCTCCCGAGGGTTAGTGATTGTGGCCTTCGTGCTCGTCCTTGGCATCGCCGTGATCACAGGTGCAGGCGTATTCCAGGTAGTCGCAGTTTGGGCAGTCACTCATGTTGAGGCTGAATTTGGCGCGGATTTTCTTCCCGTCCGGTGTTATTTTGAAGGTGACGATGGTTGGGATGTTGTTGCCATCGGGGAGTTTTCCCTCGGTGAGCAATGATTTGCCGTGGGCTTCTTTTTTGGCACTCAGTTTCGTGGGCGCTTTTCGGTCTCCGCAGATGATACTGACTTTTTGATCAGCCACTGCGATGGCTTTGTTGTCTTTGCCGAGGAAGGTGATGCGGATTTTACGATCTTTGGTGACAAAAAACTCGGCGTGGGGTTCCACTTCGGTGATTATTTTTCCTCCGTTGGGTCCTGCGACTTTTTTGGCGTGGTCGTGGCCTTTTTCTTCGTGTTTGTGTTCGCCTTTGGCGTGGTCATGGCCTGAGTGATCCTCTCCGTAGGCTGTGAAGGCGAAGGCGAGGGACGTTACTGCGGTTAGTATGGTTTTGGTGTTGGTCATAATAATTATTTGGTTTGGTTGTTGGGTTCTTGGGTTCTTGGGTTGGGTTCTTGGGTTGTGCCCTGCGGGGCTTGACAGAATTAACAGAATTTTCAGAATTACTTGGGTTGAT
>CAYNNY010000089.1:5187-11820 GCA_964398555.1 uncultured Verrucomicrobiales bacterium
TGGGTTGATATGGGTTGATATGGGTTGGGTTGATACTTCGATTTTTAACCACGAATCTTACGAATCGGGCGAATCTTTTTCTTGGGTTGATATCGTTTGGGTTGATAAGTCCTATGGCTCCTTTGGGTCCTATGAATACGGAGCATTTTGGATTTTAGGGTTTGGAGTTTTATACGCTTATTGGGTTGCGGGGGATTGGTTGGCGACGGCTTTTTCTGCGGCTTTGCGGCCGAAGAGCCAGAAGACGGCGGGGGTGACGGCGAGGCCGAGGATGGTGGAGGCGGTTAGGCCTCCCACGATCACAATGGCGACGGGGTTGAGGATTTCTTTTCCGGGGGCTTCCGTCGGGACGGAGTCGGGAAGTCCTGGGAGGAAGCCGAGGTTAAGAATGAGGGGGAGCAGAGCCATGCCTGCGCTGATGGCTGTCATGAGGACTGGCACGAGGCGCTCGGAGGTTCCACGCCGGATCATGGCTTTAGAAAAGGGTTCACCTTCCATACGCATGAGGTGGAGGTAGTGGGAGATGAGCATGATGCTATTTCGCGCTGCAATTCCAGCTACCGCAATAAATCCAACCATGGTGGCAATGCTGATATTCTGGAGGGTGAAGTAGGTGAGGAGGATGCCTCCAACTAGGGCAATGGGTATGTCTGCGAGCACCTGAAGGGTGAAGACGGGTGTGCCAAAGTAGCTATAGAGGAGAACGGCGATGACAATGAGAACGAGGCCAGACATAATGGCAATGCGCTGAGCCGCTTCTTGTTGGGCGACGTATTCACCTTCGTAGCTGATGAAGTAGCCATCGGGGAGGGTGACTTCTTCTTCAACGCGCTTGGTTAACTCATCTACGAGAGAGACGAGGTCGTCTGTGGTGGGGTTAATGCTGACGACAAATCGGCGCTGGGTGTTTTCCCTCATGATGGTGTTAGGCCCGGTGGCCTGGCGGATATCCGCCAGGTTTTTGAGTGGGACTCGTTGGCCGCTGGAGGTGTCAATATACATATCAGCAAGACGGTCAGGGGATTCCCGCCAATCGAGCGGAAGTCTAACGACGACATCGAAAATACGTTGCCCTTCGTAGATTTCGCCCACGGCTTCACCGCCGAGCAGGGTGGCGAGTTGTTCATTCAGATCACCGGGGGTGATGCCGTATGCTTGGGCTCGGTCGCGGTCGATTTCTATTCTCAGCTGAGGAATGGGTGCTTGCTGCTCTACGCGGGCTTGTTCGAGGCCTGGGATGCTGCGAGCGATGGTTTGGATTTCTGTGCCGATGCGGAGGAGCTCATCGAGATCGTTGCCTTTGATTTTGATTGCAATCTTAGCGGAGACTCCACTGAGCATGTGACCGATACGGTCGGCTAGCGGACTGCTGATGGCTGAGAAGGTGCCGGGCATATTGCCAGGAGCCATCACTTTCCGGATGTCATCGACGATTTCGCCTCGGGTGCGTTGGGTATCGTGATCAAAGTCGATATCGAACTCGATGGTGGAGACTGGGACGACGTGATCACCACGTTCGGCGCGCCCGACCCGGAAGCCGACTGTTTTGACACCATCAATTTTCATCAGCATGATACTGGCAGCGTCGGCGAGTTCGGAGGTTTGTTTGAGTGACGTTCCTGGAGCCGTAGTTGTGGCAACAATCGCGGTGGGTTCGCGAAATGGGGGCAGGAAGTTATTACCCATTTTAGGGTAAAGTGAGGCCGCAACGAATAAGAGGATTAGGGCGATGGCGATGACGATGAGTGGCTGGGAGAGCGCGAGTCGGAGCCAGGTGTTTTCAAAGACCCACTTCATACCACGGACGAAGAATCCGTCTTGGTGCGCTTTGTTTTCCTTTGGGTTAAGAAGGAGGGATGAGAGCACGGGGATCACGGTGAGTGAAACAAAGAAGGATGCGAGCATACTAACAATCGTTGCAATGGCAATGGGTGTGAAGAGCCGGCCTTCGATCCCGCTGAGCGCGAGTAGGGGAATGAAGACGAGAACAATCAGCACCGTGGCATAAAGGATGGAACTCCGTACCTCTGATGAGGCTTGGGCGATCACCTCTAACTTAGGCTCTGGGTTGGCGAGTGAGGCGTTTTCTTTAAGGCGCCGAAGGACGTTTTCTACATCCACAATGGCGTCGTCCACGACCATGCCAATGGCAACGGCGAGTCCTCCGAGAGTCATGGAATTTACACTGAGATTAAAGAGGTCAAAGACGATGATGGCGATGCCTAGCGATAGCGGGATGGATGTGAGGGTGATAAGCGTTACTCTGAAATTCATCAGGAATAGAACGAGAACGACACAGACCATGAGACCTCCGACCCAGAGGGCCTCGATGAGGTTGTGGATGGAGAGGTTAATGAAGTCGGACTGGCGGTAAACCGTCGTCATGACAATGCCTTCTGGAAGGCCGTCTTGGATTTCAGCTAGGGCGGTCTCCACTTCTTTGGTAAGCGCGAGGGTGTCAAATCCTGGTGATTTGGTAATGCTGAGAACCACGCCTCGAGTGCCGTTGGCAGAGGCGTCTCCGCGCATGGGCTCGGTTCCCCATACGACGTTGGCGACGTCTTTGATACGGATGGAGCGGTTGTTAACACGTTTAACTTCTGTGTTGCCAATGGCATCTAGATCCGTGGTCATGCCGAGGTTTCGGATCATGATTTCCTGGGCACTTTCAGTCATGAATCCACCAGTGGTGTTGCTCACGACCTCTGAGGCTGCGGTGCGCAGTTCATCAAATGTGACACCGTGGGCTAGCATTTTGTTAGGCTCGGGTTGGATTTGAAGTTGCTTGATCCCTCCGCCCATGGCGAGCACCTCGGCGACGCCGCGAATGCCTTTGATTCTGCGTGCGATCGTCCAGTCCGTAAGTGTCCGGAGGTCGCGTGGTTCCATCTTCCCTGTGGGATCGGTGATGCCGACGAGCAGGATATTTCCCATCAGTGATGCTACGGGGGTCATGTAGGGTGTGATCCCTTTGGGTAAACCATCGGTAGATCCCATGAGACGTTCTTGGACGAATTGGCGGGCTTGATAGATGTCTGTTCCCCAGTCAAATTCAACAAAGATGAGCGAGAGTCCGGCATCGTTGACGGCACGGAGACGGGTGACTCCGGTGACACCCATGAGGCTGTTTTCAAGGGGGATGGTGACGAGGGTTTCTACCTCTTCAGGAGCGAGGCCTGGAGCTTCTGTGAGGATGGTGACTGTGGGTTTGGTGAGGTCAGGTAGCACCTCAATGGGGAGCTGGGTGGTGCGGTAATACCCTAGGGCCAGCAAGGTGGCTGCTACGATGAGGACTAATCCCCGGTGAGCGAGCGAAAAACGAATCAGCTTATTTAACATGATTGAAGTTTGTTAGTTTTCCAGTTTGTCAGTTTGTCAGTTTGTCAGTTTTCAGAGATTACTGGTTTTTCTGGCTGAGTTTTGAGATTTTAATGCCACTGATGATGAGCATGATCAGGAGAATGGCTGATGTAGCTCCGAAGAAAAGTGTGAGGGTGTCGATGGATTTGGATGAACCTTCTTCACTATCGGAGTGCCCCTCTTCACCTTCTTTTTTTTCGGTTTTGGTGCCGTCTTCGTTGTGTTCGTGGCCGTGGGCGGCATCGAGGGCTTCTTTGAGCGATTGTCCTCCACCGCTGGAGAAGCTGAGTGCGTAGGAGCCTTTGGTGACGACTTCATCACCCTCAAAGAGTCCGCTGAGGATTTCGATATAGCGGTCGTTAGATTCACCCGTTGCCACAGGCATGCGGGTGAAGGAATTCGGGAGTTCGAGGTGTTTGATAAAGACAACGCGGTTAGCTGCATCGCCTTGGAGGGCTTCTCTGGGTACGGCGAGAACTTCTTCTCGGCTGGAGATGACGATGGAGAACTCGGCACGCATGCCGGGGCGGAGGCGGATGGCTTCATTGTTGAGTTCAAAAATCGCGCCAATGGTAGCTCCTTGACTATCGGCTTTGGTTTCGAAGCGGAGTAAGGTGCCATCGATTATTTCATCACCGAGAGCAGGGATGCGAATATGGGCTTTGGTGCCAGGTTTCATTTTACTGACCATATCCTCAGGCACCTGGGCAACGGCCCAGATGGTGCTGAGATCGACAATATCCATCATTTCTGTGGAGGGTTCCACGGGGTTGCCGAGTTGGACGTGGCTGGTGAAGACGAGGCCGCTGCCTGGGGCTTTGAGTTCGATGACGGGTGGTGGGTTTCCTGGTTGACGGCTTTCCACGCTTAAAAGGACGTCGCCTTTTTTGACAAAGTCCCCTTCAAAGGCGTGAAGTTTGACAATGCGGCCTGCAAAGCGGCTGCTGAGGCGGGCATGATTTTTAGGGATTTCTAGGATGTTTCCGATGGCGAAGACCGTGCGTTCGAAGTCCATAGTATCAACTTCGGCGTATTGGATGCCGAGGTTTTTCATGCCTTCGGGTTGGATTGAGATGAAGTTGGCGGTGTCGGCCGCTTTTTCTTCGGCTGCGAGGATGGTGCCGATACTGCTGGTGGCGAGGATGGCGGATAGGGTGATGAGAAAATGTTTCATGGGAATAAAAATTAAAGTGAGAAGTTGAAAATGAATGAATTATTTGGAGCTTTGGTTGAATCCGAGAGCGGTTTCGTAGCGGGCTTTGGCGAGGTGAAAATCACGGAGGGCATTGAGCCTGGATGAGGCGAGCTTGAGCAGTTGCTCTCGTGTGCGGAGGGTGGCCTGGAGATCACCTTGGCCTTCGCGGTAGGCTTGAGTGGCCAGTTCGGCTTGTTTTTCAGCCAGGGGTAAAAGTGTCGTGGAGATTTCGTGGGCGAGTTTTGCCCATCCTGCCATTTCGGCATGGGCGGTGGCGGCCTCGTGGCGGATGTTTTTATCCAATGCCATGACTTCTTTTTCGCGTCGGACTTTCCGAGCCTCGGCTTCCTGAATGGCTCCTTCGTTTTTATTCCACAAGGGGAGGGGGATGCTGACGCCAAAGCTGAAAACAGCTTCTTCATTGTATCCTTCGGGCACGTCTTCAGCTCGGTCATATCCGCCGGTGAAGTAGACTTCGATGTCATCGTAGCGACGCGCTCTTTCGAGAACCGCTGCTTCGCTCGCTTGCTGAATGCCAAGTTTGGCAGCCTGGAGGTCGGGGCGTCGGGCTGGGTTAAGCGAGCGCGATGGAGTGGGGATTTCGGGGAGGCTGCCGCTGATGATGAGCTGCTCATTCACTGACATTCCGAGTAGGGGTTTGAGAGTGCCGAGGAGGGTTGCCGCTTCTGCCTCGAGTTGGCGGAGTTGGTTGGAGAACTGCGCGGCTTCGAGTCGGGCTTGGCCGGCATCGAGGATCGAGCCTTCACCTTTTTCCGCGGCTGCGCCAATGTAGTCGGCGAGTTGGGTGGCGATGTCTCCTTGTTTTTTGAGTAACTGTTTTTGGCGACGTATGGCGAGCGATTTGATGAGGATCTGCTGACTTTCCGCGATGAGTTGTCGTTCGATATTACGGATTTCCGCCTGCGCTCCTTGGAGTGCAGTTGCCGAAACGGCCTTTTCCAAGACGAGTCGATTGGTGACGGGGAACTTCTGGGTGAGTCCGATATAGACGCCTCGTTCGCGAAATGCTCCGTTGTGGTTGACTCCGATATTAAGTTCTGGGTTGTCGCGTCGTCCGGACTGGGTGAGTCGGCCTTGGGCCTCAGCAATGAGGTATCGGGCGGCGGCGAGGTCCGGGTTTTGTTTTCGGATACGATCGGGGATCGAGTGGAGCGAGACGACTAGGGACTCGGCGGCCACTGCGGTGTGAATAGAGACGCATATCAGGGCGATGGCGAAGGCGGGCAGAGTGAGTTTGCTTGTTGGTTTTGAAGTGAAAAATGAGTATGATTTCATAGAAATAAATTGTTTAAAGTCCGCATCAGAGATGAGGGATCGGGAAACCGATAGGTAGAAAAATGCCGATAGGCTGAGAATGTGAAACACGCAGGGTGTTTCGTCGGTCTAGGTGGACAGCATCACAATGGATGTGATGGCCACAGATCAAACCATGGAGGGGCCCCGGACAGGGGTCGTTTTGGCGATAATACGCCTAAGCTGCGAGCGATGCTCGGCAGGGGGGTCTGGGTGCTCAGTGGGTGAGTCTTCCAGATGGGTGAACAGGAGGCTTTTATCAAGCAGTCCGTTGAGAGTGGTTACGAAAAAGAGTGGGCTGATCTCCAGCAAGGTGGGTGTGGGGACTTTGATGTTGTCGCTCAGAAGCATTCCATCACTGCTGAGAATGACACAGAGTCCGCAGGGGTCCGTCTCATTAGGTTGAGGCTCTTCAGGCTCGGGTTCATCCGAATGGGAATCGTGGTTATGGTCTTGAGAATGAGCGCAGTTGGATTCTTCGGATGGTGAGGCTTCGCAGGGGCTGGCTTTAGTTTTGCAGTGGTCGGCTTGGTCGCAGACGACTTGGCAACAAGATGACTCAGAGGAGTGGAGCACGCCTAGCTGATCCGCGACACATCGCCCGTAGGCGGTGAGGAGGAGTAGGATGACTAGTAATGATCCAAGCTTGCGCATTGAGGGGAAGTATCGAGTATGTTTTCCGGAAGTCAACTTCAAAGGTTTGATTTGGAGGATTTACGAGAAATGGTAGGTTGCTAGGTAGAACGAGGGCACGGAGTCGAGCC
>CAYNNY010000090.1:0-11771 GCA_964398555.1 uncultured Verrucomicrobiales bacterium
AATTCTGTAAATTCTGTCCAGCGCCGCAGGCATCAACCCAAGCTCTCACAACTTAAACTCTCACCCCTCAACTCCTACCATGTCCTACTACGAAAGCTACCTGTTTGAAAAGCGCTCGGGTTTACTCGATGATCGAGAACTCAGGGCTGTGAATGCGCTGTCTTCGCATATTGAGGCGAGCCGATCCCATGCCTTTGTGACCTACAGCTATGGCAGCTTCAAATACAAGCCGCTTGAGATTCTCGCGAAATACTTCGATACCTTCCGATTTTATATCCCGATGTGTGGAGGCACACTCGCATACCGATTCGACTCAGAAACAGTCGATGTGGAAAAGCTAAAATCCTACCAAGTCAAAGATTGCATTACCGTGCATGAGACTGACAGTGGGGTGATTCTAGAAATAGGATTGTTTCAGGATGAACCCGACTACGACCGTGAAGTGGAAGATTTTGAAGATAGCCGCAACCCGTTTTCTGAATTTTGGGAAGATACGATTGACCGTGATTACCGTTGGCTGGAAATCCTCTGGATCTACGCGATGAGTCAATCACGCACCCTCGAGAAAGTTAAAAGAAACAAAACCATCCGCCCGACGCTCCGCAGCGAAAAACTCTCAGAGCGGCACCGATTGCTGGCAGATTTTTTTATGGAATCGCCCGATGTCATCACCACGATCGATCAGATGACCTATCGCGCGGAAGTCTATGCATTCGATCCTCACGAATGGCTCGATTGCTTATCGAGAAATGACATGATGAGCATCGTGCAAGACCTGATCTACGACCCTCACAAAGCGCAGCAATCACTACTCAGCCGAATCCGCACCACTTATGAAGAAAATGGAGAACCCCACAAACAATCTCGTCCCATCACATTCACCGACCTCGAAAAATTACTCCAAATCACCCGCGAACAACGGGAAAACAAGGAAAAACAAAAGCGTGATGATGAAGCGTCTCAATTTTCTAAAAAAATCATGCATCTCGAACACGCCCTCTGGGATCGGGTGCACACCTTGATCGATGAAAAAAAAGCTGCCAGCTATCGCCGCGCTGTGACGATCATGGTAGGACTTCAGTTTACCTACCAATTCCATGAAAAAGAATCCACATTTCAAAACCTGCTGACCGACCTCACATCCCGCTACTCACGCCTCAAATCATTGCATGAACAAATGACAAGCGCTAATCTTCTCGAAGAATCCACCTCACACTCAGACACCCAACCATCACCTAACTGGGACATCTTTGACATTTGACAATGCCGCCTCACCACCGAATAACTAATAACCGATGAAATCTACCTACGAAAAAATACTCAAACTCCCAGCACCAGGCTGGGATTGGAGCCCGACCGTGGCCACCTACTCTGAGTTTTCACCGGATGAACAAGACGACCTCATCCCCCTGATTAATGAAGAGCACCTCGATGGAATAAACGAGGACGAAATATCTGAGGGCGAAGAATGTGCATCCATTCACGCTTACCGTATCTTAGGCTCATTTCTTGATCCAGTTCATATCCCACTCTTTATCGAATGGATTTTTGATCCCGAGTTTGAAGAGAATGATTTATACACTGAAGACGTCATCAAAATCCTTCCGCGTTACCAATCCCAAGCCGTTCAACCGTGCATTGATGCCCTGAAAGATCCAGAGGCATCTGAAACATCACGAATGAACATTTGTGATGTTTTATTCGCTCTCGCAGCCAATGGTATTCAATCTGATTTCATTCTAAAAAACTTCTCAAATTACATCTCAAACAAGTATTTCTCCCGTCTGCTCAATAGCCATATCATCAACTGTCTACCGGAGTCCGAACAGAAGAAAGACATAGACCTCATCCGCCATTGCTTTGATGACCACCTCGTGGACCTATCAATGGCTGGTGATTTTGAAGAATTAGAGATTAAACTAAAAATCCGTAAAACCCGCACAACCCCGGTGAATAACTTTTTCGAGGAAGAAGAAAAAGATCGCCACCTTGCATTAAAACAAATACTCGGCCCCCGCCCCTCAGAAAACGACCCCTCAACACTTTTAATTTACCTTCTCGATCTTTATGGCATCGAAGGAGGAATCACCAACCCCTCAGGTATCGATGGGTATCTGACGGCGGTTCTCCTCAATCCAAACCAACAAACGCCACCTGATTTCATCCCCCAAATCTGGGATCCAGAGGGAGAATATACACCAGCTTGGGAGCATCCAGATGATTATGAGTTTTTTCAAAATTTCATTTTAGCCGTTCAAAATAAAATCACTGAAGACCTCAAACGACGAAAGATTAATCCGCTCATAGGCCTCGAAGACGATCATTCGCATTCCCAGTGGCTCAGCGGCTTTCTTAAAGGATTTTACGCATGGCATGATGATACAACTGAGCATGAAGAACTCAATGAACTCGAAGACCATACCATCTCCAACATCTTTAAGATACTTACTGAAGAAGTTGCCGCCGAAGAAAATAACACACGTCCCAAAACAAGAGCGTTCATTAAAAATTTAAACTCTGCCATTTACAAACTTTTTAAACAAAATTACACAGAGTCATCTTTCAACCCGTTTAACCACTTAGCTAGCAGCAAATACGCATCTGAAATCAACACCAGACAAGAGCCAAAAATATCACGCAACTCACCCTGCCCGTGTGGGAGCGGTAAAAAATACAAGCGTTGTTGCATGAATTAAAAGCACACACACACCCATGACCGAACAAGAACTTATCCAAAAACTCGAAAAGATTGAACGCCTCTTTACAGGTGCCACCTGCGATGGCGAGCGAGGCGCGGCAGCCAGCGCGAGAGATCGCATCCAAGCGAAGCTTCTAAAAAGCCAACAAGACACAACAGAGAAACTCTTAGAATACCGATTCAGCATGAAGGACATGTGGACGCGCAAACTCTTCACCGCCCTACTCCGAAGCTATGGGATTAAACCCTATCGCTACAAACGCCAACGCTACACCACCGTCATGGCTAAAGTTTCCCAAAAATTTGTCGATGAAACGCTGTGGCCAGAATTTCAAGCCCTCAGCAAGGTGCTTACCGAATACGTTTCAAACATCACAGAAAAAGTCATCCACGACCACATCTTCAAAGACGTCTCCGAAGCCACCGTCATGGCAGAGCCCAAACAAATTCAATAACCCTGACAATCCCAGCAATTCAGTCTAGAAAAACCCATGCCCAAAAAGATCAAGCCCGACTGGCACCCTGAAGGTGCCGAAGACGATCATCACTACGCAGGCAACGTCATGCCCGGCGTGACAGGCGGTCACGACGGCATGCCTAGCTCCGATGGCGATAAATCCATCACCCCCAAAAAGCGCAACCTCAAAAAGCGGCGCAAACTCACTCTGGACGAATTTGAAAAAGGCATCCTCGACTCCAACGTCAGCATTCTTTCCCAAGCGATCACTCTTGTCGAAAGCAATAACCCAGAGCACGAAAAAACAGCCCAAGCACTGCTCCAGCGAATCCTCCCAGCTTCAGGAAAATCCATTCGCATCGGCATCACCGGCGTGCCCGGAGTGGGAAAAAGCACTCTCATCGAATCCCTCGGCTGCATGCTCTGCGACCGTGGCCACCGCGTGGCCATCCTCGCCGTCGATCCATCAAGCAGCGTCCACGGCGGCAGCATTCTCGGCGATAAAACACGGATGGAAAACCTCGTCCGCGAACCCAACGCCTACATCCGCCCTTCACCCTCATCAGGCTCACTCGGTGGAGTTGGCCGAAAAAGCCGCGAAACCATGCTCCTCTGCGAAGCCGCGGGCTACGATGTCATCCTCGTCGAAACCGTCGGGGTGGGCCAAAATGAAATCACGGTCCGATCCATGGTCGACTTCTTCTTCCTCGTCATGCTCGCCGGTGCCGGTGATGAACTCCAAGGGATGAAAAAAGGAGTGATTGAAATTGCTGACCTGTTAGCGGTCAACAAAGCCGACGGAGCCAACCTACAACCCGCCCGACTCGCCGCCGCTGAATATGGACGAGTCCTAGAATTCCTCCTCCCCGCTACCAACGGATGGAAAACCACAGCCGTCACCTGCTCTGCCTTTGAGCGACCCACCCTCGAGGATCTCTGGGAAATCATCATCGAATTCATGGAAACTACCAAGGAGTCCGGAGCTTTCGAATCCCGGCGCCAACAGCAATCGATCGAATGGATGCGCTCGATGATCGAAGAAGAACTCCGCAACCGCTTCCTCCGCAGCGAGAAAATCCAAGCGCTCCTCCCCGAGATCGAACGCCAAGTCGCCAACAACACCCTGCCCGTCACCACCGCCGTGCATCAGGTGATGAAGGAGATTTAATCACCTTCATCCCACAGAAGCAAAATCCATCAAGCCCCGGGCTTGATTTATCCTCATCCTCAGCCATTCTTCCGAAGTGTCCTCCCTGTTTGATTCACTAGAAACTGGAAAACCGTTCAGCCATTGCTGCGATTGCGGCTGTGCGCTCGGCGATGCCAGTATGTTTGTGGTCAATAAATCCTACGTTGGTGAAGAATGTGTTTTTGAATTTGCACTCTGCTTGGGCTGTCGGGAGAAAATGCACGACCAGCTCTCTGAAGAATCCCGTGTCGCCATGTTCGATTTCATGCACGACAACATTGATATGGCAGCCCGCAAGGAAAACCTGGGGACCGAATCAGAAACTGACGCCTATCTCGAAAAATGCATCGCCTGCAAAACTCCCCGCGAATTAGCGAGCGGCTACACCCTAGGTGCCTTATTTACAGAAACAGAGCTCATCAAAGGCCCCTTCCCCATGCTGATGTGCAGCACCTGCGAAGAAGTGCTAGCCGAAACCATCTCCGATGAAACACGCAAGATGTGGGATCGCTTTATCGCCGATCACTTCCCTGGCCCACCCTCAGAAATCAAACTTCCCAAAGGCTCCAAACCCATCTTCATCTAGCCTTCCTGCCATTTCTTCATTTTCACATTTCTCCACTTCGCCATTCCAAAATGTCCACACTCACCACCGTTCTCGACACCATCGACAAAGGAACTACCTACCTTGAAAAAAAAGGAATCGCTGATGCTCGGCGAAATATGCAGCTGCTCGTCACCCATCAGCTCGGCTGCTCACGAGTCGAGCTCTACATGCGATTTGACCGCCCGATGGAAGAATCCGACCTCATTCCACTGCGCGAAAAACTCAAGCGCCGTGGAGAAGGCGAGCCACTTCAGCACCTGCTAGGCACCGTCGAGTTCTACCGCCGTGAATTCAAGACAGACGCCCGCGCCCTGATCCCCCGTCCTGAAACAGAAGAACTCGCAGACATCATCATCAAACACTCGGCACTTCAACCGACCCCGCCAACGTCAGAAGAAGAAACAAAAATTCAACCACCCGAAGACCTTCAGGAGATCACCGAAGAGAAAAGAGAAGAAACTGAGCCGAAAGATGACCGCATACAAATTCTCGATATGGGCACAGGCTCAGGCATCCTGGGACTCACTCTCGCATCTGAGTTCGGCGGACGCTGCGACAAACTCGTCCTCGCAGACATTTCACCTGAGGCGCTCAGCCTAGCAGGAGAAAATGCTGAACTCCTAGGCATCACCCGCTGCCAACTCACAGAAACAAACCTCTTCTCCAACCTCGAGGATGAAAAATTCCACCTCATCGTCGCCAATTTACCCTACATCGCCGAAACCGACCGCGACAAACTCTCTGCCGAAGTCCTCCGCGATCCCGACACAGCCCTCTTCGGCGGTCCGGATGGGCTGGACATCATCCGTGATTTCATCCAACAAACCCCATCGCATCTCCACCCTGGCGGGATGATCGCCTTGGAAATAGGTTATGATCAAACGGACGCCGTCGAAACTCTTCTGAAAGAAAACGGTTTCTGCGACATTATTTCTCATAAGGATCTCAACCAAATCCCACGCTTCCCCATCGCATTCCTTCCTCGCTCAAGCTCGCCCGAGCCTGAGCCTGAGACACCTCCACAAAATTTACAAAACCCACATAACGGATAACCGTTTAACCAATAATCAACCACTCATTACCCATGGACAAACTTCTCGTTCACGGCGGCAAAACCCTCAAAGGGGCCGTTCATATTTCAGGTTCAAAAAATGCCTCCCTTCCCATCCTTGCAGCCACCCTCCTCACCGGGGAAACCTGTATTATCAGACGTGTGCCCGATGTCTCAGACACCAATTACATGATCCAGATCCTCGCCGCGCTCGGCGCAGAAGTCGAGCGATCAAGTGGCACCGTCCGGATCACGGCCGCCAATATCAGCCACAACGCCCCGTATGAAATCGTACGTAAAATGCGGGCCTCCATCTGCGTCATGGGCCCTCTGCTCTCCCGACTTCACAAAGCCAGCGTCTCACTGCCCGGCGGCTGTATCATCGGCGACCGCCCCGTCGACCTCCACCTCAAAGGCCTCGAAGCCCTGGGAGCGGATATCGATATGGAAGGCGGCAATATGCACATGAAAGCCGAAGGTGGACTCATCGGCTGTGAATGCGACCTCCGGGGAAAACACGGCCCCACCGTGCTCGGCACCGATAACATGATGATGGCCGCCGTTTTAGCCAAAGGAACCACCGTGATCGAATCCGCCGCTTGCGAACCTGAAGTCGTGGACCTCGCGAATTTCCTTAACAAAATGGGAGCCAAAATCTCAGGTGCTGGCACCCGTCGTATCATGATCGAAGGAGTTGAAAAACTCAACGCCGTCGAACACACCGTGATTCCCGATCGTATCGAGGCCGGCACCTTCATGGTTGTGGCGGCCATGGCCGGAGACCCCACAGACGGAGTCACCCTGCATCGCATCTGTCGCGAGCACCTTGAGCCATCAACCGAAAAACTCATCGAGGCGGGCCACTCCGTCGAGTTCAGCGAATCCGGCACCTCCTGTGTGGTCACCCCAGGGAGAAACCCCGTTGGCGCAAACATTGTCACCGCCCCATTCCCAGGATTTCCCACCGACATGCAAGCCCAGTTCACCTCACTTTTTGCCATCACTCCCGGCATCTCCGTGGTTGAAGACACCATTTTTCCACAACGCTTTATGCACTGCGCTGAAATGACCCGTATGGGCGCAGACATCAAAGTGGATAATGGCACCGCCGTCATCCAGGGAACCAGCACCATGTCGGGTGCCCCCGTCATGGCATCCGATCTGCGAGCCTCCGCAGCCCTCGTGCTTTCCGCGCTCTGCGCCAATGGCACCACCGAAATCAACCGACTCTATCACATCGACCGTGGCTACGAAAACATCGATGACAAACTCATCATGATAGGAGCCGATATCGAACGCGTCAGAGAATAACGATCCTCGTCCCAAGCCGTCATGTTTCAACCATCCATCACTCTCGCCTGCTTGTTTCTTGCGGCCACTCCCCTTCAGGCAAAGAAACCCAACATCGTTTTCATTCTAGCTGACGACCTCGGATGGACGGACATCTCCACTGGCAGGACCAATCTCGGTCATGGCTCGGACTTTTACGAAACCCCAAACATCGACCGACTGGCCGAAGGTGGTATGTCATTCACCAGTGCCTACATGCAGCCGAACTGCGCACCCACTCGCGCGGCACTCCTCAGCGGGCAATACGCCCCACGCGATGGCAATGGCGTCTACAACGTAGGCTCACTGAATAGGGGTAAGAAAAATGGACTGATCCCCCCTCAACAAAACGAAGACGTTCCAGCCGAGAGCATCACGGTGGCAGAAGCTTTCCAAAAGGCGGGATACACCACCGCCCACTTTGGAAAATATCACCCCGGAGGGCATGAAGGCGGGAAATCCACCTTACCCAAATCATCAGGCTTTGATTTCAATTTTACAGGAAACAAACAAGGGCACCCTGCCAGCTACCATGCGAAAAACAAAAAGGGCTCATGGGCATTCCCCAGCAACTTAAGCCCAGATCTGGATCCCTTTGCCCAGCCCTACGATCAAGCCTACATCAAAAAACATCAACTTCCGGCATCGATGCTCGGGAAACCCAAACACCTCACGGATGCCCTAGCGGATGCCTTTGATTTCTTTATCGCGGAGAATGTCCATTCAGAGAAAAGAAAACCGATCTACGTCCACTACTGGCTCTACAACGTCCACACCCCCATCCAGCCCCGTGCGGATCTCGCCGATCAGTTTAAAGAAAAAGGGCGAAAATCCCCTTCGAAAACCGGCCATAAAAACACCAAATACGCCGCTATGATCTACCACACCGATCTCATCGTTGGTAGAATCCTAGCGACGCTCGATGACCCTAACGGCGATGGTGATAAATCCGACTCCATCCTCAAGAACACACTTGTTATTTTCACCTCAGATAATGGAGGACACCGTGGCGCAACATCCAACCGCCCACTACGCCGGGCCAAAGGCACATTCTACGAAGGCGGTATCCGCGTTCCCATGATTGCCAGCTTTCCGGGAGTCATTCCCGCCGGAACGCAGAGCAACACCATGGTGCATGCCGTGGATTACTACCCGACATTTCTTCAACTCGCCGGCATCAAACCCTCACCCGATTACCACCTCGACGGCCAATCATTTGCCAACGTGCTGACCCAGCCGAAAAGCCAGCGCAAACGCACCCCCATCGCCTACCACTTCCCCGGCTACATGGATGACCGCGCCGCGCCCACCTCCACCATCATCTCAAACATCAATGGTCAGCGCTTCAAACTCATCCACTACTACGAAGATGGAAACAATGAGATTTATAACCTGAGCAAAGACCTCAGCGAGAAAAACGACCTCACCCAAGGGAGTCAGGGCAACCCAGAAGTTGAGCAAGTCCTCATGAAACAGCTTCGCAACTGGCTCACCCAAGACACCCCCGGATGGGCACCCAAATACCCCAAAGACAGAAAGTCAGGAAAATCACTCAGCGCCCCAAGCGCCAAGTGATCCAATGAGATTTAAGAGTTTAAGTCGTCGAACACAGGGTACGCGTCTGGCCCGTGCCTCGGATACGATACTGATAAGACGTTAGCTCACGCAGCGCCATCGGCCCTCGGGCGTGAAGCTTATCGGTGGAAATACCGATCTCCGCACCAAACCCAAACTCTGCACCATCACTAAAGCGTGTGGAGACATTGTGGTAAACACAGGCACTGTCGACTCTGGTTAAAAACTGCGCCGCACGGGCATCATCCTCTGTCACAATACAATCACTGTGTTGAGAGCTGTGGGTATTGATGTGCTCAATCGCCTCAGGCAAATCACAAACCACCTTAATCGCGATAATCAGATCGAGGTATTCCGTCTCCCAGTCGCTCTCGGTTGCGGGCACAGCGGCATCGCCTAGAATAGCCAGCGTAGCGGCATCGCCCCGCATCTCAACGCCTTTTTCAGTGAACACCTTTGCGAGTTTGGGAAGAAAAGCTTCGGCAACATCGCGATGAACTAACAAAGTTTCCAGAGCATTGCAAACGCCTGGTTTATGCGTTTTGGCATCGTCAACAATCGCAACCGCCATCTCGAGATCCGCAGCGCAGTCCACGTAAGTGTGGCAAATGCCATCGTAGTGTTTAATCACGGGCATGCGGGCTAAGGAAACCACGGTTTCGATCAAGCCCTTGCCTCCACGCGGGATAATCACATCCAACCACTGATCCATCCCCGCCATCACACGGACGCTCTCGCGATCGGTGAAAGGAATGAGCTGGATCGCATTTTTAGGTAGTCCAGCAGATTCACCACCAGCTTGCAGAGCGTGCGCAATTGCTTTGTTCGAATGAATTGCCTCAGAGCCACCGCGAAGAATCGTGGCATTGCCCGATTTTAAACATAACACCGCAGCATCGCTGGTAACATTGGGTCGGCTCTCATAAATGATACCGATCACTCCGATCGGCACACGAATCTGCTCAATGTGGATATCGTTCGGCCGAGTCCAATCCGCCAGCACCTCACCCACGGGATCAGGCAGATCAGCCACCTGTTCTACACCGGCGGCAATCGCCTCGAGACGGGCAGCATCTAGCCGAAGCCGATCCAGCATCGCCGCAGACAAACCATTGGCCTCACCCGCTTGAATATCCAAACGGTTAGCCGATAGAATATCACCCTCATGATCACGCAATCCTGCCGCCATCGCGCGCAAGATCGTATTTTTATGATCGCCATCCAAGACAGCCAACGCGTAGGCCGCAGCCCGAGCGTCAGCTCCCATTCCAAGGATGATTTCCTTGATTTGATCCTTATTCATGATTGTAAGATATAAACTAATCGATGTCTGAAACAGGCAAGTTAGTGACCTCTTCCTTAGCAGCCTCAGCAAGAGGTGTGCTCAGATAACGCTCCGTGGAACTAGCGGCCACCGTGACGATACGCTTCCCTTTATATTCAGGACGTTTGGCAAGTTGGAGTGCCGCCCAGATGTTAGCACCACTGGAAATGCCGACAGGCAGACCTTCGAGCTTGGCTACGAGCTGAGCGGTTTCAAAAGCATCTTCATTGGTGACGAGGATAGTTTCATCGAGTATGTCCACATTCAAGTTACCAGGAATGAATCCGGCACCAATACCCTGGATTTTATGAGAACCTGGCTTACCTCCTGAAATCACAGGGCTAGCAGCAGGCTCCACGGCAATCGCTTTCATATCACAACGAGATTTTAAAACTTCGGCCACACCGGTGATAGTGCCGCCTGTTCCCACGCCTGCCACAAAGGCATCGATCTTACCGTCGGTCGCATCCCAGATTTCCTCCGCCGTTGTCTGGCGGTGAGCTTCAGGGTTAGCTGGGTTGTCAAACTGGCTAGGGCCAAAAGCGCCGTCGCCGGCTTCTTCGAGAAGCTGCTTTGCCTTGGCAATTGCGCCACCCATGCCTTTAGCTCCAGGAGTCAGCACAAGTTCCGCTCCGAGCATATTCAGTAGCACTCGACGCTCAATGGACATCGTCTCAGGCATTGTCAGGATACAGCGGTATCCTTTTGCACGAGCCACAAAGGCCAATGCGATTCCGGTGTTCCCCGATGTAGGCTCGATGATGGTGCCTCCGGGCTTCAGAGTGCCGTCTTTTTCAGCAGCCTCAATCATGGAACGCCCGATCCGATCCTTAACGCTGAACAACGGGTTAAAAAACTCGGCCTTGACCAACACCTCGGCATCAAGCCCTTCGGTGAGTTTGTTAAGTTTGACAAGTGGGGTATTCCCGACGGTTTCGACTAGATTATTGGCGATTTCGCTCATGATATTTTAATGGCTGAAGATTTTTCGTAATGCATCAGCAATTTCAACTAATTCCACCCAGTAATCAAGGATCATTCGTGACATATTTTAAAAAATGACAACCTTGAATAAGGGTATTCATTGAGGGCATTATATTCAACCTAACTATAATTTTTTAGTATTTTCAAAAATAACAATTGACGAGGAGAAAATTATCATGTTCTATGCGTTTGTCTGGCTGAAGTCAGACATAGGTTTTAGAAAACCAATAACACATAGCGGCTCGATGAGTGCCGTGAACTCGTCACCCACCCGAAAGGTCGGGGAGGTGACGGCGTATGTCCAGAGTCCCCGACTTAAAGGTCGTCGCAGCCGTCTATGTGCGGTTTTCTAACTCCCCGTCCACCTAGTGGATAGTTAATTAAAACGACCTTACAAAAATGAAATGTCTTTTACTGTTTTCTACTGTCATCCTCCTTACCGAGGCATCCTTACATAATTCTCATGCCGCTGACGGAGTAATCTTGCCTCAACAGGCTCGGGTTCCGGGCAAGATTTCGGATGGCCTGCCATCGTTACGTAAAGCCGCTGTCAAACC
>CAYNNY010000091.1:0-11500 GCA_964398555.1 uncultured Verrucomicrobiales bacterium
ACATGAAGGGATGTTTTCTTAGCATAAATTTTGATGTTCTCCAGAAGTATTGTTTGGGTGTGATTTTCTCTTTAACGAGAAAAGCGCGATTTCATGGGCATGAAATCGCGCTTTGGAGTGGATGAAAATGTGGTGGTGTTCTGTGTTTAGTTCAATTCATTTAAGATGGATGCCAGGTCGTCTAACGCGGGGCGTTTGTTGATGTCAAAGACCTTGATGTATTGGATGATTCCTTTTTTGTCGATAACGACGATGGCACGCTCGCTAGTGCCGTCGCCACGGAGTATGCCGTAGTCTGAGGCTGTTTTTCCATGAGGCCAAAAATCCGAAAGGACCTTGAAGTCAAGCCCGCCCATGAGGGTGATCCATGCGTGGAGCGCTGGGATGCCATCGGTGGCGATGCCGATGAGCTCGGCATCGTTTTGTTTGAAGAGATCGAGTGAGATGTTGTAGCCCGGCCATTGCTTCGAGCAGACGGGGGTGAATGACGCGGGGACAAAGGAGAGGACGACATTTTTCTTTCCACGGTAATCGGCCAGTGAAACTTTTCCGCCTTTGACGGCAGGTAAGGTGAACGCCGGGGCTTTGTCTCCGACTTTGAGAGTCTGCACGCTATCGATGGGCTTCATCTTTGCAGGCCGATATACGGTAGTCCGTAGATCTGGCGGCAGCGTGGTGTCAGAAGTATTGCAGCTGGATAAGCCGCCGAGGATGAATAAACCGGTGGCTAGAATGCAGGCTGTGTGAAGTGGTGGCGTTTTCATCAATCAAGTGGGCGTTGTTTCTATGGCTGGATGCGTGAGAAGATCTCGTTGGTTTTCCCTTTGGCTTTGTGGGTGCGGTAAAATTCTTTCCATTGTCCGCCTTCTTTTTTAAGGGCGATGATAAGCGGGGGGCTGACTTTTCCGAATCGGGCGGAAACCGAGCGGTTTTTGTCGGATACGACAGGATAGGTTACATGAAACCGCTTTCGATACATTGTCGTTTCCAAATTCGTGTTGTTCCAGCCGATGCCATAAAAGTTGATTTTGCGTCCCAGGCCTTGACTTTGGACCATGGCGTGGAGCTCGTTTACATACTTGGCATCCTTCTGGCAATGGGTGCAGTACATATCAAAGAAGTTGAGCACCACGACCTCGGCTTTGGAGTTCCGGTAATCGATGCCTGAAGATTGAGTGGGCTGGGTGGTGGCCGTCGCATTACTAGTCTGGGTATTAGAACAAGAGGTTAAGGTGATCGTTAGGACGGCCAGGGCAGCCAGAGTGAAAATGGAGAGAAGCTTTTTCATGAGAGTGATACTAGAGGATATGTGCGACGGTGCCTATGTGAAAAGATTAAAAGAAAAAGGGGCCGATCAGAAACTTATCTGACCTGCCCCTTTGAAGTGAAAAAGCAGGATTAGAATCTCCAGCTCAGACCCACATCGATGGTGTCTTGATACATGGTGCTTTCAAGTCCAGCCACATAGTCTGATTTGACTGTGTTCTCAAAGGCGTGCACCCAAGAGAGGTTGAGGATAAACTTTTCGTTGATTTGATAACCCATACCTAAAGTGACGTGATGCTCTACGATGGCTGGGAATCCGATGAGGCCTCCCATGTCTGTCATTGCATCAATACTTTCGACAGGGCTTTCACCGTAGTTGTAACCGACGCGAACAACGAGTTTGTCCTCGATGACTTCATACTGAGCACCGACTCCGAACGTCCATTGATCGTTCCAACCGAAGTCGCTGTATCCAGCGGCGTCACTCCAGTTGAACCATTTGATGTCGCCGGAAAGTGTGAGTCGGTCTTTTAATCCAACCCAGGAAATGCCGGCTCCTGCTTGCTGTGGAGCTTCCAGGGAAAAATCAACAGGGCCGCCAGGGTTAGGCATGACATCGTCGAAGTCATTTTTCTGGGCGGTGGTGTATGTGAGTCCAGCGGTGAGACATTCGCTGATTTTCCAGGTGGCACCAAGTTGAAGACCCATGGCCCAATCGGTATCGTCATACTTTCCTGCCATTGGGGGTGCTCCTGGAGGGAGGAACGTGTTGTGAGAGCCGATTTCCAAGCTGGCGTATTGAATGTGCATCGATGCACCGATCGAGATGTCGGGAGTGACGGCGTAAGCGACCGATGGGGCAATCTTCAGGATTTGCAGTTCGGTGTAGTCGAATGGAATCCCCGCGCTGAATCCTGCATTTTGATAATCGACACCAAGTCCGGAAACTCCGTAAATAGCAAAGCCTGCACGCCAGTGACTGCCTTCGCCACCAACGGGAAGTGACACACCGAGAGCTGGAATGAAGTAGAGGTCGCTATCGCTTTTTGCATTGATTCCTCCGAACGTGGAGTTCACTTTCGGCATGAAGGTAGTGAGTGAAAAATCGAACTGAGGCTGGCTGCATGACTCACTGAGGCACATCACGGCCGGGTTTGAGAATACGGCACTAACGGCGTCTTGGGCGGATGCGATGCCTGTTCCTCCGAGGGCTCGTGAGTTCGGTCCGATACCGATCATGTTGACTCCATTGGTGGCAGATACTTGTGAGGTGAGGCCGAGCCCCAGAGCGGTGAGGGCGATGCCCGTAGTTCTATAGGTCATGATATTGTTGGTTTTGGTTGAGTTGGGTGAAGGTGGTTATTATTTAATAACCGTCTTCAGTATAATCAATTTTTTCAACTCGTCATCTCTGATTCGACTAAAATCTGCGCGTTAAATGGCATGGAAAGTCTTGAAGTTGCTAGGTGTGTTAGGTTGGAGGCTGATGCCCGAGCTGGGCGGAAAGTTGATTGGCTGCGTCGACAACTTGCTTGGCCACCTTTGGGATGCGGGATTTAGGAAGGCGGGAAAGTGCGGCGGTGATGCCGATGACTCCGATGAGCTGTTTTTTATCGTTAAAGACAGGGGCGTAGATCGCTCGGACGTGGTCGTGGTATTCGGCATTATCGAGTGCGTAGCCGCGTTCTCTGATCTTGGGGAGTTCGGGCAGGAGCGATTTTTTATTTTTGTGGGAGCGAGTGGTGTGCTGGGTAAAGGTGATACGATCAAGCAGGGATTCCAGTTCGGTGGGTGAGGCGTAGGCCAGCATGCATTTACCCGATCCCGAGCAGTGCATATCGGCGAGTGTGCCGGGTCGGCTGGCGACTCTGAGCGAGTGCGGGCTATCGCAGACTTCGATGAGTAGTGCGTGGGTCCCCGAAAGAATGGCAAAGTGGGCGGATTCTTCGGTGAGCTTGGTGAGCTCTTGTAGTATGGGGACGGAAAGTTGTCGTTCTGGGATCTGTGAGACGACTTGCAGTCCGATGTTGATGAGCCGATGTCCCGTGATGTATTTTTTGCCGATCACGTGCACCATTTTCTCTTCCTCCAGAGTCTTCATGATTCTGAAAACAGAAGTGCGTGGCAGATTGAGCTCCTTGGCGATATTGCTGACGCTCATCGCTTTTTTCGTGGAGGTGAGGAGTTGAAAGATGGAACAGGTATTGGCGATGCTGGGAATGCGGTAGCTGGTCATGGCCAGATGGTTGCCGAGGAATTCTTATTTGTCCATATATGAAACCATTAATTTCAATGTGGATGTTTTAACTTGTGTGAAAAGATCGTAGGTTTATGAATTGGGGAGGCTTTGATGAGTGTGGCTATGCGACTCTCGGCACTTGCCTTATAGGTAACCTAACATTTCTATGCAAACGAAAGCAAAAACAGAAACTCAATACGATATCATTTCTATGGGAGAGATCATGCTGCGGCTCGATCCCGGAGATGGGCGTGTTCGCACTACTCGTCAGTTTCGTGTTTGGGAAGGCGGCGGTGAGTATAACGTCGCCCGAGGTTTGCGCAGATGTTTTGGTCAGCGTGCGGCGGTGGTGACTGGTTTGGTGAGCAACGAGGTGGGGCTGCTGCTGGAGGATCTCATTTTGCAAGGGGGAGTGGACCCGCAGTTTATCCAGTGGCGTGAGTGCGACGGTATTGGTCGTTCAGCTCGGAATGGTTTGAATTTTACCGAGCGCGGCTTCGGGATGCGTGCGGCGAAAGGTTGCTCGGATCGGGCAAATACTGCCGTTTCCCAACTGAAGGTGGGCGATATTGATTGGGATCACATTTTTGGCACTTGCGGTAGCCGTTGGTTTCACACCGGTGGTATTTTTGCCGCCTTGTCTGATTCGACGGCGGAGCTGACCATTGAGGCTTGCCGCAAAGCGCAGGAGCACGGGGTGCGGGTTTCTTATGACTTGAACTACCGTCCGAGCCTGTGGAATGCCATCGGAGGCAAGGCGAAAGCGCAGGAGGTGAACCGGGCAATTGCACCTTATGTGGATGTGATGATTGGTAATGAGGAGGACTTCACCGCTTGTCTTGGGTTTGAAGTGGAGGGGGTGGACTCTGAAAATGTCACTGGGCTTGAGCTGGATAGTTTTAAGCAGATGATCTCCAATGTGGTGGCGACTTACCCTAACCTCAAAGCTGCGGCAACGACGCTGCGTGATGTGGTTACGGCCAGCGTCAATGACTGGGGCGCCATTCTTTGGTGCGATGGGGAGTTTTACTCTGCGACGCATCGTCCAGCGTTGGAGATTTTTGACCGTGTCGGAGGTGGAGATTCTTTTGCCTCGGGGCTTATTTACGGGCTGATGGAGCTGCAGGATCCTGCCAAAGCGGTGGAATACGGTGCGGCTCATGGGGCTCTTGCGATGACCACGGCAGGCGATACGACGATGGCATCGCTGGCCGAGGTGGAGAAGCTTGTGGGTGGTGGGTCGGCTCGGGTGGATAGGTAGGTTGGGTTTTCGACCCCTAGATACCTGATTCTCCGCGTTACAGGCAGTCGACCGATTGCAAATCAGTCCTACCTTAGTATTGCCAAAGCGGAGGCTCTAGGTGAGGCTGCTCCGCGTGATCACTGATGTTTTAATCCACTCACCCTTTCCCCGACAAGATGGGCAGGGGAACTCGGCGACGGCTGACCGATTGGAAAAGATCCTCAAGGAGGCTGGGTTCAGCGTGGAGGTTGAGGCTGAGTGGTATAGCGGTTGTGAGGCTCGTTGTCTGATTGCGCTCAATGCTCGCCGCAGTGCGGGTGCGGTGGCTGAATTTCGGGATGCTTGCCCAGATGCTAAGGTGGTTGTGGTGCTGACCGGCACGGATATCAATCATCCTGAGGTGGGTGATGAAGGCTCTGATACACGCCGGACGATGGCGGGGGCTGATGCTTTAGTGGTTCTACACGAAGGTTCGCAGGCGGCGGTGCCGGAGGCTTTGCGTGAAAAATGTCATGTTATCTACCCAAGTGTGGCTTTACCTGATGGACTGATACATCAAGCAGGTGAAGTTGGTGAGTTTGAGGTCATCATGGCTGGAAATGTGAGGGCGGAGAAAAACCTTCCCGTGGTGCTGGAGGCTTGTGATCAGTTATCGGCAGTGGAGGATTCTGAAGTGGTTGTCCGTGTCTATGGAGATGCCGAGGGGGATATGGCTTATTCCTTGATGGCTGCGACTGCGGGTCCACTACCTTTTCAGTGGAAGGGGAAAACTGACCATGAAAATTTGATGAAAGTAATGGCGGGTGCGAGTCTGCTGCTGAACGCCTCCACTCAGGAAGGGGGCGCTAATGCTGTGTGCGAGGCGATTAGTCTGGGGCTGCCAGTGGTGGCGAGTGAGATTCCTGGGAATGTTGGGATGTTAGGTGAGGGTTACGCTGGTTATTTTCAATCAGGTGATGTGAGGGCATTGGCTGATGTCTTGGTTCGCAGCAGCACGGACGATGAGTTTTACAGTCAGCTTAAAAAGCAGGTGGTGGAGAGGGCTTCTTTGTTTTCCTATGCTGAGGAATCGAGTCGATGGGTTGAGTTGCTTGGGTTGCTTCGTTGATTGTTGGGTTGGTTGTTGGGGATGCTGGCGTGGGTTGATCAGCGATTGGCAGATGACAGGCTGGGAAGCCTATCTTACTTTCTCGGGTTGTGGCGTAATTCTTCGATCGTTATCCAGTCGACAAGGTGCCCTTTGGGTGGGAGGCTGCGGGCATCAAAGAAAATCTAGAAATGCCTCCCCGTTTGATGACTCCTTTGGACTATGTGAAATACGCTCTTTCACAGGAAGAATATGGGGAGGATGCGCGTCGGCTTTTTCATGGTCGGGGAGGGGTGTTGCCCTTGTGGAAGCATCTGTCTGTGGACTGGTATGCTCCGGCGCTCTTAGTGACTTTGTATGAGGAGAGTGCGCTGAGTGAGGGCTTTTTGGCTGAGCTGGATGAGTGGGCGAGGGCGGATTCCCGGGTGGCTTGTTTGGCTGTGCAGAGGCGGTATCTTCAGAGGTCACCCGTCGAGGTGAGATGGGGCACGCTTCCTGATCAGGCCCACGAGCGGGGGCTTCGCTTTGTGTTATCGCTGGATAAAAACCAGAACCACGGGTTTTTCCCAGACATGCGACCGGGGCGCGATTGGGTGCGGGAGCATGCCGAGGGGAAGAGGGTGCTCAATTTGTTTTCTTACACCTGCGCATTGTCGGTGGCCGCGATGGCGGGCGGGGCGAGTGAGGTGGTGAATTTGGATCTTAGCAGTCGGGCGTTATCGGTCGGACGTGAGAATCATCGATTGAATTTTGAGTCGGAGAGTTGCTCGTGTGTCCGCTATCTTGCGCACGACCTGTTCAAGTCTTGGGGGCGGATCAAACGGCAGGGGCCATACGAGATGGTCATCCTGGATCCACCATCACATCAGCCGGGGAGTTTTGTGGCACTGAAAGACTATCCCCGGATGCTTCGCAGGCTACCGGAGGTTATTCATCCCGCAGGAGCTGATATTCTGGTTTGCTTAAATGCTCCGGAACTTGGAGAGGCATTTGTAGCAGATCTGGTGGCTGAATATCTTCCTAGCGCTGAGTTTCTCAAGCGCTTGCCTGAGGCTCCCGGGTATCTGGAATCCGGCGAAGGATGGGGGCTGAAGCGATTGGTGTATAGGCTGTAGGGCATGGCGAAGCGTGGTGGGGTTCATGCGTATCTTTCATTGAAACGGCAATGAGTCAGGAGTGAGAGCGGAGGAGTGAAGATAGACGCAAAATGAAATGATCTTGACGATGGATGGCACGGGGGCAGTATGCGAATGGATAAATGCTTTTGGGTGAAACGCTTAGAGGCCTTTGTCTTGGAGCGTGAAGCCCCCGGTCAGTGATTTGTGAGAGGTCTTCTCTTTTCTGACTGCATGAAACTTGAAGATCTCATGCTAACCTTTTCTATGCGATGAGTGCCGCGCCCAGAATCCAGAATCTTGCTTTTATCGGAGGCCATGTGCCTCGGCAATGTGGTATTGCCACCTTCACCTCTGATTTGCGGTTGGCGATAGCAAGTGAGTATCCTGAGGCGATGTGTCGGGTGGTGGCGATGACCGATCCAGGGCGCGAGCATGATTATCCGGAGTGTGTGGCCTACGAAATCCAGCAGGAAGATCTGAAGGCTTATGTGCAGGTGGCTGATTTTTTAAACATGCGTGGGGTGGAGGTCTTGTCTGTTCAGCATGAGTTTGGCATCTACGGTGGATCGTCGGGCGTGCATTTGTTGGAATTATTGGAACGGGTGAGCATGCCGGTGGTGACGACGCTGCATACCATCCTGAGCAAGCCGAATCAACAGCAGCGCCATGTCATGACCGAGTTGAACCGTTTGACGGATCGGTTTGTGGTGATGGCCGATCATGGCCGCGAATTATTGGGGGATGTGTATGGGGTGTCGGCTGAGAAAGTGGATGTCATTCCCCATGGTGTGATCGATGTGCCGTTTCTCGATCCAGAGTATAACAAAGAGCGATTTGGAGTGTTAGGTAAAACCGTGCTGCTGACCTTTGGTCTGCTTTCTCCGAATAAAGGGTTGGAAAATGCCATCCGGTCCCTGCCGGGGATCGTGGCCAAGCATCCGAACGTGGTCTATGTGATCGCTGGAGTGACCCATCCTCATTTGCGTATGCATGAAGGTGAGGCCTATCGCGAGATGCTTAAGGATCTGGCGAGGGAGCTCGGGGTAGCGCAGCATGTGAAGTTTGAAAATCGTTTCATGGATCTTCCCGAGCTGACGGCCTTGATCGAGGCGGCTGATATTTATCTGACGCCGTATTTGAATGAGGCTCAGATTACTTCGGGTGCGCTGTCCTACGCCTTTGGGGCGGGGAAGGCGATTGTTTCTACACCCTACTGGCATGCGCTGGAATTATTGGCGGATGATCGTGGTTTGTTAGTTCCCTTTGCTGATCCCGATGCCATGACTGAGGCGGTGAATCGGTATTTGGGCGACACCTGTCTGATGACTGCGGTGCGTAAGCGGGCCTACGAAATGGGCCGATCAATGACGTGGCCGTATGCTGCTCGAAGTTACATGGTTTCATTTGAGCGGGCCAGGCAGCAGCGTAGCGGGCGCGTGGTTTGCAGAAAGCCGGTAGAGCGTGAGTTGCCGGCATTGAACTTTACTCATATGGTGGAGATGACCAGCCACCTTGGTATCTTTCAGCACGCGGTGCATAACGTTCCTAACAACATGGAGGGGTGTTGCGCCGATGACAATGCGAGAGCATATTTGCTCTCGGTGCTGGCGGTGAATTTGGAAGGTTACGGCTTGGGTCAAAAAGAATTTTGTGCTTTGTCGGGAACCTATCTCGCCTTTCTTTGGGATGCATTTGAGCCGCGAACCAAGAGGTTCCGAAACTTTATGAGTCGGGGGCTGGAGTGGATGGAGTTAGAGGGCTCCGATGACAGCCATGCTCGGGCGATGTGGGCGGTGGGTGTCGGCGTTGAGTTGACTCGTAATTCTGGGCATCGGGGTGTTTGTGCCATGCTTTTTCACCGTGGCCTTGTGCAGTTGGGTAAGATGACATCGCCGCGCGCATGGGCATTTGGTTTGCTTGGAATTGATGCTTATTTGCGGAGCTGCCCCGGAGACCGGGAGGTGCTGCGGATGCGGCAGCGGTTGGTGACGTTATTGATGGATTTGCATCGTCATCATGCCGATGCTGATTGGCGATGGTTTGAGCCTGTGGTGGCTTATGATAATGCGCGGCTATGCCAAGCGCTGATCCAGAGTGGCATGAGTATGGGCTGCGATGAGACACTGCAAACTGGGCTCGATACCTTGCGCTGGCTCATCGAGGTGCAAACGGCAGACGGAGGTTGGTTGTCGCCGATCGGCTGTCATGGATTTTGGAAAAAAGGAGGGGAGCGGGCGCAATTTGATCAACAACCGCTGGAAGCTAGTGCGATGGTGTCGGCATGTTTGCAGGCGGAGCAAGCGACGGCTGATCCTTTCTGGCCGGCTCAGGCCGACTTTTGCCTAGCGTGGTTCACAGGTTACAATGACCTCGGGCTGAAACTTTATGATGAAACCTCCGGTGGCTGCCATGATGCTTTGTTGGCGGACCATCTCAACGAAAACCAAGGCGCTGAGTCCACGATCATTTTCCATTTGGCATTGGTTGAAATGAGGCTGGCTTGGCAGAAAAAAAGAAAGGAATAGAAAATGAAAACGGTCAATATCCACCCCACGAACATCGAGCTGTTGCCCGATGACACTCGCGTTTTAGTGCGGCCTTTTAATCCCGACCCCGAGCGTTGGGTGCATATTATTAATCGTGTCCTTGCGATGAGTGAGGAGGATGTCGTGCAGGAATTGAAAAACACACGGGCGGACTTTGGGACTCGGCATAAGGGGATTCGGAAGGTGTGGTCGCGGAGGTTTGAGCAGATTGCAGATCATATTCCCGGTGCCGCAAATCTATCAAAAGAGCGACAGCGTTATTTTGGGGCGTTGTTTTCTCACGAGTATTCGTTAGAAGCTGCGGCGTTGTTTAATCCATCGATCGTGCCTCATTTGGATCAGTCCGGCCTGAAGGAGGGTGAAATGCGTTTTATCATGAGTCTGCGGGCTACGGGTGAGGGGCATATTTCATCGATCACATTTCGGACAGGAGTGATCGATGCCGAGCATGGGGTGCATCTGGATGAGGTGTCAGGATTTGTGGTCTCCCCTGAGCGAGTGACCAATCCGGTGTTTCGGAAGGCGATGTTTATTCATAAGCTGCGCGCATTAAAAATGGATGAAGCCTGTTTGCAGCCGGTTCTCGATAAGTTAGGGCCGCTGATCACTCTGGATGATCTGATGGAGGCGATTCGGACGACGATTACCTGCCATCCTCATACGGATGATGAAGATCATGTGGTGAAGCGGGTCCATTGGCTGGCCGAGGCCAATTACGATATCGAGTTTTCGGAGGATACCCCGATCTCTGAGCGTATTGTGTTTCCTGTTTCGACCAATGAGAGCAACGGTATCGAAGACGCGCGGTTTGTCAGATTTGTCGACGATGATGGCACGGTGACTTACTTTGGCACTTACACGGCTTACAATGGCCGGATGATTTTACCTCAACTGATGGAGACTCAGGATTTTCTCTACTTCCGGGCGAGGGTGCTGCACGGGCCTGCTGTGAAAAACAAGGGCATGGCTCTCTTTCCTCGGAAAATTTCGGGATGTTACGCCATGCTTTCGCGGATGGATGATGAAAACCTCTTTTTGATGTACGCTGAGGATTTGCACTACTGGTCGGACCCCGTGCTCATCAGGGAGCCTGAGTATCCATGGGAGTTTATCAAGATTGGCAACTGCGGTTCACCTTTGGAAACTCCCGAGGGATGGCTGGTGATTACCCATGGTGTGGGGGCGATGCGGCAGTATTGTCTCGGGGCCATCCTCTTGGATCTTGATGACCCCACTAAGGTGATTGGCGCTTTGAAAGAGCCTCTTCTGAAGCCGGAAGGTGATGGCCGTGAGGGCTATGTGCCTAACGTTGTCTATAGCTGTGGCGCGATGATTCACGGTGATCGGCTGATCCTGCCCTACGCTAAAAGTGACACCCTGACCACGGTGTGCACGGTGGATATGAAGGAGCTTCTTGCTGCGATGAAGTAGCGGCAAGGGGGGGGGCGCTCTGGTTGATGTCTGCGCCGCAGGCTATTAGCCTCTAGCGTCTGAGCTTTGGGGTGAGAGCGCGTTCGATATCGTTGTCGCGGGCCTCTTCAAGCTTCTCTTTGAGTTGGGCTTTGAATTGTTTGACGATTTGCTGATACTCGGGGCCTTGGCTATTGAATTTTTCTGTCCATGAAGCGGGATCGTCAGCACCATCAGATCCTTTGACGATGCCGGCGGGGACAGCCATGTGGTAAATCTTGCTCACACGGGCGGTGTAGTAGCCGTTATTTTTGAAGTGTTGCGACCACGTGGCGCGGGGCCCGATCTTTTTTTCTTCCGCTGACATAGCCAAACACACGTGACCCGTGCGGGTAGTAACCCTACATCAACGAGGCTCTGGAAGGACCGCAAACGGGTTACGTTCGGAACGTGTAATATTTTTCGACGGAAAGTGATGTTTGTGGATTGGTGTGGGGATTGACTTGATTAAATGCCATGTTCATCTCATGGCTTATTCTGTCGTGGCAGGGTTAATGGCTCTGGTGAATTTCGCGGCGTGATCGATAAAAG
>CAYNNY010000092.1:0-11289 GCA_964398555.1 uncultured Verrucomicrobiales bacterium
AGTGAAAAATGAAAGTTGGGACTTATGTATAAAAGTCAGGGCGTTGCCCTAGGCTACTATAGATTGCACCGTTGGTGCGGAAAGCACGATGAAGGTTGTTCGTATGGTGTCCTAGGCTGCGATAGGTTGCGGCGTTGGCGCTGAAAGCACGATTAGCGTTGTTGTTGTGCTATTTGAACCTGTGGGTTATTCAACCTCCACAATCATGTTGATTTCAACGGAGACGTTGAGGGGGAGGGCGGCGGCTCCCATGGCGGTGCGGGAGTGGATTCCTTTGTCGTCGAAAATTTCGACAAGGAGATCTGAGGAGCCATTGATGACGGCGGGGTGTTGATAGAAATCTGGCTCGGAGTTGACAAATCCGCCGACGTTGACGATGCGCACGACTTTGTCGAGATTGCCGATTTCTTCTTTGACCACGGCGAGGCGGTTGAGGGTGATGAGTCGGGCCGCTTCCTGGGCGGTTTCTACTGAGGTGTCGGTGGGGACTTTGCCGAGGTAGGTATCGTCATCCAATGGCGGGATGCCTCCGGCGAGGAAGAGTAAATTGCCCGAGCGGACGCAGTTGACGTAGGAACCCGCGGGGGCTGGGGCTGCGGGGAGGGTGTGGCCGAGGGATTGGATTTTTTCTTCGATGGTCATTTTTTTTTGAGTGGGTTGTTGGGGGGGGGGGCTTGGGTTGATGCCTGCGGCGCTAGACAGAATTAACAGAATTTTCAGAATTACTTGGGATGTGGAGCTTGGGGTGGGGGATGCTTGGCTCTTGATTCTTTGGTCTTAGGTTGATGCCTGCGGCGCTTGACAGGATTTACAAGATTTGGAGGATTAACAGGATTTTTGTTGGTGCTCAGTGTGAATTCTGCATTCTTAATTCTCAATTCTTTTGAGGGCGGCGGCGACGAAGCCGGAGAAGAGCGGGTGCGGGTAGTTGGGTTTGGATTGGAACTCGGGGTGGAACTGGGCACCGATGAAGAAGGGGTGGTCGGCGATTTCGACGATTTCGACGAGTCCTTCGTTTGCGGAGACGGCGCTGATTTTGAGGCCTGCGGCTTCGAGCTGTTCGCGGTAGGCGGGGTTGAACTCGTAGCGGTGGCGGTGGCGCTCGCTGATCATGTCCGTGCCGTAGAGTTCTTCGGTTTTGGTGCCGAGTTCGACTTTGGCATCGTTGGCTCCCAAGCGCATGGTGGCACCCAGATCCTCGATTCCTTTTTGCTCTTCTTGAAGGGATATCACGGGATCAGGTGTGTTTTTGTCAAACTCTGTGGAGTTGGCATTGGTCAGTCCGCAGACGTTGCGGGCAAATTCGATGGTGGCTATTTGCATGCCTAGGCAGATGCCAAAGTAGGGGATGTCGTTTTCCCGAGCATACTGACAGGTGAGGATTTTGCCTTCGGTGCCTCGGTCGCCAAATCCACCGGGGATGAGGATGCCGTCGACGCCATTGAGGTAGGCGGCGGCACCTTCTTTTTCGATGGCTTCGGCATCGATCCTGTCGATGGTGACGCGGGTGTCATGTGCGGCTCCCGCATGGGTCAGTGATTCGTAAATGGATTTGTAGGCATCCTGAAGTTCGATGTATTTGCCGACGACGGCAATTCTGATATCGTGGGTCGGGTTAATGATGTGATCGACAAAATTCTGCCACTCGGTGAGATCTGGAGTTTTGGACTCGATGCCGAGTCGGTCGCAGACCAAGCGGTCGAGTTTGTCGCGGCGGAGGTCGATCGGGCATTCATAGATGGTGTGTTCGACATCGCGGAAGGCAACGACGTTCTTTTTCTCGACGTTACAGAACATCGCGATTTTTTCCTTATTCTCCTCGCTGAGGTCGTGTTCGGTGCGGCAGACAATGATGTCAGGCATGATGCCGATTTCGCGCAGCTTGGCGACGGATTGCTGGGTGGGTTTGGTTTTGATTTCGCCTGCCGCTTTGATCAGGGGGAGGAGGGTGACGTGGAGGAAACAAACATTTTCACGACCGACATCGAGTGAGAATTGGCGCAGAGCTTCGAGGAAGAGGTGGCCTTCGATATCGCCGACGGTGCCTCCGATCTCAGTGATGATGACATCGGCATCTGATCTCAGGGTGACATCGTTGATGCGGGCTTTGATTTCATCCGTGCAGTGTGGGATGAATTGGACGGTTTTACCGAGGTATTCACCACGGCGTTCTTTTTTGATCACAGTTTCAAAGACCTGACCAGAGGTGAGGTTATTGAATCGGGTGAGTTTGCAGTTGGTGAATCGCTCGTAGTGTCCGAGGTCGAGATCCGTTTCCGCGCCATCATCCAGAACGTAAACTTCGCCGTGCTGAAATGGTGACATGGTGCCGGGATCGACATTGAGGTAGGGGTCGAACTTCTGTAAAATGACAGAAAGTCCACGGAGTTCGAGCAAGGTTCCGAGGGAGGCGGCGGCGAGTCCTTTTCCAAGTGAGGAGACGACGCCTCCGGTGACAAAAATGTATTTAGCTGGTTGAGGCATGAGAGTGTAGAATTACGGATTACGGATTAGGAATTGAGGAGGGCTTCGATTTGTTGAGCTTGTTCGAGGGTGTCGACGCCGGGTGATTCGTCGTCGGTGATGAGAACTTTGATACGGGCGTTGTTTTCGAGGGCGCGGAGCTGCTCGAGCGATTCGGCAAGCTCGAGCGGCGATGGCGGCCAGGTGATGAATTGTTCCAGGAAATCGCGACGGTAGGCGTAGATGCCTTTATGGCGGTAGAGCTGGAGGTTCGGGCTGTCGGAGCGCCGGTAGGGCAGTGGACTGCGGGAAAAGTAGAGAGCATCGCCATTGAGGGCAAGCACGACCTTGACGACATTGGGGTCATTGATCAGGGCCTCGTCTGTCAGAGGATTGGCGGCGGTGGCCATGGCGACTCCGGGGTCGGAGGTGAGGGCATCGGCGAGCTGGTCGATTAATGCTGGATCGATCAATGGCTCATCGCCTTGGATATTAATGATCTGCGTGGCTTCGGGAAAAGCGGCTGCCGCTTCGGCGATGCGGTCGGTGCCGGTGGGGTGCTCGGCGGAGGTCATTACTGCTCTGGCTCCAAAGGACTGGGCGGCGTCGAGAATGCGTTGGTCATCGGTGGCGATGACGATGGTGTCGAGCTTTTGGCACTGCTGGCAGCGCTCCCAGACGTGCTGGATCAAGGGTTTTCCGGCGATGAGATGGAGTGGTTTCCCTGGGAAGCGGGTAGAGGCCCAGCGAGCTGGGATGATGCCAAGAGTGAGATGTTTTCCAGAGGTAGTCACGATGCGTTAATCTGGAGTTGAGTTATGATCGGGGGAGGGGAAACGACAAGGCTCTTTTTTGTTTAGTTTGAAGATTTTCGTTTGAAGATTGAAGAAGCGATCTGATCTGATAGCTTCCGCGCCTATGGAAAAGCAGGTGCATGAGTTTTTTACCTATTGGGACTGGGCGGTGGTAGTGACGTATATGATACTGACGACTTGGATTGGGCATCGGATGTCAGGTAAGCAATCGAGTATTAAAGACTTTTTTTTGGGGGGCAAAAAACTTCCTTGGTGGGCGGTGAGTGGCTCGATGATCGCCACGGAGATCAGCGCGCTGACCTTCATCGGCGTGCCGGGTATGGTTTTTGCGATGTCGGGGGATTGGACGTATTTACAGTGGGGGCTGGGATCGATTGTGGCGCGGTTTGGCGTCGCTTACTGGCTGGTGCCTCTTTATTATGAAAAGGAAATTTATAGCCCCTATGACTTTATGGGAGATCGCTTGGGTGAGGGGGTGAGGAGGCTGGTCACGGGATTGTTTTCGCTGGGGGCGATTCTCGGGCAGAGTGTGCGGGTGCTGGTGACGGCTATTGTTCTTCAGGTGGTGACAGGTATGGATGCCTGGGTTTGCATCTGCGCGATTGGCGCGGTGGCCGTGCTTTGGACGTTTATGGGAGGGATGCAGACGGTGATCTGGACGGATGTGATGCAGTTTTGCCTCTTTATCTTCGGTGGGCTACTCGCCTTTGGCATGTTGACATGGCAATTGGGGTGGAGTGAGATTGTAGGGCTTAATCAAATCAACATTGATGGAGTCGAGGTGAATAAATTGAGATGGGTGGATTTCACGACCCCCTTTCAAGATCCGAAGCTTCGTTACACGATGTGGGTGGCTTTGCTGGCGATGCCGTTTCAAAATTTTGCCGCCTTTGGTGTGGATCAGCTCAACACGCAGAGGATGTTTTGCTGCGGCGGGGTGAAGGAGGCGAGGAAGGCGATGTGCTGGAGTAGTGTTTCTATTCTTATTACCGTGTTGATGCTCGCGGTGGGGGCTGGGTTGTTTGCCTGGTATCAAGTTTACATCCCCGGTGCTGATCTAGCTGCCAGCTTTAAGAAAGATGCGAATAATGTTTTTCCCGCCTGGATCACCATGGAGGTGCCTATCGGTGTGAGTGGGTTGATTTTGGCCGGGGCCTTTGCTGCTGCGATCTCCAGTCTGGATTCCATCTTGGCTGCGCTGAGCCAGACGAGCTTGTCGGTGATCTTTGGTCGTGAAAAACTTGAGGAGGAGGGGAAAGGTGCTGAGATGGTTCGCTTGTCTCGGGTGGCCGTCTGTGTCTGGGGAATCATCCTGACTGGCGCGGCGCTGGCACTGTGGGAAATCCGCAGCCGAAATCCTGATACCGACCTCATTGGTCTCGCATTTGGGATGGTAGCCTACACTTACGGGCCGCTTTTGGGGGTCTTGTTGGCGGCTGTTTTTCCTATCCGGAGTCATATCGGAGGTCTTTTGTTAGGTGTGTTTTTATCGGTGAGTTTGGTCGCGTGGTTCAGGCCTGAGTTACCGTTGGTTCTTGCCGCCCTTGATTTTAAGGCACTTGGGGCTGTTGTTGTCGCTTCCCGCCCTCAATGGGCTTCGGAGTGGTTCTTCCCGCTGAATGCCGGACTGACTCTGATATGTGGAATTTTGGGCGGTCTTCTCGCAGGTGAATCCAGGCGTGATTCGTGAAGAGCGAGGAGGGCTTTGACTGCTTAAAAACCAGTGGGTTGTCGATTTGAATTTGGAGCATGAATCTTCGGTTTTGGTTCGATGATCGTGATTTTCAAAGGCTTGCTTTTAAGGTGTTAGGTCATGTTAGTTGAGGTTAGAATGATCTACTTCACTCCTGTTTATTAAATTTCCAGTCAAGTTTTTAAAAATATTTGTGTGGAACCGTTGTGGAAAGGGAAGTTGTTAAAAAAAGAAGAATAGCCTGTTGAAAAGTTTTGCGATGAGGCGTTCTAGACGCTTGTATTCGTGCGCTGCCCTGCTGGATTTCCTCCCAGATGAGCGGTATTTAATTTACCCTTAGCTTCTGACTGTCCCACCACTCAAATTTTTTAGAATTTCATGAATGATACCGCGATGCCTGCCGATGACGATACCCCCCTCTATGATGATGTTTGCACCGTGCTGGTGGAAGATATGAAAAAACTATGGGAGAGCGTTTCAGAGTCGTTGCAGGGTCTTGTTAGCAATGATGCGTTCAGCCGCTGGTTTCACACGGCCCAACTCGTCCACATGAACGAGACCGAGGCGGTTCTGGCGGTGGAGAGTGATATGCATCAGGTCTGGATTGAGACCAATTACTTACCTGAGGTGCAGACTGCATTTTCTCAAGCATCAGACTTGCCGCTCAAGGTCAAGGTGGTGGTGGCTGATGAAGCGTTACAGCCAAAGGCGGCGTCCTCAGTGAAAGCTACAGGGAGCACTCGTGATGGGAAATCCTCTGCCGTGGTGAATCGGGCGATTGTTTCAACGCCTCAAGTGCAGCTCGCTAGTTCACCGGAGATGATTCAGAAAAAGCTTCGTTCGGCGGGGTTGAACCCACAATTTAGTTTTGATCGTTTTGTGGTGGGGCAGAACAATGAGTTTGCTCAAGCGGCATGCGAGGCTGTGGCCTCTGCCAAGCAAACCATTTACAATCCACTGTTCATTCACGGGGATTCAGGTCTGGGCAAAACCCACCTGATGCAGGCGATTGGTCAGAGGTTGATGAAGGAGAATCCATCGGCGCGTGTGGTTTATCTGACCTGTGAAAAATTCATTAACGAATTTATCGATACCTTGAGGAAGGGGAATCTTGAGCGTTTTCGCCGCAAATACCGTCGTGCCGATATTTTACTCATCGATGACATTCAGTTCCTTGGAGGAAAAGAGCGTTCGCAGGAGGAATTCTTCCACACCTTTAATGAGTTGCTTGACCTGCAGAGTCAGGTGGTTCTGACATCGGATCGCCCAGCTTCAGAGATCAAGAATATTGAGCCACGGTTGATTTCACGATTTGAAAGTGGTCTGGCCGTTGAGCTTCAGCCTCCGGGCATGGAGACGCGATTGGCGATTCTCCAGCGCAAAATGGAAGATTGGGATGTGAAACTGGGAGATGATATTTTGAATATGCTGGCTGAGCGAGTGCAGAGTAACGTCCGCCGGCTTGAAGGCGGATTGGTCCGAGTGGCCACCTATGCATCTCTGGGTACGGAGCCCATCACTGTGGAGCGTGCCGAGTTCTTGCTCAAGGATATCCTCCGTGAAGAGGGGCAGAAGAGAGTTAATATCGATGCCATTCAAAAGGCGGTGATCAAGCACTTCGATCTTCGTTTGGCGGATATGACAAGTCGCAGGCGTCCTGCAAGCATTGCATTTCCTCGTCAGATAGCGATGTATCTGAGCCGCAAACTGACGCCTTGTTCGTTGGTTGAGATTGGCGACGCCTTTGGTGGCCGCGATCATGGCACGGTGATTTATGCCTGTAAAAAAGTGAAGGATAGTATCGATGGTGATGTTTACACCCGTGATGCTGTTGATATGTTAATCACGACTCTTCAGAGAAAGTAAGGGTCGAAAATGAAGAGTGAAAATGGGGGTTGAAAAATGTTCAAGATTTGTTAAAGAGTGCTTGCCTTGATGCGAGAATGGTTCAGAGTTCACGCATACTGATAACCGCAACCACCTGAATTATAACCTATGAAATTTTCGATTAGTAAAGAAGCGTTTCTCGAAGCTCTCCAGCAAGTCCAACACGTCGTCAGCTCACGAGCCACTCTGCCTATTCTTTCCAACGTCCTCATTGAGGCTGTGGATGGTAAGCTCAAGCTCACCACCACCGATCTGGATGTAGGCGTCAGTGGTAGTGTGGATGCCACGGTAGAGAAAGAAGGGTCAACAACCCTGCCTGTGAAGCGTCTGGTAAGCATCGTTTCCCAACTTCCAGCCAGCGAGGTGGAAGTGACAGTTGATTCTAAAAATCACGCCAGCATCAAGTGCGGTCCTAGTTTTTTCAAAATCATCGGTCTTGGTGAAGAAGAGTTCCCTCCACTTCCTAAGTTCGAGGAGGCTACCGAGTTTAATATTGCTCAGAGTATCCTGCTTGATGCGGTCAAAAAAACATCATACGCCATTTCCACAGATGAAACCCGCTATGTCCTTAACGGCATTTATGTTTCCTTCAGCGCTGGAAAAATGATCTTTGTGGCTACGGATGGTCGCCGCTTGGCGATGGTCGAAAATGATCTCGAATTTCCAGCCAGCCACGAAATGGATATTATCATTCCCGCCAAGGCGATAGGTGAACTCCAGAGAATGCTCGGCACTGAAGGCGATGCCTTGGTGCAACTCAGTGGGAATCAGATTAGCTTTAAGATCGGAGGTAGCATTATTGTCAGTAAGCTCATTGAGGGTAATTATCCGAACTACAAACAGGTCATTCCTGGTAAACGCAAGGAGCGTGTGACCATCAACCGTGAAGAATTTTTACACACCGTGCGTCGTGTCTCGCTGCTGACATCTGAGAGCTCGAACTCCGTCAAGCTTACCTTTAGTAAGGGCAATATCGATGTGCAGGCGAACTCAAAGGACATTGGTGAGGCCAACGAGCCCATTGTTGCCGACTACGATGGCGAGGAGTTTTCCATTGCCTTCAACCCTGAGTTTCTCATGGCACCACTCAAAAACCTCAATGACGAGTCGGTTTACCTCGATCTTATTGACGGCATGAGCCCCGGAGTCATCCGCCTGGATAGCTCATTCCTCTATGTCATCATGCCCATGCGTGTGACGGCCTAAGTCGAGGAGTCGCTTTTTGCTAGCTTCTAATTTTTCAAAGCCCGGTGAGTATTACACACATTCCGGCAGTAAAAAAACGTCCAGCAAAAGGATTAATTGTTGAATTTGCCTTCGGCAGGTTGAATTCGCTTCGCGAGTTGAAAGCTCCTGCTGGTGCGTTGAAGTCCAGCATTCGCATTCAACCAATACGTAGTATTGATTCAGCGCATCTCCGATGCCTTTAACTTGGCGTCAGCCATATTCAACAATTCAGTGAAGGGCGATTCAAGCGTGGCATTATTCACTAGGTATCGCTGGAAAGTGAAGTTTTACATGGTTTTTTTTCTCGGGCTGATCAGGTTAGGCACAGAAAGCTTACCATTCCGTGTTATGAAATTACAATCAGGTCTTTTATTTCTTCTTCTTTGTTCTCTCTTTCTTGTCTCCTGCGCGGAACAGGGCGGTGATGATGGAGCCGCAGAACAGGCGGTGACTAAAGAAAAATCAAAATTCCCTGAGGTCTCGGTTTCGGAAGCTCGTCAGGATACGCCTCCGCCGCCCTCTGGAAAAATCACGGTCATCAGCATCGATCGTCTTTTCGGTTTGAAGCAAAATGGGGAGGTGCTGTTGATAGATTGCCGGAAAGCCTTCTTTCACCGTATGGGTAGCATTGATGGCTCCGTCAATATCTCAGCCCATCAATTTAAATCGGATTTTTCGGCTGTGAAGCCGCAGCTTGATGCTGCGGTCAAGGCCGATCAAATTATCGTGCTTTATTGCCTGAACCCCAAATGTCCTATCGCTTACAATGTGGCCCAGAAATTATCTCAGCGCGGTTACGCGGTGACGATCTATGAAGGTGGCTGGGAAGAGTGGAAGTCGGTTGGACTGGAGTAGCGGCGTCAGGGCAAATACACTGGGGCTATTTGGCGTCTGATGATTCAGGGCATTCCATGATCTCCCGGATGGTTTCACAGTCTTTGTCACATGGGCGGAGCTCGTTGCGCTCATAGCCAAAAAGGTCTTTGAATGAAGTGGTGCCGAGCTGCCCATCGAGGATCTCAAAGTGGTTGGTGGTGATGAAGGCGGGGTGGCAAAATCCAGCAGCATGGCAGAGCTTGAGGATTTCTTGGCGTAGGGTGATCACGTAGTTGGCGAGTCTTGCGGCTTTGAGTGTGGGATCGAGCCCTCGCATCAGCCAAGGATTGTGGGTGGCAACACCTGCCGGGCAATGATCGGTGTGGCAACGCTGCGCTTGAATACATCCAATCGAGATCATGGCTTCTCGAGCGACGGAGATCATATCGCAGCCCAGGGCAAAGGCGAATAGCGCATCCATGGGGAATCCAAGTTTAGCTGATCCGATAAAAATAATTTGATCGCTCAGGCCAGCGCGAGAAAAAATAGAAAACACCTTGGGGAAGCCGTATTTAAAGGGAAGCGACACATGGTCAGAAAACGCAAGAGGTGAGGCTCCGGTGCCACCTTCTCCGCCATCGATCGTGATGAAGTCCACCCCGCGCGAGCCATCGCGCATGAGCTCTGCGAGATCATGCCAGAACCCCAGTTGACCCACGGCCGATTTGATTCCCACGGGGAGTCCTGTGGCGGTGGCGATGCTTTCTACAAAATTCAGCATCGAGTCAGCATCGCAAAACGCGCTGTGAGATGCTGGGCTTTCGCAATCGCGGTCACGGGGAATGCCACGGGCATCAGAAATCTCTTGAGTTATTTTACTCTGAGGCAGGAGTCCACCGAGTCCGGCTTTCGCCCCTTGGCTAAGTTTGATTTCGATCGCTTTGATGCTTGGGGTTTGACTCACCGTTTTGAGCAGGGCATCCATGGAAAAATTACCATCTTCGTCACGGCAGCCAAAATATCCTGTGCCGATCTGGAGGATGAGTTCGCCGCCGTGTAGGTGGTGGGTGGAGACTCCGCCTTCACCGGTGTTGTGGAGGCATCCGGCGATGCCGCATCCGTGATTGAGTGCCTGGGTAGCAGCTTTGCCCAGCGCGCCGAAGCTCATGGCTGAGATATTGATGATCGAGGCCGGGCGAAATGCTTTTTCTCGCTTGCGGGCGCCACCCAGCACTTTGGCACAAGGTGTGAGGTGGAGTGGGTCCTGTGCTTTCCCCGAGTGAGGGAAAGTGGATTGTTTGAGAATGAGGTAGTTGGCGGTCAACTCCATGTCGTTATCGGAGCCAAAACCAAAGTAGTTGTTTTCTTTTTTCGAGGATGCGTAGATCCAGCGTCGTTGATCCCGGTTAAATGGACGTTCTTCATCGTTATCGGTGACGATGTATTGCCTGAGCTCTGGGCCGATCATCTCGAGAATATACCGGAGGTGCCCGAGCAATGGGAAGTTTCGTAGGATTGCGTGATGTTTCTGGGTGAGATCGTAGATGGTGATCGCGATGAGAATAATGCCCAAGAGGCTTAGAATGATGGTCAGAATGGACATGTTGGATTGATTGCGTTTTAAAGTGACACCCTGTCTATAAACCAAAAAGGTAGTGGGGGAGTCAAGGCCGATCCTCAGATCTACCTCCTGATTTGTTTGACGTGGATGTTCGCGGATTCATTAAGGGGGCCGTAATAATCGACTTGATAAACGATGTCTATTCCGCAGCGATTAACAATCCAGTCTTCTCGGGCGGCGATGATGGAGCCCGATCCTCCTCTGGCGGATGACCGCAGGGCCACCCTGTGGATGGTGGGATTTCGGCATGATCCCCGTTGTTGATTTTCAGTGACGGCAATTTTAGCTTTAACTCTTTCACTTAAAACTCCCGATGAGAGACTTTCTTGTTGGGCTGTTCGAGACATGCGTATTCCGCTTGTGGAGCAGCTGGCTAAAGCGAGAGCCATGGAGAGGGATGTGATAAATTTCATAGGTAAGGAACGTTAGGGGGTAAATCGAGTGGCGGGTATTTCTATCATCTACTCCGAAACAAGACCGATGTCGAGACTGAAAGAGTGGCGCAATATGGGCTCCCATACGGGTTCCATACGGGCTGGGTCCTTACGATAGGGAGGTCTAATCAAATTTTCAGACAGGATCAACAAGATGAACAGGATTAAACGAGTGCTTTGGACTCATCATGAAGTGATTTAGGCCGCCTCTGGCTACTTTCATTAGAAAAGGTTCAAAGTTCTCTCACCCTGCCATTTTCAGTGGTTCAAAGATGAGTCGCGCGAAGCCTTTGGCCTTCTTCGGATCGGAGTTGGAGTTGGAGTTGGAGTTGG
>CAYNNY010000093.1:0-11153 GCA_964398555.1 uncultured Verrucomicrobiales bacterium
ATCAGCACCCCTCGCAGCCTGGAAGACACCGCCCGGGCCGAAAAAGAAACCGCAGAAAACCTCCAATGGTTCACGGAGATCGGGCAGCCTAAATCGATTGAAACCAGTAAGTTTGCCGTGAAAAAAGCCGAGCAATCGCTGGCTTACATCGAAGAAGAACTCAAGCAGCTGGAGAAGATGTATAACGAAGATGACCTCATTGAGGAAACCGAGGAAATCATCCTACTCCGCACCCGCAATGCCGTAGAAGCCACCAAATTCGCCCTCAAATCAGCACGCATCAATGCCGACAACGACCTGAAAACGGCCATCCCCCGCAAACTGCTCTCCCATCAACTCTCCGCCAAAAATGCGCAGATTGCCAATGCCGCGGCTAAGGAAAATCTTCCACGCGCCTTAGAACTTAAACGTCTTGAAGTGGCCAAAGCCATCCTCGACGACGAAAAAGCCATCGAAAACCTAGCCAAGAGCAAAGCCGACCGCACCATGATGGCCATCACCGCACCGGCAGACGGCATCGTCTACTACGGCAGCATCCAAGACGGCCGATGGAGCCCCGAAGCGGCGACTAAGGCGCTCAAGATCGGAGGTAAACTTCCCGCCAAAACCACCGTGATGACATTCATCCCGGCCAACAGCCCACTCACACTTTCCGCCTTCACAGAGGCCGCCAACCTTCCCGCCCTCAACACCGCCAAAACCTCCAAAAAAGCCACCAGCTACGCCATCACCACCCTTGATCGCTACCACAGCTTTAACGTGCAGCTTACTGATCTCGCCACCCATCCGGGAACAAATGGTAGCTTCCACGTTTCCCTCAAACCCACCATCCCGAAGGGACTTGCCGTGGTTCCCGGCATGAAAGCCACCGCCACTATCACCAGCCTCAGCCTCGACAACGCACTCAAGGTGCCCTCCGACTACCTTACCCGTGCGGATGACGGCGGCTACACCGTCAAGGTCAAGCTAGCCGATGGAAAAACCTCCGAACGCAAAGTCACCGTGGGCCCCGCCAGCAAAGACTGGGCAGTCATCACCAAAGGGCTTGAAAAAGGTCAGGTGATCGTGAAATAAATTCCCTGTTTTTAAATCCCCTCCCCTCCTATCAGCATGTTGCGCAACCTCGCCATCTTCGGACTTCTTACGATATCCTCCCTGCATGCCGCGGTCGAGCAGCCATCCGCAGCGACCACTACCCTTGAGAGATCCATTACCAAGGGAGTTGATTTTCTGGTGAGTCACCAAAATAAAAATGGCTCCTGGGGCGGGCCAACACGCACCAAGGGGCTCAATATCTTCGCCCCACTCCCCGATGGCCATCAGGCATTTCACACCGCCAGCTCCGCCTTGGCACTGCATGGATTATTAGAAACGCGCGACCAACGCCCCGAGGTCCTGGCCGCCATCGACAAAGGTGAAAAATGGCTACTGGAAGTCCTGCCCAAAACCCGCAGCATCGACCCTCATGCCACCTACAACATCTGGGCTCATGCTTACGGACTGCGCGCCCTCGCCTCACTCTACCGCTATCAGGACGATCCCGCGAAACGTGAAATTTACAAACAACAGGCAGAAATCCAAGTGGCCAAACTGAAGTGTTACGAAGACATCAACGGCGGTTTTGGCTATCTCGACTTCAAACAAAACACCGTGAGGCCCTCGGGCATGCCGACCTGCTTCACCACCGCCACCGCATTACTCGGCATGCACGACGCCGCGACAACGATGGGCATTACGCTGCCCCCCACCATGATCGAAACCTCCGTGCGTGCAGTCCAAGAACAGCGCACCACCGACTTCTCATACGTCTACTCTCGTGGCCACCGCTTCCGCCCACGCCTGACCATCAATCGCCCCGCCGGCTCACTCGGCCGCTCCCAGGCCTGCAACGCCGCCACCCGCGCCTTTGGTGATACCGCCGTCACCGATGACGTCATCCGCACTTGGCTGCAGCGCCTCTTCGATCGCAACGGCTGGCTCGATCACGGCCGCAAGCGCCCCATTCCCCACGAAGCGCCCGCCAAAGTCGCAGGCTACTTCTACTACTACGGCCACTACTACGCCAGCGAGTGCATCCACATCCTGCCCGAAAACGAGCGTGGCCCGTGGAAAGAAAAACTCGCAGCGTTACTGATCCCGAAACAGGAAAAAAACGGCTCGTGGTGGGACTACCCACTCTACAACTACCACTACGCCTACGGCACCGGCTACATGCTCGCCACGCTAGCACGATGCCGGTAAACCCCTACCCCTCCGTCATCTTTCTCCGCCGACTGTAGGAGAAATTGGGATTTTCTAACATGTGCCAGATATGCGCCTGAGTAAGCTCACCCATGTTCTGACATTTCTCAAAAGCCATCGTCTGATGCACCTCGCCAAGATCCTGGCGTAGCTGCACCACGTGCTCCGTGGGCGAAAGCTCCTCACGAGACATGACCTTCAAAATCGCACGTAATCGCCGTTTCCCCAGCACCGCCCGCTGCGCCATCTGGATGCGCTCCTCCTCCGCATACTGCGCGATGGTTGCCCGGTTCATATTCCGAAAACTCATGTGCGTGAGCGCTTTGTTACTGGGAAAGTGGTAGGCCATATAGATCTTCCCCTTGCCTTGATAACTTTGCTGATCGAAATCAATCGGTCGACACCGATACTGCACTTTCTCAAAGTCCGGCGTCACCTGCATCACATAGTTCACCGATCTCATATCGCCTAACAACCTAATAAAACAGCGCTCGATAAATTTCACAAATTCCTTCGCCACCCGCACTTTATCCAAAGTGGGCCGCTGCAAATAAGTATCAATAAATACATCTCCGGGAACTCCCACAATGTGTTCCTCGATCAGCGTATTCCCCCGCACCAAATAATTAATTCGGTTAGGCGACAATGAATATTCTAACTCCAAACCAAAAATCCGCGAGGCGTCCCCTGTTTTCACATAAAAATAATCCGAGTTGTCATTGTATTGATTGGTGATCCGAATCCTAAACGGCCGGGAATTACCAAACTCTCCGAAATCGATCCGATCCACCAGCAAGTGCTCATGGTGAGTAGCCTCGCCACCGATTTTTAGAGCGGCATAGATAGCCGTGAGTTGGGGCCGGAGCTCCATCATTACCTCGGGAGGATACATCACGGTCAGCCAGAGCGTTTCGTCCCCATTGGGATCCTCGTAGGGCATCGACTCCGTGAAACGCAGTAAATCCTCATACACCATCGGAATTTCAGAATAGCGCCCAAAGTGATAAAGATACTGCCACAAGGTAGGGCTAATCGGGTAATGGATTTTTTTACGGGAAATCATGCGCGCAGACAATATGACAAAAACAACCCCACGTGGCAAGCCCCCCCCCCGACTTCAAGACTTCCCAAGCATCCGACTTGACTTCACCTAGCCGCTTTGGTTAATCTCCTCTGCATCACGGCCCTCGGGACTAATCCCTCCGGCCAACCGTATCATCACTAACCCAATCAACACCGTGGACCTCAAGGAAATTCGAAAAATCGTAGAGCTCATGAACGAGCATGAACTCAGCTATTTCCACCTCGAAGAAGAGGGGGTGAATCTTAAACTCAAAAAAGGTGCCGAACTCATCCAGGCACCTATCGTCGCGGCTCCAGTGGCCGCAGCCGCAGCTCCTGCAGCCGCCACTACCACTGAGGCAGCCGCAGAGCCTGAAGGCAATGCCATCACCGCACCCATGGTAGGCACCTATTACGCATCCTCCTCCCCTGATGCCGCAGCTTACGTCAAGGTAGGCGACACCATCAACGCAGGCCAAACTCTCTGCATCATCGAAGCGATGAAAGTGATGAACGAGATCGAAGCCGAAGTCTCCGGCACCATCACCGCCATCGTGGCCAAGGACGGCGAGCCCGTGCAATTTGGCGATGCCCTGTTCCAAATTAAGTAATCGTATCCCATCATTTTTCAGAGCCTCGGCTCTTGATTCTAGTCTCTTGATTCTTGAATCTCCCTCTTTTAAAAGCATGTTCCAGAAAGTTCTAGTCGCCAACCGGGGGGAAATTGCCCTCCGTATCATCCGTGCCTGCCGCGAGCTCGGCGTCGCTTCCGTTGCCGTTTATTCGGAGGCCGATGTCGATTCCATGCACGTCCAGCTCGCCGACGAAGCCGTCTGTATTGGCGCGGCCGCCAGCAAGGACAGCTACCTCAAGCCAGACCGCATCATCGCCGCCGCTGAGATCACCGGAGCTGATGCCATTCACCCCGGCTATGGATTCCTCTCCGAGAATGCCCGCTTTGTCGAAATCTGCAATAGCTGCAATATCACATTTATCGGCCCCTCCGCCGGTGTGATGCGTAAAATGGGCGACAAAAACACCGCCAGGGCAACAGCCACCGCCAATGGCGTGCCTGTAACACCTGGATCCGATGGTATGCTCAAATCCGCCAAACACGGACTCGAACTCGCTAAAGAGATCGGCTTCCCCGTCATGATCAAGGCCACTGCCGGCGGCGGCGGTCGCGGTATGCGCCCAGCGATGAATGCTGAAGAGTTCATCGATAAATACAACCAAGCCAGCCAAGAGGCTATTACCTGCTTTAATAACGGCGACTGCTATCTCGAAAAGCTCGTGCTCAGCCCACACCACATCGAGATCCAAGTCATCGCGGATACTCACGGCAACTACCTCGAACTCGGTGAGCGCGATTGCTCGATGCAGCGCCGGAACCAGAAAATCATCGAGGAGTGTCCATCGCCTCTTATTTCTGAGGATCTCCGCAAGCAGATGCAAGAGGCGTCTATCAAACTCATCACATCCATTGGATACGAAAATGCCGGCACCATCGAATACCTCGTCGATGAGAAAGCTGAGAATTTCTACTTCATGGAAATGAACACCCGAATCCAGGTGGAGCACCCAGTGACGGAAGAAGTCATGGGCTGCGAGCTCATCAAAGAGCAAATCCGCGTAGCCGCAGGAGAACCTCTCTCCGAGCACGTACTCAATGCCACTCCACGCGGACACTCTATCGAGTGCCGCATCAATGCGGAAGACCCCTACAACAATTTCTGCCCAAGCCCCGGCACCATCACCCTGTGGTACACTCCCGGAGGCAAAGGTGTCAGGATCGATACCCACGTTTACTCCGGCTACACCGTGCCACCGCACTACGACTCGATGATTGCCAAACTCATCGTCACCGCCGCCACCCGCACGTTGGCGATCGCCCGCATGAAACGCGCCCTCTCCGAGTTTAAGATCGAAGGCATCAAAACCACCATCCCATTCCAGCAAGAAATCATCGACCACCCCGACTTCATCAATGGAAAATACAACATTGAGTGGGTAACGAAATATATTGCTGAACAGGGGTATTAAGACCGCTCTAAGGGCGAAGAAGGGCTCCCCACATTGAAACGCGCGTTTCTCCTTTTGACTTGCTGAGTCCAATCCGCAAGCTTATCGCAACGTCATGCTCCCATTCTCCTTCCAGCCTCGCTCTTAATTCCCTGGTTCATTTTTAAGTATCAGTCCTTTCTTTCGCCTCTTTTTCTGGGTGAGCGAAGGTAAGAGGAAAAGATAGATCCCAGTGAGCCAGAGCCCCAATAAAATCACCGCCGAGGGCAAGAAGAGCCAAAGCTTCGCCCGATCATGGAAAAACGTGCCGTCGTGCAGGCTCTCAATGAGATCCGTGCGCCGATACGCCACTTGTAGCACTTCGCCCGTTTTAGAATCGAGCTGGATCTCCCAGCCGTTCGTCGCACGCACCTTGAGCATCCCCTTGGATGGCCGCACATCAAGCCGGACAATGTCCTCCCAGTTCTCGATCTCCGCCTCGGGCACCGACCTCGATTTTTCGAGAATATCATCAAAACTCACAACCAGCTCTTTCGATCCCCCCGACTGCGTAGGCGGCTGAATCCATGCCGATTCCTTTTTCAATAAAAGAATAATCCCGCTGATAATCACCAGCAAAACCGGTGCCGAGATAATAATCGAGCCCCAACGGTGAAAGAGTCGGTTAAACTTTGAAAATTTCATGAGGCATCTGTGTAATGCGGATGAGGCTAGGCAACAACTATTGATTCACACTGCTTTACGAAGCCACCTTCAACACGCTCACTTCTTTTTCGATCCCCGCTATTTTCGCATGATAGGCTTTACTGAAATCATAGCGGCCCTGCAGTTCGAGCAGCCATTGGGAGGAAACACCAAAATATGCCACATTTTACTCTTTTGAAAAGTCTCGTCCTACGGCACATAAGCACTGTCGCTGATGACACCATACAAATATGAAAAAGAAACTTGGCATAGGATTGGTAGGATTTGGCACCGTTGGCACCGGTGTGTGGGAAACTCTACAACGCAATTTTGATCTCATTTCCAATCGCGCCGACGTGCGCACCGAGATTATGCGTATCGCTGTGCGCGATATGAATAAGGCCCGCGCCATCGGAGCCCCGGTGGAAAAATTCACCACCGAGTGGTCAGAAGTTGTTGCAGACCCATCAGTAGATATCGTCGTCGAGCTCATTGGCGGCACCACCACGGCATTCGATGTCGTCGCCGCAGCGCTACGGGCTCGCAAACCCGTCGTCACCGGAAACAAAGCGCTCCTCGCCGAGCGCGGCGAAGAACTCTTCGCCCTCTCTCGGGAGTGCAACACCGCCATCCACTTCGAAGCCGCTGTCGCCGGTGGTATTCCCATCATCAAAACTGTGCAGGATTCCTTTGTCGGCAACCGGATCCTATCGATGACCGGCATCATCAACGGCACATCCAACTACATTTTAGAGCGCATGACCGATGCCGGACTCGGCTACGAAGAAGCACTCAAGGAGGCCCAAGAACTAGGTTACGCCGAGTCAGACCCCACGCTGGACGTCAACGGCTGGGATGCCGCTCACAAAGCAATCCTGCTGGCTACCTTAGCCTACGGCTTCACCATCAACCCAGACGATGTTTACGTCCGGGGCATTGAAATGGTGCGAGGTATCGATATTGATTTTGCCAAACGCCTTGGCTTTGTCGTGAAACTTCTCTGCGTGGTGCGCGAACATGAAGACGGCACCATCGAGCTCCGCACCCAGCCATCATTTATCCCGAAAAGCCACGTGCTTTCCAGCGTCAACGGCGTGTTTAATGCCGTGGCCGTGCATGGAGATGCCGCTGGCGAGTCCCTCTTTTACGGACGTGGTGCAGGCAAAGACCCCACCGCTTCTTCCGTCGTGGCAGACATCGTGGAAGCTGCCCGAGGCCTGCGCCATGACGGCGGCCACCGCGGCTTCCTCCCCTACCGGGATCACGGCACGGTCATGTCGATTGACGATACCCAAACTCCTTATTACGTGCGCTTCGACGTCACGGATGAGCCGGGCGTGATTGCTAAAATTGCCAATATCCTCGCCGATGCCGGTATCGGTATTTCAGGCACCCACTCGCCTGTCAATGCCGACAACCCGGATGCAGAATTTGTCGATATGGTCTTCCAGCTGCACACCTGCCGCTTTGGCCTTCTCAAAGACACCCTGAAAGAAGTCGAGGCCTTGGACTGCGTCAATTCACGACCTGTTGTTTTCCGGATTGAGAACCTAGGATAATATCCCCTACGTAAAAACCTGCACGGGACCCACGCCGGGCCCGCCTTGCACGCTGCGCAGCTTATTTACGGCTTTCTTCACCGCCTCCACGGCGGTGTCGCACTCTTGCCGGGTGGTAAAAATCGAGAAGGAAATGCGCAGACTGCTTTTCGCCTGAGCGGCGGGGATTCCCATCGCCGTTTGCACGTGGGATGGCTGCTGTTTGCCGGTCATACAAGCGCTACCAGCGGAACATTGCACCCCATACTCATCGAGTAAAATCAATAAGCCTGCGGCCTCGCACGAGTCAAATGAGAGGTGACTGGTATTGACGGTGCGGTGTGCTAATGAGCCATTCACACGGACTCCTTCAAGTTCGGATAAAAGCCGATTCTCAAAATGATCTCTCAGCTCCTTCACTCCGGCATGGCCATCAGCCTCCAGCCTTGCCTGCATGAGCTCTGCCGCTTTCCCCATCGCCACAATCGAGGCCACATTCTCGGTGCCGCTTCTGCGACCACCCTCCTGGCCACCCCCTCGAAGGAGAGGAGCAAATGGCATCCCCCCGCGCACATAGAGCGCGCCAACTCCCTTGGGAGCATGGAATTTATGCCCTGAGATCGACAAATAATCCACCGCCATATCGCGGACATTCACTGGCGTTTTACCCACCGCTTGAATTGCATCCGTATGAAATGGGACACCTGCCGCGCGCGCCAAGTCACACGCTTCCGCCATCGGCTGGATCACACCCGTTTCATTATTCGCCCACATCAAAGAAGCCATCGCGCAGCCGCCCTCAGCCTCCTGAGAAAGAGCCGAGGCATACGCCTCAAGATCGAGCCGCCCATCGGCACCCACGCCAATTTTCTCCACAGAGAATCCATCCGTCTCTGCCAATGATTCACTGTAACGCAAGATAGCACTGTGCTCGATGGCGCTGGTAAGGATCCTGCGCTTCTCTCCAGCACGCGATGCTAAAAATCCGAGCACCGCATTGTTCGACTCCGTGCCACATCCGGTAAACACAATTTCCTCCGGCTTCGCTCCAATCAGGGCGGCGACCTGCTCGTGAGCCAGATCAAGCGCCTGCCGCACCACCTTGGCCGCCCGATAACCACTCGACGGATTATACCAGTGCTCGGTCAAAAAAGGCAGCATCGCATCCACCACTTCGGGGTGAATCTGGGTGGTGGCATTGGAATCGAGATAAATCATGTCAATGGATAAGTGAAGAAATGGATCAATGAAAAATTGGCCTACCACCAGCGGAACCAGGACTTACGTTTGGCTTTGCGCTTGTGTTTACCATCGCCGACGCTGACGACGTCCACGCGCACCTGCGTCAGGCCATGTTTTTTAAACCCAAGCTTGGAGGCGGCGCGCGGGGTCACATCAATAATGCGACCCTCGATAAATGGCCCACGATCATTCACTCTCATTTTGAGTGATTTGCCATTGGAGAGATTAGTTACTTTCACCACGCAGGGAAGCGGCAGCGTTTTATGAGCGGCTGAAATATGCCACGGCATGACTTTTTCACCCAAAGAAGTATCACCCCGCTTGAACCCCAAATACTTACTCTCATCATACCACGAGCCAATCCCCTCCTCACTGTAATTTAACGCCTGATCCACGGACATCGGATGATATCGCTCACCCTTAATGGTGTAGGAGCGACTCATATACCCGTGATAGCTGGACCCACACGACACCACCACCCAGGGAAGAATCATCAAGATCAAACAGCGAGCGAAGTAGGGCATAGGCAGAATTTAACCGTAATTACGAACGAAGGAAATGATAAAGAAAGGTGAAATCAGAGCAGTCTTGACCAATTTGATCTCTCTGATTATAAGCGCTCACGCATCCAGCGATGCATCACTCCATTTCATAACCTCACCCATCTCATGACCCGCACATCCATCGAAGCCTGCGCCAAAGCATTTATCGTCGTCGTTTTCATTATGTTTGTTTATTCCGTTTACCGTGTTGGAGAAATGATCGGCTTCTGGGGCTAATTTTAAAGCTCCAACGTAATGACTGCGATCTTTCCTACTTTATGGGCTGACCTTGGCTCGGACGCGATCCACACGTTGGAAAACGCCTGGTCACAAACGGCGACAGCTATCGTTGTCACCTTCATTGCCCACCTCATCATCAAGGGCTTGGTGCTCAGGCCGCTGGATAAATTCGCGGAGTCCACGGCGAACGACCTCGATGATCGACTCTTTCTTCTTACCTCTTACTTCTCAAACCCATGCTAGATCCACGTATCGACCAGCTCGCCCGCCAACTCGTCCGCTATTCCACCAATATTAAAAAAGGGGAGAAAGTCATGCTTCACCTCATCGATGTACCTGACGAGCTCGGCATCGCCCTGATCCGAGAGGTGCGTGCCAGAAAGGCAATTCCTGTGATGAAGCTCGATAATGGCCGCATTGGTCGCGAAATGTCAGTGGGAGCCACCGAGGATCAGTATAAAATCATCGCCAAACATCAGCTGGCTGAGATGAAGGACATGGATGCCTACATCGCGATCCGAGGATCCCATAACATCTGTGAAACCAGTGACGTGCCAACCAAACAAATGAAGCTCATCAGCAGCCAAATGAACAAGGTGATGGACTACCGGGTGAAAAAGACCAAATGGTGCGTCCTGCGCTGGCCCCACCCCGCCATGGCGCAGCAAGCAGGCATGAGCACAGAGGCCTTTGAAAACTTCTACTTCGACGTCTGCCTTGCCGATTACAAATCCATGCTTCCTGCCATGAATGCGCTCAAGCGGCTGATGGAAAAAACCAACGATGTGCACATTATCAACAAAGGCACCGATCTCAAGTTCTCCATCAAAGATATCCCTGCCGTTGTCTGCGGTGGCAACTACAACATCCCCGATGGCGAGGTCTTCACCGCTCCGGTGAAAAACAGCGTCGAGGGAGTCATCACCCACAACGCCCCCACCGTCTATCAGGGAATCCCATTCGACAACATCCGCCTGGAATTCAAAAAGGGAAAGATCGTCAAAGCCGAATCGCCCGGAATGACCAAAGAGCTCAACCGCATTCTCGATGCCGACCCCGGTGCCCGCTACGTCGGCGAGTTTGCGCTCGGCTTCCACCCCAACATCATGGAGCCGATGCGTGACATCCTCTTCGACGAAAAAATCGCAGGCTCCTTCCACTTCACTCCCGGCCAGGCTTATGATGAGGCGGATAACGGCAACCGCTCCCAGGTCCACTGGGACATGGTCACGATTCAACGCAAAGACTACGGCGGTGGTGAGATCTACTTCGATGGCAAACTCATCCGCAAAGATGGAGTGTTCCTACCCAAAAACCTCGCCAAGCTGAACTACTAAGAGAAGCGATCCTGAATCAAAACATCCGATAGCTCAAGCTGCCCCGGACGATCCCAGGCCGGTTGCAGCGCCTTGCCCACGGTGATCATAAAGGAAATGCAGTGATCCTCGGGAAGATGGATTATTTTAGCCACTGCCTCTTGGTCAAAGCCAATCATCGGACAGCTGTCATAGCCCATTTCCCTCGCGGCTAACATGATCGTTTGGCCCGCAATCCCGCAGGAACGCATCGCCTCATCCCGCTG
>CAYNNY010000094.1:0-2497 GCA_964398555.1 uncultured Verrucomicrobiales bacterium
ATAGAAGAGGGAGACGAGAATAGAGATCAAAAGTCCTCCCGTAACTGGTGTTGGGTTGCTGAGGTTGATCAGGGATAGGCAGATGACAGGCTAGGAAGCCTATCCTACTTTTTGAGGCTGTTGGCGAACTCTCGCCATGTCAGGCGGGTGACGTAGTGGCGGAGGAGGTGGTCTGGTTTTACTCCGGCTGGTGGCTCGGGCAGGGGGGTGTAGCTGGTGTCGTCAGTCAGGTAGGCACGCAGGAGCGAGTAAACGGCGCGTTGACACTGGCTGGTGAGCATCGCCCCCTCGCTGGGATCTGTCATGAATGAAAATGGGAGAGTTTCTCCCGCTGAGCCTGATTTCTGAGGCGAGCGGCTGAACCAGATGGCAATGGGGACACGGGGTGTTTCGGGTGGTTTTCCCCGGCCGAATGTGATCTTGGTATTGATCTTGAGGATGTGGCCTGAGGCGTTGGATATTGTTTCGGCTGTTGTTTTGAGTGCTTTTTCCAGCGCGGCCTTGTTGTTCAGTGTGGCTCCGGCATGGAGGGTGAGGGTGATGTCTGAGGTGGGGTCCGCGTTCCAGGGGCCAAGTTCTGAGCTGAGACGGAGAATGGCTTCCGTTGCTTGTTTGTGCTGGGTTTCATCAGGCTGGGTGGTGTCGAGGACACGTTCCCATGCCAGCCATGCTCGTTGGTTGGCGAGTTTGCTTTCAAGTTCTGTGGCGAGCCCGATCATTGAGCGGCTACCGTGGTTGCCGAGTGTGCCGTATTCAGAGAGTTGGGGGGACTGTTTCAGGTCGCCCAGCGGTAGTTGCTTGGGTGGTGGTGTCGGGGTGGGTTGTTTGATCAGTGGCGGTCTGGCTGAGAGGGTGTTCGAGTCTGGGGTGGCTTTTTTTGTTTGAAGGTCGGAGCTCAGCGGAGAGGCCGACGGTGGAGGTATATTTTTTTGTTTCCATTGCTCGGCGGTTTGCTGTTGCTCCGCTGGTGATGGAGCGGTGGTGAAATCCGCATTGCGGGTGCTCAAATACCACATCGCTCCTGTGGCGATAAAACAACAGCCGATGGCTATGGGGATGGGAACTCGCATGGTGGTGTGAAGTTGATGAAGTGAGGTTCGGTAGAAGGTGATTAACAGGGTTACTGGAATGTTTAAGCTCTACTTACAAAAATGATTCCATAAAAAAAGCCCCCTGCAAGAACAGGAGGCTTTTTTGAAAAATTTAAATGGAATGACTCCAGTTTAGTCCTGCTCGGCAGGCTTTACGTAGAGGGCACGTTTGCCTACACGCTCGCGAAGGTAATTTAGCTTAGCGCGACGCACTTTGCCGCGGCGGGTGACTTCGATCTTAGCAACACGTGGTGTGTGCAGTGGGAAAACACGCTCAACACCTTCACCGGATGAGATTTTACGCACGGTGTAGGAGGTATTGATACCGCTTCCTTTTTTGCCGATGCAGAGACCTGCGAAGATCTGGACACGCTCTTTGCCGCCTTCTACCACGCGAGTGTGGACTTTCAGGCTATCGCCAACGTTAAAGTCTGCGACGTCTTTGATTTGCTCTTTTTCGATTTTATCGATGATGTTCATGGCTGCGTAGAGTGGGAAAAAGGTTTGAAAGTTGGTTTGAAACACTGCGAGGAATCGCCGGGTGGCAACTCGCGGGGCGGAGAACTAGCGCACAGGTGGAGGTAATGCAACTGTTTTTTCGTGAAAGAATGATGAAAATTGCAAATGTGCTTTATCTTCTCTGTTCTAGGGGTGTTGGTGAGGGTGGCGTTTCTTGAATAGCTGTAGAGCATCCGGCCCATCGATCCAGGCCGCGAAGTAGGGGAGGTTTGCTTCATGTCGCCATGCAAAAACAAAAAAGGGCGAGTCGTAGGTAAAGTTGCGGGGAGGCGAAGATCCGCCAAAAGCATCATCTGAGCCGGTTTGAAGCCGGATCTTGGCTCCCGTTTCTGAGAGGTCGAAGTCGGTGATTTGATAGGCTCTTGCGATGAATGATGGCTGCGGTTCGTTTTCGTAAAACCGATGCCCTTGGAGGAGGGTGGTGAAAATTGTCCTTGTGTGGATTTTGAGGTAGGGGATTTTTACGACGTCGCTCTCGTGAAGGTAAGCGTGGTCAATAGCTCCCCAGTGTCCATATCAAAATGAAATCGCTTTTTGACATCGTCAGCTGTGGTTTTCGCAAACTCTGGAGTGTTGAGTCCTGCGTAGATGGCATATCCCCCAGGGGGCATGCACTTGGATTTATCCCATTGAAAGGTCTCAAGTTTTACAATCAGTGGGTTTGGTGGCTCTATTTTGACGAGTTTGCCGGCGTGATTTTGTTTCAATTGATCCCAGGACGCTTGAAAGAGCGGTGACCAGATACTGGTTTGGCCCGGCTGAGGGGGGTCGTCTAAATCGAGTGCAGCCACGGGGGTTGCTTGACTAAGATGGGATAAGCAAAAAAATAGGATGAGGGGGATGCGCATGCTTTAGAGCTAACATTGGAAATATTTTTAATCAATCTT
>CAYNNY010000094.1:2597-11151 GCA_964398555.1 uncultured Verrucomicrobiales bacterium
TGAGGGGGATGCGCATGCTTTAGAGCTAACATTGGAAATATTTTTAATCAATCTTCCATTGACAGGGGTTAAGCTCAGTTGTTAAATACTGTTCTTATGAATACTGTGTTGAGTGGTCCGGTTAATGATGAAGGTGTGTTGTCGTCATTGCAGCGGGTCTTTGGTTTTTCGGAGTTTCGGCCACATCAGCGGGAGTTAGTGGAGGGTTTACTAGCTGGGCGGGATGTGTTTGGCGTGATGCCTACGGGTGGCGGAAAGTCGTTGTGTTATCAGCTGCCCGCCGTGATGATGCTGGGCACCGCAGTGGTGGTGAGTCCGTTGATTGCTCTGATGAAGGATCAGGTGGATTCGGCACGGGCGAATGGAATTCGCGCCGCATTCTTGAATAGCACGCTGGCGCCGCAGGAGGCGAGGGAGGTGGAGCAGGCTTATCGTGAGGGTGAATTAGACCTTCTTTATGTGGCTCCGGAGCGATTGGCGATGTCCGGGTTTGTGGAGCAGCTTCGGCACAATGGTCAATCTTCTAGGATGGGTCCTAGTTTTTTTGCGATTGATGAGGCCCACTGTATTTCTGAGTGGGGGCATGATTTTCGGCCCGATTACCTTTTCCTCAGTCAGTTAAAGAGTTTGTTTCCCGGCACGCCGATTGGGGCCTTCACGGCGACGGCGACCGAGAAGGTGGCTGAGGATATTGAGCGGCGTTTAGGATTGGGTGGCCCTGTGAAAATTCGGGCGTCGTTTGATCGTGCCAACTTGTTTTATGAGGTTCGTAAGAAGCGTGATTGGGAAACTCAACTCGTGGAATTTGTCCGGAAACGGCAGGGGCAGAGCGGCATTATCTACCGGACGTCTCGCAAGAGTGTGGAGGCGACCGCTGAGATGCTGAAGGCGAATGGAATCAATGCTGCGGCCTATCACGCCGGACTGGAGCCAGGGCTTCGCTCGAGAACGCAGGATGATTTTATCCGCGATGACATCACGGTGATGGTCGCTACGGTGGCCTTTGGGATGGGGGTGGATAAGGCGGATGTGCGCTTTGTTGTGCATGGGGATTTGCCGAAGAATATCGAGAGCTACTATCAGGAGACGGGTCGGGCGGGGCGCGATGGCGAGGCTTCGCATTGTTTGCTGCTCTACGCACCGGGAGATGCGATGAAGATCCGGCGGTTTTTTGATGATGTTTCGGATGAAAAGGAAAAGAGTAGGCTTTCAGCGCTATTGCAGTCGATGGAGCGGTTTGCCTCCGTGCCTGCCTGTCGGCGGAAGAGTTTATTGGCTTATTTTAACGAGATTTATGAGGCTGACTCGTGTGGCTGTTGTGATTTTTGTCTGGGAAGTTTTAAGCAGGTGGATGCGACGCGGGATGCGCAGATGGTTTTGTCTGCTGTGGCGAGAACCGGCGGTAAGTTTGGCGCGGTGCATGTGTGCGATATCGTCGCAGGGGCTCAGACGGCAAAGATGAAGCAGTTCGGGCATGATGCGCTGAAAACTTACGGTGTAGGGCGAGATCGGCCGAAGGCCTACTGGCGCAGTGTGCTGGATGCTTTGTTGGCGGCTGAGAAGTTGCAGCTTTCCCACGATCAATACCCAGTGCCGCAAATGACCGCCGAGGGGCGGGTGGTGATGACAGGGAAAAGCCCATTTTCGATGAATGCCGATACGCGAGTGGAGCCTGAGAAGGCGAGGCGTGGAGGGGCTTCTTCTTCTGTGGAAGCCGACGTCGATTATCACGATGGCTTGTTTCATCACTTGCGCGATGTTCGCAAGCAGGTGGCTGATGCTGGAAATGTGCCTCCTTATGTTGTTTTCTTAGATCGGACGCTGAAGGAGATGGCGGCGTATATGCCCTCGAGTGGTGATGAGTTTGTGCTGCTTCACGGAGTGGGGGAGAGTAAACGTGAACGGTTTGGTGAGCGATTTATCGATGAGGTGGCTGGGTATTTGCGTGATCACCCTGATGCTGCGGAGTCGAAGCAGAAGATGCCCGAGCATATAGCTAAGGCTGGCTCTAAGCCTGCCACTAAGGTGAAGAGGGCGATTGGCGAAACGTATCGGACAACCTTGGATCTGATTCGGAAAGGGATGGATGTCGAGGTGATTGCGGCCAAGCGTGGCGTGGTTCCGGGGACGATCGAAAGCCATATTGCGCGCTGGATTGATGAAGGAGAATCGATCGAGTTGAGCCAATTTGTTACCGAAGCTGTGGAGTCTGAGGCCCGTGCCCTGTTTGCTAAACACGGACTCGAAGCCTTGAGGGCGATCTTCGAAGAGAGTCAGGAGAGGGTGAGCTATGGTCAGGCGAGGATGGTGCGTGCCGCGATTCAGCAGGAGATCGGGGAGGAGGTGTGATTTCTGGGCACTCGTGCCCGCAAGTTGAAGTGGCACCCTGAAAAATCACAAAGCTTGCCAACTGCCCCTGATCTTGCTAATCCCGCCGCCGTATGCAGCCAGCCGAGACCGATAGCCCATGGGGAGGAACCGAAGATAAAACGCCATTTCACTGGGCTCATTTATTGGCATGGGCGGGTGGAATCCTGTGTGCGCTGGTGCCCTTTATCGGCGCTTGGGAAATAGGTCCGATGCAGGTGCCTGTTCGTTTTGGAGCCGGAAACTTTGGCTTCAACCTCTTGATTTGCACAGGGCTTTGTATGGTCGGTGGTATGATCGGCGGCTACTGGTGGCGATTGAATCGATGGTTGGTTGGCTCCCGTGATTGGGTTGTGTCGTTGGCATCTGTGCTGTTGTTTGCACTCGGAGTTGCTGGTTGTTTTGCGATGCAGTATACACTGCCGCTTCCGGTGGTGCCTTGGTTGTTAGATTTTGGGCTTTCAGGCAGTTTGTCGGGCTTGCTCCATCCGTTTTTTTTCCCCTTGGTGGGTTCTGTTTTGATCTTGGGATTTGTAGCGGCCTGTATGATGAAGGGGAGCAAGTCTGATCAAAAGGAAGGTGAGACCCAGGACGAATCCACGCAGCGGGCAGGTTGGTTGAAGCAAAAACGGTTCTGGAACGCTTCATTTTTCTTGTTGTTGTTCATCGTTTTGGTTGTGAACAATGGCACCCTCGCATGGGGGTTGGATATTTCATGGAAGGCTAAATTTGGGGTGCTGTTTGGTCGGGTGCTAACTCAGGGAGTCATCGTCGGGATCTGTTATTTACTCGCCGAGTTGGCGATGCGTGCCACGCCCAAGTATTTCCGATGGACCCCATGGTTGGCCTTTAGTCTGTTGCCCCTCTTGGTGATTGCGGATCAACTGATCGGCATGATGTGGAGTCGACCGCTGATCAATGTGGTGAATGTGATGACCCAGTCGGGAAGTTTTAAGCCGGAGGTGGAGTTGGCCGCCAGCGGCGTGGAAGTGGGACCTACTGGAGCCAAGCTCATTGTGCTGGGTATTTGGCTTTTTGCGGGCATGGTGGCCGGTGGTTGCTGGATGATTTCCAGAAGGTTTCAGCTCCGTGTTTCGATGCGTATGGCGATGGGGCTGACCTTACTTTGCTGGGTAGGTGTGATGGCCGAGCAGGGGGTGGGGTCGATCTGGAAAACCATCGTTGAGCGGCAGACTGGGCAGAAGGCGTTTGATGTGAATTTAGGTTTGTTTTCCCCTCCGGAAGGCGTGGGCTCGTATCGTGTGACTTTCTATTCAGGCGAGGCTGATTTTAAAGGAGTGGTCCCAGCGCTAGAGAAGAAGCCTGACGTGTTTATTTTCATGCTGGAGAGCACACGGGCCGATGCCATTCGTCCTGATGTAGCGCCGTTTCTCAGTCGTTTTCGCGATGACGAGTGCCAGTTTCTCGGAAAGACGTGGTCGGGCTCGAATGCGACTCATCTTTCCTGGTTTTCCTTTTTCCATAGTCGTGTGCCTGTGTTTTGGCGTGAGGCTCTGGAATCGATCCCTGACCGGGCCACATTTGCGGGAGCGATTCCTCTGCAGCAGCTGAAGCAAGCTGGGTATGAGATTGAAGTTCGGGCGGTTTGTGATCTGGCTTACAAAGATTTTGGACTTTCTAACTTTGGGTCCGGAACGAACTTGGCGGAGGTGGTCGTGCAGGCGAATGATGATAATCTTCCCTTTTCTAACTTCGGTATCGCGGAGCGTGAGCGCCTTTGTTTTGAGTATGTGCGTGAGGCGGTGTTAGCTCGTCCTCAAGGTGGCGGGTTTTATTACACGGCTTTGGATTCTCCGCACTACAACTACTACTGGCACTCTGACTTTAAGCCGCCGTTTGCTGAGTATGATGAGGATACTCGCTTTCCTTTGAATCCGACGGAAGAAGAAGTGCAGCGTGTGGTGAACCGCTACTGGAATGCGGTGGCTTGGGCGGATTCCGAGATTGAGAAATTTTGTGACTTTCTTAAACGTGAAGGTCGCTACGATGAAAGTATTATCATCGTCACAGGTGATCACGGTGAGGAGTTTCAGGAGCAGGGGAGTTGGTTCCATTGTTCCTCGATCAAGCCCGAGCAAACTGGCGTGCCTCTTCTGATCAAGTGGCCGAAGTCGATGGGGCGGGGGCCGGTTCATTCGAATGCGAGTCATCTGGATGTGATGCCCTCGTTGATGCATGCGCTCGGGATGCCGTCGGCAACAACTCGTGGTCTGGCGGGGACAAATTTACTGCGGGATGACGGCTTGCACACTTCGATCTCCACGACAGCTTATGCGGGGAACAGTGGCGAGACGATGGTGCTTCGGCGCGGTGATTACGAGGCTGTTTTCTCCTGGGGGCAATACTGGGAGGCGCATGTGCCTGAGGAGATGGTTCTGGAACAACTCACGGGTCCCGATGGGAAAATATTGAAGCAGGATGCCCAAGCCTATGCCGTCGAGTTGCGTCGACTTTTTCCCGATGCCTTTGAGCGATTTTTCAAGACATTTGAGGTGATCGAGTAGGTAATTCAATAGCGGGGGGCGATCCGGGTATCCGAGATCAGAAAAACCAGAGTCGTATGCCTGCGATGATGGCGAAAACAATGACGGTTATTTCAAATAGCCTCTGCGGCACAATCGCAATTAATTTTTTTCCGACCAAAACTCCGAAGGCAACCGCAGGAGCGAGAATTAGGTTGAGGAGTAAGGTTTCTTTGGTGATCAGGTTCAGGCCAGCATTGAGCGGGAGTTTCATCAGATTGATCACTAGAAAAAACCGGGCACCCACGCCGATGAGTTCCATTTTCTCCATCCGGCGCGATACCATGTAAAGCTGCATGATCGGCCCGGCGGCATTGGCGAGCACTGTGGCAATGCCACCAGCGGTCCCGGCAAAAATGCCAAATCCTTGGGTCAGGGCGAGGGTGTGGAATTTTTCGGGGTGGAGTCGACTCATCAGCTGAACGGCCACCATCGTAAGGATAATGGCGCCGATGACTTTGCGCATCGTGTCGTTATCAACATTTCCAAGCACGGCGATGCCGATAGCCATGCCAATGAATGCGGGCCAGGTCAGCGCCCAGACGGATTTCCATGAGGCGTATTTCCGAAATGCGGGGTAGACCATGAGATCGGCGATGATGAGCATAGGCAAGGCGATCCCCAACGATTCCTTGGCGCCATAGATATCGGCGAGGATAAAGACCGAAATCAGCGAGATGCCTGAGAATCCGGCTTTGGAGAATCCAATGCAACATGCCGCAATTCCAGTGAGAATCCAAAGGGTGGCGTGGTCAGGCATACGAGGATATGGTCAGAAAATGACAGGATTTTCAACAAGTTCGTCATTGGCATTTGCCAGACCTGCGTTACATAAAGCCCGCTATGTCAGATCAATCAGATAAAAAGCCAGTAGTTCTTATTATTCGCGACGGTTGGGGGGTGAACCCAGGTGGGCAGGAAACGGCAGAAAAAGACGGAAACTCCGTGCTTTTGGCCGATACTCCATTTCACGATATGCTGTGGAGCACTTACCCGAAAGGTTTTGTCAGCGCCTCCGGTGGTGATGTGGGCCTTCCCGATGGCCAGATGGGGAACTCAGAAGTAGGTCACCTCAATATCGGAGCTGGACGCATCGTTTATCAAGATCTCACTCGTATCAACAAATCCATCGCCGATGGTGATATTGCCGACAATGCGGTGCTCAATGCCGCATTCGACCAAGCAAAAGATGGCAAGACGCTGCACTTCATGGGGCTCATTTCTGATGGCGGTGTGCATAGTCATCAGGATCAATTGATCGCCCTGGTCAAGCTGGCCCACGAGCGGGGATGCGAAAAAATCTACGTGCACGCCATCACCGATGGTCGTGACACCTCACCCACTGCGGGTGCGGGATATATTTCCTATGTGGAAGATTCAATCAAGGACTACGGCGCTATAATCGCTACTGTGGTTGGACGCTATTATGCGATGGATCGCGACAAGCGCTGGGAGCGCACCAAGCTCGGCTGGGACGCTATCGTCCATGGTATTGGTGAGAAAAAAGACATTCTCGCCAGCGAAGCGATTGCTGAGAAATACGGAGAAAGCACGGATGAGTTCATGCCCGCCATGATCTTCACCGATCACGAAACACGCCGCGTCAACGATGGCGATGTGGTGATTTGGTTTAACTTCCGCGCCGACCGCGCACGCCAGTTCTGCGATGCTCTGCATGTGCCTGAATTTGCTGAGTTCGACATGGGAGATCGCCCGAAGGTGAATCTCGTCACACTCACCGAGTATGATGAGAAATACACCTGCCCGATGGCCTTTGATCCTGAACTTCTCAAGAATGTTTTAGGTGAAGTTGTCGCCGATGCCGGTAAAAACCAGATGCGCATCGCCGAGACAGAAAAATACCCCCATGTTACCTATTTCTTCAATGGTGGAAAAGAGAAGCCTAACGAGGGTGAAGATCGCTTTATCGTGCCGTCCCCGAAGGTGGCCACGTATGATCTTCAACCTGAGATGAGTGCGCCTGAGGTCATGGACACCGTGGTGCGCGAGTTGAAGAACTACGACATGGTGATCTTGAACTTCGCGAACCCTGACATGGTCGGTCACACTGGAATCGTTGAGGCTGCCATCAAGGCCGTGGAAACCATCGATGAAGGCGTGAAGCGTGTTGTCGAAGAGACACTTCGTCTCGGTGGAAAGCTCGTCATCACTGCCGACCACGGCAACTGTGAAAAACTCATCAATGCCGATGGCTCACCGCACACTGCTCACACTACCAACCTAGTGCACGCCATCTACGTGGCTGACGATCACGAGCAATTCACCGTCCGCGACGGCATTCTCGCTGACCTCGCCCCAACCTTACTCGACCTCATGGGTGTAGAGAAATCTGCCGAGATGACTGGCGAGACACTGCGGGTGAAGAAGTGAGTAGAGCTAGTTTTTAAAGTAAGGGGAGGGCGGATCGAGTGATCTTCCCTCCCTTTTTGAGCATCACAGGCATTTTTAATTTTGTCCGGCATTCTCAGTCTGATGCGGGTTGCAAACCCGCGCTCCTTACATTACAAAGTCAGCCGACAAGTGGAAAACTTGTCCTGCTTTTTATGATCACCAACCTGCGCCTGATGAACTTCCGCTGCTTCGATGCATTGTCGGTGGAGTTTCCGTCGGATGGGGCGGTGATCGTGGGGGCGAATGCGCAGGGGAAAACGTCGATTCTCGAGGCCGTGTGTGTGCTGGTGAGATTGCATTCGCCTCGTAGTTTGCGGCTGGGAAAGATGATCAAGATGGAAACCTCTGGGTTTGGAGTGGCGGGCGACTGTTGGGATAGCGAGCGTCAGGTTCGTTTCGCTTCACGGCAAGGGGTGGAAATGAAGCTCGATGGAGAGCCTGTTTCCAAACAGGCAGAGTATCTGACCGGTGGTGGTCTGGTGGTCTGGATGGGGAATGATGACTTGGAGCTTGTGCGTGGATCAGGAAGGGTGCGGCGACGGTATCTGGACTTTCTAGGGTGCCAGTTAGATCCTGCCTATCGCGATCATTTAAGCCGATACCAACGAGTTCTGAAGTTGCGCAATCTTCTGCTGAAAGATCGCGTGCCACGCGAGCGGGAGATTGCGGTTTATAGTGATTTGTTAGTTCGGCATGGAGAGTTTCTGACTCAGGCGCGGCGCGGGCTTGTTGAATTGCTCGCTCCGGAGGTGGCTGCTTCCCAGATAGCGGTGAGTGCGTGCGATGAACGGGTCGGTTTGGAATATGTCGCTGGGGCGGGTGATGATTTGGCCGGAAGTTTGGAGATGACCCATGAGCGCGAACGTCGGCTCGGGCAGACGGTGGTAGGACCGCACCGCGATGAGATTCGACTCACCATCAATGGCATGGCGGCGGTGGATTTTGCCAGTGAAGGTCAGCAGCGCACTCTGGCGCTATCGATGAAGCTCGCGCAGGGCGAGTTATTGCAAAAGCGGGCAGGCAGAATGCCAATTTACCTGCTCGATGATATTTTTGGCGAACTCGATCCCGAGCGGAGAAATGCACTGATGGGAGCTTTGCCTGGGCAGGCGCAAAAGCTCATTACCACAACCCATGTCGATTGGATGGATGGCGGGATGGAGGTGATCGAGATGGATCAACTCAAAGCGAGTAAGCGTTGAGGCTATCTTAAAATTAGGTCGTCGATAATG
>CAYNNY010000095.1:0-11107 GCA_964398555.1 uncultured Verrucomicrobiales bacterium
GCGACGGGCTTGCGGTGGGGAGTCGGGAATTTGTAGATGGTATTTTTGAGCAAAGTCGTGAGCGGTTTGGAGCAAAACGAGAGACAGGAGCGCGTGTGATGCGGGAAGTAGGATGGAAGGAGAAAAAATCCCGACTCTACACCCTGCGCCAGCTCAGGAAGGATGTACTGGGTTGATTGAGGCGGGCCATCTTCCATCTTGACTCTTCTATCTTACTTCTTGATCCTCCACCCATGCGCACTCTGCTCGTTGATAACTCCAATACCCGCACCAAGTTCGCCTTAGCGGACAACGAAGCATTGCTCGACTGGCGCGCGGTGGTGACCACTGCCGAGATTTCACCCGAAACTCTCAGCGAGGCTCTACTGGGCGAAACCTGGGACAACTCGATCATCAGCTCCGTGGTGCCGGATAAGGCAGTCCTCCTCGCCGACTGCCTTTCCGGAAAACCCTGCCACCTGTTGAGCTACCGCAGCAAACTCCCGATCGGAATTCAGTATCCGAAACCCGAACAAATCGGTGCCGACCGGCTAGCCAACGCCGTCGGAGCTCACATTCTCTTCGGAAGCCCCTCGATCGTGCTCGACTTCGGCACCGCCGTCACCTTCGACGTCATCGCCTCTCCCAACAAAAACCCAATCTCGAAATCAGCGAACGAGAGCACAGGAGCGCAAGAATTCTCCTACCTCGGCGGCGTCATTGCCCCCGGCCTGGCCTCCATGACCGAGGGACTGGCTCGCCGCACCGCCCTCCTCCCCCACATTCAGCTCGAAGAACCTCGCCACGCGATTGGCACCTCCACCGAGGAAGCGATGCTAGCGGGAGCAGTCTATGGATACCGTGGACTCGTCAAAGAGATCATTCAGGAACTCAAAAAAGAAATTGCCGGTGACCCCATTATCATCGCCACCGGAGGCGATTCCCCGCTGATCACTCAAGGTCTACCGGAGATTCAGCACCTCTCCCCGCTGCTGACTCTGGAAGGGCTACGCATCATCGCCGAACTCAATTTCTAGAACTCATCCGCCATATTCCACTTTCTATTTTACCTCAACTCCGTTCTCCTATTTCATCCCACCATGTCTCAAGCACCCCTTTCTCTCGGTATCGACTTCGGCGGCACATCCGTCAAAGTCGGCGTTGTCCAAGGCCAGAAAATCATCGATTTCTGCACTCCTATCCCTACCCAGGAATACGAAACGCCCTCCGAACTCATCAAAGCCATTGCAGCCAGCGTCTCCAATCTTCAGGAAAAACACCTAGGCATCGCAGCCATCGGCGTGGGTGTGCCCGGATTTGTTAATCTGGATAAAGGCCTAGTTTACCAGCTCACCAATGTACCTGGCTGGGTGCACGTCCCGCTCCGCGATCAACTCAGCGCCTTGACTGAACTTCCCTGCACGATTGAAAACGATGCTAACTGCATGGCCTACGCCGAGTGGAAACACGGCTCGGGCAAAGGCATGCACCACCTTCTCTGCCTCACACTCGGCACCGGTGTCGGCAGCGGCATCATCTCTAACGATACGCTACTCCACGGTAGCCACTCAACCGCTGGTGAACTCGGTCAAACATCCATCCATTACCGGGGACGCAAAGGAGCCTACGGCAATATGGGCGCTCTGGAAGACTACATCGGCAACAACGAAATCGCCAAAGAAGCGCAGTCGGAATATGCCCGCCAGGGTATCACCCGAAGCCTAGAGGAATGCGCACCCGCCCTGCTCACCCTCGCCGCCGAGGAGGGCGACACCATCGCCATCGACCTCTGGCGCGGCGTGGCGGAGAAATTGGCCTGCGCCATCGTCAATGCCTGCTGGCTACTCAACCCGGAAGCCATCATCATCGGCGGAGGAGTCGCCAAGGCCGGACCCTACCTCTTCGAGCCACTGGAAACGTTTATCCGCACCCAGCTCTCCACCCCATTTTACAGTCACCTTAAAATACTCCCTGCCCACTTCAGCAACGATGCCGGGATCATCGGCGCCGCCACTCTTGCGCTGGAAAATGCGAGCTCTTCTGAATAATCTAACTCTTCACCCGCGCCACATACACGGTACTCTCGGAATCTCGACCAAGAATCGGGTTTTCGAACTTCACCACGTGCGTTTCACAGGAGTCAAACACCTCATTGAGCACCTTCATGAAGCTTTTCTCTGGCGGATCATCCGACCACAAGGCGAAGATGCCTCCAGGATAAATCTGCCTCGCCATCTGACGCAGACCTTCGACCTGATAGAATGCGGCGTGCTGCTCATTGAGCAGATGAGCAGGCGAGTGATCGATATCCAACAAAATGGCGTGAAACTTCCGATCCGGCTGAGTCGAATCAAATCCAATCTCGCCTTCACTCGCCGTCCCTCGCTTAAAAAAGTCACCCAGCTCAAACCGGCAGCGCGAGTCCTCGGTTAACCCCTTGCCCAATGGCACCAATCCCTGTTCATGCCAATCAATCACTGGCTTTAAATAATCCACCACAATCAGCGAACGCACGGAATCATGCTCCAGCGCTGTCCTCGCCGTGTATCCCAGCCCCAGACCACCGACTACGACATCCAGATGATCTTTCCCAGGAAACACCTCCTCAGCCGCCGCCAGCCCGAGTGTGGAAAGCGCCTCTTCCACCACCGTAAACAAGCTCGACATCAAAAAATCCGCCCCCAGCATAATCTCGTAAACTTCCAGATTATCCAATGTCAGCATCGTCCGCCGACGCAAAATCACTTCGCCCAAAGGCGTTTGCTGATAATCCAGTTCTTCAAAACGAGGTGGCTGCTGCATGCCAACCTTGTATGAGATAACGAACAACTCCACCATCGAATAATTCTGAAAATTTTGTTAAACTTGTCCGCCATAGCTTTAGCGACGGAGGATCATCCTACGTCCCCACCGTCATATAGAGGTCCACGTGTTCCCACCCAAGATCACCGTTGACCTTTCCCCCCAAAAGGTCAAATTGCGTCCCACCCATGCTCCTTACCCAACCTACCGCTCCATTCACTACCGATGATGTGCTGAACCGCTTTCTCGATTTCACCATCGAATCCGGTATCGAGCTCTACGACCACCAGGAGGAGGGAATCCTCGAGCTTTTCGCAGGAAACAACGTCATTCTCAACACGCCCACAGGCTCAGGGAAATCCCTCGTCGCTCTGGCACTGCATTACAAATCCTGGTGCGCAGGCCGCACCTCCTACTACACAGTGCCGATCAAGGCACTGGCCAATGAGAAATTCCTCTCGCTTTGTAAAACCTTCGGCCCCGATCAAGTCGGCATGATCACCGGAGATGCCACCGTAAACCCCACCGCCCCCATCATCTGCTGCACCGCCGAGATCCTCTCAAACCTCGCCCTCCGCGAAGGCTCCAAAGCCAAGGTGGACGAGGTGATCATGGATGAGTTTCACTACTACTCAGATCACGAGCGCGGCGTGGCGTGGCAGATCCCCCTACTCACCCTTCCCCAGTCGCGCTTTCTCCTGATGTCGGCCACCATCGGCGACCCCAGCCTCTTTCAGAAAACCATCACCGATCTCACCGGAGCGGATACAGCCCTAGTGCAGTCAGATCAACGCCCCGTCCCGCTCGAGTTCACCTACTCTGAGATCCCACTCACCGAACAAGTCACTGAGCTGGTTGAAAAAAACAAAGCCCCCATCTATCTCGTCCATTTTGCCCAACGCGCCGCTGCCGAGTCTGCCCAAGCATTACTCTCCAGCAATTTCTGCTCAAAGGAGGAAAAACGCGAAATTGCCATCGCGCTCCAAGAGGCCAACTTCCGCTCTCCTTACGGCAAAGAAATCAGCAAACTCCTCCGCCACGGCATCGGCATCCACCATGCTGGCCTCCTTCCGAAATACCGCGTCCTTGTGGAAAAACTCACCCAGCGCGGCCTACTCAAAGTCATCTGCGGCACCGATACCCTCGGCGTTGGCGTCAACGTCCCGATCCGCTCCGTCCTCTTCACCCAGCTCTGCAAATACGATGGCACTGGCACAAAAACCCTCGCCGTCCGCGACTTCAAACAAATCGCAGGCCGTGCCGGTCGGCGTGGATTCGATGACATCGGCTACGTCGTCGCCCAAGCGCCCGCCCATGTGGTGGAAAATATCAAACTCGAAGCCAAAGCATCCGCCTCCGCCAAGAAAAAGAAATTTGTCAAAAAGAAGCCGCCGGAAAAAGGCTATGTCGCATGGAATGCCGATACTTTTCTCAAGCTCCAAACCTCCCTGCCCGAGCCACTGGTCTCCAGCTTCAAACTCCGCCACAACCTCATGCTCAACGTGCTCAGCCGGACCGACGAAGACGGCTGCGCCGAGCTCAAACGCCTCATTAAGATCTCTCACGAAACCGAGAAATCGAAGAAAAAAATCCGTCTCCGTGCCCGCTCGATGTTTATCGCCCTCGTCCGCGGTGGAGTGCTCACCATCATCCCACCCGCCGACCGCAAGAATAGTGCCCAAAAAGTCCAACTTCACGTTGACCTCCAGGACGACTTCACCATGAACCAAGCGCTCGGGCTCTATCTCATCGAAACCATCCCCGAGCTCGACATCGCCGCCCCCGACTACGCGCTCAACGTCATCTCACTCGTCGAATCCATCCTCGAAAGCCCCATCGCCATCCTCCGCGCCCAAGTCAACCACCTCAAAACCGAACTCATCAACGAGCTCAAAGCCGAAGGCGTGGAATACGACGCCCGCATGGATAAGTTAGAGCAGGTCACCCACCCGATGCCCGGCAAAGATTTCATCTACGACACCTTCAACGCCTTCCGACTGAAGCACCCGTGGATTGAATCAGAAAGCATCCGCCCAAAATCCATCGCCCGTGAGATGTTTGAGGACTACATGTCCTTCGAAGACTACATCCGCGCCTATAAACTCGAACGCTCCGAAGCCGTTCTCCTGCGCCACCTCAGTGACGTTTACAAAGTCCTTAGCCAGACCGTGCCACCCACGCTCAAAACCGAGGAACTGCTCGATGTCGAAGCCTACCTCAAAGAGCACCTCACCAGCGTCGACTCCAGCCTCATTGACGAGTGGGAACTCATGCGCGACCCCGACTACGTGCCCGATGAAAAACGAACCACTCCCAAGCACAAAGAAAAACCCCTCAGCCAGCAGACCAAAAAATTCACCCGCCTCGTCCGCAATCAAGTATTCACCGCGGTAAAACACCTCAGTCACGACAACATCGCCGCCTTTCTTGAACTTTTCGAACCCAACCCCGATCACCCATGGACAGCCGCCACCATCGACCAACGGCTCGATGATTACTACCAAGACCGACTCCGCATCCGGCTCGACCCCGATGCCAGAAACACCAAACATTGTCACATTGAAGAACTGCCAGAAAGCCAACAATGGCGCGTCAGCCAAACCCTCTGTGACCCTGATGAGCTGAACGACTGGTCAATCACCGTCCTCATCGACCTCAAAAAATCTGATACCCAAGATGAACCCGTCCTCATCCTTGAAAACTTCACCCCCATCGGCCAGCAAAACTAACATCCTTCACTTCACATCGAATTATCTGATTTCATGCGTGCCATCATCTCCAATACTGGCTAACGTCATTCCAGATTAACAATCAGACGCTCTCTACTCACCTCATGCAGGATCGCTATCAAATCATTCGACTCATCACCAAAGACCAACTTGGAGGAGTTTATCTAGCGAAAGATACCGAGCTTGATCGCGAGATTGTTTTTAGGAATTTCGATACCGGGAATGGTGAAATCAGCCTTTCTGACTGGGCAAAATCCTACTCACTCTTCGCCTCGAAGCTCAAGGATCTTCAGCACCCCAGCCTCATTCCCATTCATGATGCCTTAATAGAAGACGAGCACCCGATCCTTGTCTCCGAATTCATCGAAGCCGACACCATTGCCGAGCACCTTCAGAAAAGATCGCTCGGAGCCCAAGAGACGATCGACATGGCCGTCCATCTTCTCTCAGCGCTACAGGCAGCTCATAACGCCGGCATCTACCACGGCGCCATACACACAGGCTCGATCAAGCGACTTCCGTCTGAACAGGGCGGGCCCCGCTACCTCATTATCGATCTCGGCCTCAAACACCTATCCTGTATCGTTACAGGTGAGGAAGCTCACCCCGAAGACCCCATCTTGATCGCTCCCGAACTCCACGATCAAACGTCAACCGCCACGGCGCAGTCTGACATCTTTACCATCGGACAACTTTGCTACACAGTGCTCGCAGGCGGCCACCCCTTCACCAAACACTCAGCTGAGAAATGCGCCAAGCTCTACAAGGCGAACAAAATGCCGCCACTGAGTCAATTTGCAGCCAATATCCCACCCGCCCTGAGCAACTGGATTCGATCCCTCACGAATGGCTCAGCCGCACAACGCCCCGCATCCGCAGCGGAAGCACTCAAAAGCCTGCAAGCCATCGCATTGAGCTCCCCGGACAAAAAAGATCAACCCTCGCCTTCGAGCCAGCCGATCCCATCCACCCCATCCAAAAAATCAAAATGGGGACTCGTCCTCGGAGTCCTGTCCCTTCTGGCGATTTGCATCGGCCTATTCTTAACCTTTACGCCAAAGGGCCCAGAGAACCACACCGCCGAGCAACCAGAGCCTCAACCTGCACCCAGACCTGAACCTGAAGCGATCACACCAGTCACACTCACAAAACCAGCAAAAAATCACACCAGCCCAGACAAGAAAAGGTTCGAAAAAATTCTGGCTCAAAAAATAACGCCTCAGCAATCGATGGAAACCATAAAAATCGTTTCGATTGACTCCTCTCAATATTTCGATTGGGCGATTATCCCAGTCAAAAAAAATTCCAACCCATACCAATCAAAATCTCTTTATCAGCTTTTGATCACCCACGAACCCCCTGAAAACCCAACCCCATTAGACAAGGATCTCATTAATTTCACCATCAAAGAAAAAGGAAAATTCCACACCCTCTTCCCCATTCAAGCCCACATCATCTCGTCGACCAGCTCTCAAACACAAAAATGGGAAGTCAGCTTCAAAGCTCCAGCTGCTCACCAAGGTCCTCTCGAGGCTCATTTTTACATCACACAGCAAGATTGCGAACTCTCGTTCGGAATCACCTTTCCCGATCAAAAACGCATCCTAGTAGATTCTCGATCCAAAGGCCCGGGTGTCATTGAAGCCAAATTATTTTTCCCACAAATAAAACCCAATCAACTCTACCGCATCCAGGTCACCGCCACGCCTAACCATCAAAAAAAAACCTACACCACGGGTCTGCATGGCGTGTTTCTTTTTAATCCACCTACTCAGAATCAACTAGTGGACAAAGTTTCTCAAAAACACAAAAAAGCAGCTAAGAAAAAACAAACCCAGAAATCACCTGGGTTCATTCCACCCCTCCAGACTTTTACGCCTGAAAATCATTTTCACTCAGAAAAATGGTTTCATGCTGAAGGCTCGATACTCAAAATCAACGACAATGAATACTGCCTTGTTTATTCACGCTGGCTGAAAAGCAAAACCCTCAGCGCGAGAATCACCCATCCTGAAATAGCCATCGCCACCTCTCACTCTCCAACCGGCCCATGGAAACATCAAAAAACCATCCTCAAAGGACGGAAAAACCACTGGGATAAGATTGGAGTTTCACACCCCATCCTCAAAAAGTTTAAGGATAAATATTACCTCTACTACGTCTCGACCTCGGCCGATATCACCATCAAACAACTCGAAGCCGCTGCTAAAATGGGAGGTGGGAATAAAATCTGGAAAACACTCAACAACAACCGCTGCATCGGTGTCGCTCAAGCCTCGTCATACGAAGGTCCATGGAAACGTATGAGTGCACCGATCCTCAAGGCATCCCCTCCGTTTTCAGGGTTCAGCTGCTCCCCCTCCGTCACCCAATCCCCAGATGGTCAGTATCTCATCATGGTCTGCAGCACCAAAGCTAAAAAAACTGTCAGTTACATTACAAAAAGCGCCCTCCCCTATTTCTCCAACCCAACAACACTGACCACCGTCCCTGGCGAGTACTTCTCGCTTTGGTATGACCAGTCAGATAAAACCTATCATTTCATCGATAATGGCGACAACAAGAATTTCTTTTTTCTGAATGCACCAGAAAAATTAAACAAGCCGCAGAGAAGAGAATTTCCAAAACCGGCTCAATTACCACCTGACAATCCTATCAAAACAAAATCGATTAAATCCCCCAATGTTTTCACCTCGGAGGATGGCACACCTGAAGTATTCATCTTCCACTCAGAAGACCCCAAAAACGGAGGCATCTTCACCATCCCCTTCAAAAAATAAAGCCCCCCCCCCATTCAGTGAACCCCTCTCCCAGTATAGCTGACCTCCTCACATTCCTAACCAGTGGAGAATGGAAATCCACCTTTGCGGATACCGTTCTCGCGACCGGACACAAACTCGCACGTGCCAAACAAGTCACCCAAGCCTCTGCAGAAATCCTCGATACCGGCGATATCGAAATTGTTGCCCAAATCACCGAAAAATCAGGCGACTCTTTCGAAACCACCATCGCATTCTGGGAGGAAAACGGCTCACTCCAGCTCGACACCTCATGCTCTTGCCCCGTCAGCACAAGCTGCGTCCACGCCGCCGCCACCCTCGAGCACCTTAGCCGCCCCGGCCGACTCGACACCGCCAGCGACAACGACTCACCACCAGAATCCAAAAGCAAAGCGACACAAATTCTCAACACAGCGCCTGCAGCGCACCCCGGCCCAGAGTCCACTCAAGATGGGGTCTCCTTCCACCTCGATATCCGCCGTCGCCCAGACGACCCACGCGTCACCTGGCTACCGGAGATCTACGCCACCGCCCATGTGATTTATGGAGCGATCGAGTTCCCGCTCGACCCAGCAGGGAGAATCAAATCCCCCCGCAATCGGGCCGCTGAAATGAAGGCGCTCAACACGCTCTACGCGCTCGACCTTCTCCCCGGAGCGGAGCAACCACCCGTTTCGCTCAAAAAACTCCCCCGCATCCCCGAGCCTCTCTGGGCACCTAACACCAAGGAATGGAAACCCAAAATCTACTGGCAACGCTTCCGCCACGAAGCCGTAGCGGCACTCGAAAAACGAGGCTGGAAAGTCACAATTGCGGATAAGGTCGACCACCAACCTCTCGTCTTCAACGCCAGCACATGGCGGGCTGAAATCGTGGAAGAAGGCCGAGGATGGTTCAATCTATCAGCCGGATTCGAAGTCGGCGGAGAACATCTGGAACTCCAGCCCATCCTCGCCACTCTCGTCGAGTATAACTTTCTCGATCTCACCGAAAACATGCCTGACGATCAGGAGTTCCTCATCTTTCTCCCCGATGGCGTGCATGCGGGCCGAGGACTCAGCCTCCCCGTCGGTCGATTCCGCCGCATCCTCATTCATCTCGGTGAGCTGATGGATTTTAATTTCACGGGAAAATCCATCAAACTGCACAAAATCGAAGCCGCCACCGTCATTGAATCACTCGCAGAAGACGACCCCGCCTTCACCCCACCCGCGTCACTGGTTAATTTTTCCAACGACATTTCAAACATCCCCGAAACTCAGGCCCCCGCCACCATGAAGGCCACCCTTCGGAGCTATCAGCTCGAAGGCTTTCAATGGATGCAATTTCTCGCCGCCAATGACCTCCACGGCATCCTCGCCGATGACATGGGACTCGGGAAAACCATGCAGTCGCTCACGCATATCCTCGCAGAAAAAGAAAAAGGCAATTCCCTTCCCAACCTCATCATCGCGCCCACCAGCGTGGTCGAAAACTGGCAACGCGAAGCCGCAAAATTTGCCCCCAGCCTCAACGTCATCATCCTCCAAGGCCATGATCGGCATCGCCGATTTAGCGAACTCCCCCACTGCGATATCGCCATGACCTCCTACGCCCTGCTGCATAGGGACCTAGAACTTCTCAGCCAACAGCCCTTCCACCTCCTCATTCTCGACGAAGCCCAGCACATCAAAAACCCGGATGCCCAAGTCTCCAAAGCAGTTAGACAACTCGACGCCCAACTCCGCATCTGCCTCTCCGGCACACCCATCGAAAACCACCTCGGCGAGCTTTGGAGCCTCTTCGACTTCCTCATGCCCGACCTGCTCGGAAGCGCTGAATCCTTCCGCGAAACCTTCCGCACCCCCATCGAGCGCAATGGCAATCAAGCCCGCACCGATGCCTTAGCCCAGAAAATCGGACCTCTCATCCTACGCCGCACCAAAGACCAAGTCGCCACCGAACTTCCGCCCAAAACCCTCATCCCCCACCTCATCGAGCTCAGCACCCATGAGAAAGACCTCTACGAAACCGTCCGCTCCACCATGGACAAACACGTCAGACAAGCCCTCACCCAAAAGGGACAGCAAGCGCAAATGGTATTCCTCTCCGCCCTACTCAAGCTCCGCCAAATCTGCTGCCACCCAGACTTGGCAAACTCCAAATACCAAACTCCAAATACCAAGGATCAGAGATCAGCTAAGTTTGACTACCTCACGGACCTGCTCACAACACTGAAGCAAGAAAACCGAAAGGTGCTTCTCTTCTCTCAATTCACATCAATGTTAGACATTATCGAGCAGTATCTCATCGAGCAGAAAACCAGCTACCTCAAACTTACCGGAGCCACCAAAAACCGCCACGAACTCGTCGACATCTTCCAGCGCGGTGAAGCAGATGTCTTTCTCATCTCACTCAAAGCCGGCGGCACGGGCCTCACTTTAACTGCTGCCGATACCGTAATCCACTACGACCCTTGGTGGAATCCCGCCGCCGAAAATCAAGCCACCGACCGCGCCTATCGCATCGGCCAAGACAAACCCGTCTTCGTACACAAGCTCATCTGCCGAGGCACCGTAGAGCAACGCATCCAAACGATGCAGGAGAAAAAAAGCATCGTCGCCGACTCCATCCTCACCGCCTCACTCAGCCAGCTCAAGCTCGATGATGAGATTTTAGCCAATTTGCTAGCCCCCATCGAAACATAAGGGCCTTCGGCCCTGCTATGGAGTGGAGACTTCCAGTCTCCGACCGTCTCTATCACTCCACACCCGCCACAAGTATTCATTGGACAGGTGTATTCTCATTTAGCCACCGTGCCGCACTCGGTTTTTTCTC
>CAYNNY010000096.1:0-2246 GCA_964398555.1 uncultured Verrucomicrobiales bacterium
CGCTTTTTCAATATCACGCGGCATCGTTTTATGACCCTCGATGAGGTTGGAGTAGTAACTATTCATCTCACAAACAATCTGAGCCACCTCCCTGCGAACAACCACCGATGGCAAGGCTGTTGTAAGCTCACCCGATTTCTTAAAAATCTCTACGCTCAACGCGGTCAATTCACATCTTCCTGATGCCGGCAAAAGCGGCTCCATCGAACTTATTTTTGTGTAACTTTCCGCACTCATTAGATGAAACCGTTGATCCTTACGCCGATATGAAATCGTCGTAAACACTTATAATACAACAAGAATAATAATTCAACATCAAATCGACCCACACTAAACCGTTGATCCTAGCGTCGATCTATAGGGTCGAAGGGATAAAGGAAAAGCTCGATAACTTGAAGTAGATTCACGGAGTCCCCTCCCACAATCTCCTCAGTCCCGTGGTTTCTTGCAGCAACCCCCTCGCATTAATTAACGAAAATTCGCGTTCATTCGCGGTTAAAATCCCACGAGCTTGATCGGCCAACCTCTCCTCTGAGGAAACTTTTACCCCAAACCTACGTTTTTTTTTACTCTCGGGCATCTTTTCAAAAAGATTGCTTCCCCTTCCTTGATCATACAGCCGAATCACTAAATATAGTATGATTTTTTCTTTGCCACCACAAGATATGCGGTTTTAGCTTCGATTGTCACCAGACAAAGCTATGCGTTGTATTCAATGTGGATCACTCAAGGATAAGGTTATCGACTCGAGAATGTCGAAGGACGGCACGACGATTCGTCGCCGAAGAATCTGTCTCGCCTGCGACTACCGCTACACCACCTACGAACAAATCGAGCGCACCGAGCTTCAGGTCGTCAAACGCGACGGCACCCGCGAATCGCTCAACCGCGAAAAAATTCTACGTGGACTGGTCAAAGCCTGTGAAAAACGTCCGGTTTCCATGGATCGGCTCGACCGAGCTGTGGAGGAAATCCTCGCCGAGCTCCACAAAGATCACCTCTCCGAAGTCCCCTCCAGCAACATCGGCCCCAAAGTGATGAGCAAACTACACGAGATCGATCCCGTGGCCTACGTCCGTTACGTCTCGGTTTACCGTCAGTTTGACAACGTGGGTGAGTTTATCCGAGAGATTCAAGCCCTCGAGCACCGCGCCGCCAACAACCCCTATCAGCGTAAACTTTTCAAAGACTAACCCACCCCCTCAGCCACCCCAAACCTCCCCCCCCCCCACTCAACCATGATCTGCATCGTAGGAAATCGCCCCGTCCTTCAAATCGGTCGCCAACAGGTAACCGGCTACGGCACCGCGTGGCTGCGGCAAGCCATCATCCGAGGCGCGGAAGCCGCCGAACGTGAAGACTTCCCTTTTATCGACGACCTGATGGAAGGCATCCTTCACTACCTCGAACACAAATGCTCGCTGAGAGTGCTCACCATCGAAGACCTCCACGCCCGCGTCAGAAGAATGTTAGGACGCATTGGTTGCGATGCCATTGCACAGACGCTCCCTCTGATCGCACCGCCCATCACCATCTCTCTAGAGCGCGCCGCCCGCGAGGCCGGCAATGGTTTTGAACTCGCCTTTTTTAATAATATCCACGATGAGATTGAAGATCTCCGCATGCACGGTGTGGAAGAACTTCACTTCACCGATACCCGCAACTGCGTCAAACTCCTCCGTGGAGCCACCCACTGGAACCGCCCCTGTGATCGGCTTCATGATGAAATCGTTACCTTCCTCACGACACATGGCCAATCGTCCACCCCTAGCTCAAAAGAAATCAGATTGTATCTGATTTAAATATCCCCTCAGAGCAGGGTTACCTCTTAAAATCATGTCTGAAAAAACTTTGTTCCAAAAAATTGCGGATCGAGAAATCCCAGCCGATATCATCTACGAAGACGATCTCTGCCTGTGCTTTCGCGATATCAACCCACAGGCACCCATCCATCTTCTCATCGTTCCTAAAAAGCCAATCGTCCGCATTGCCGAAGCCACACCTGAAGACCAAGCTACTCTAGGCCACCTCCTCCTCACCGCTCAAAAAGTAGCCAAGCAAGAAGGATTTTCCGACGCAGGCTTCCGCACCATCATCAACAACGGTCCGGACGGCGGCGAAGAAGTCCCCCACCTCCACCTTCACATCCTCGCCGGACGCAAACTCACCTGGCCGCCGGGGTAGTTGATGTGATTCGGTGAGTTCGTTATTGAGTGATTCCGTGAGAAACCGAATCACTCAATCAC
>CAYNNY010000096.1:2346-11099 GCA_964398555.1 uncultured Verrucomicrobiales bacterium
AATCACTCAATCACGGAATAACAAAATCACTCAATCACAGAACAACAGAATCACTCATCCATTTCTTCATTTATCCATTTCTTCACTCATTCAATCCCATGCGTCTCATCTCTTGGAATGTGAACGGCATCCGTGCCGTGATCAAAAAAAACTTCTCTGAATTCCTCACCGACTACCAACCGGACGTTCTCTGTCTGCAAGAAACCAAAGCCCGTGCCGAGCAAGTGGATCTCCCGCTAGAGATGGCGGGATACCGCACCTACTGGAACTCCGCTGAGAAACCGGGCTACTCCGGCACCGCCATCTTCACCCGGCATGAACCCATCTCCGTAACCGAGGGCATCGGCATCGATGAACACGATACCGAAGGACGAGTGCTCACTGCGGAATTTTCAGATTTCTACCTCGTCACCGTTTACACTCCTAACTCGAAAAACGAACTTCTCCGACTCCCCTACCGGCAGCGATGGGACGCTGATTTCCTCGCCTATTGTAAAAACCTGGAAAAAAACAAACCCGTGATCTTGTGCGGCGATCTCAACGTCTGCCATCAAGAAATCGACCTCGCTCGGCCCAAACAAAACCGCCGCAGCGCGGGGTTCTCGGATGAAGAACGCGCTGGATTCGACAACATCATCGCGGCTGGATTCACCGACACATTCCGCCACTTCTACCCCGACCTTACCGAGGCCTACTCGTGGTGGAGCTATCGCGCCGGAGCCCGAGGTAAAAACATCGGATGGCGGCTTGACTACTTCTGCGCCTCCCATGCTATCATGAACCAGATCAGCGAAGCCAAGATCCTCTCAGACGTCCTCGGCTCCGACCACTGCCCAGTTTTGATAGAGACCGAGCTCACATGAGCACAGGGTGCCACGCTGTGACTGCCCAACTGCCCATAGGGAGCTTTCATTTTTGTGAAAATCTGTTATAGGTAAGTTACCTAATGATATACGCATCTCTCATTGCATCATCTCAAATAAACATTGCACCACTGTTTGCCGTGTTTGCGGTGATTCTTGTGTTTTCGGTTTTTGTGGCGCTGCTGCTGGTAAAAGCGCGTCAAAGCCTCCTAGTCGGATATTTTATCTGTGGCGTGGTAATGGCTAACAGCGGCCTAATCGACCACGTCCTGATGCACAAAGATTCCGCCGATGTCATTCACCAGATGGCTGAAATCGGAGTTATCCTCTTGATGTTTACGCTGGGAGTGGAGTTCCCACTTAAAGAGATTAAGTACATCTGGCGCTCTGCTTTTCTGGGCGGAGCCATGCAAATGGCCATCACCAGCACCGTGATCTTTCTCATCGGCATGGCCTTCGGACTACCCCTCGCGCCCACCTTTGTCGTCGCCGTTGCCTTAGCGCTGAGTTCCACGGCTGTCAGCCTCAAATCCTTTCAAGACCTAGGACTCAGCAACCATCCGGGGGCTAGAATGTCCCTGAGCATCGCGCTATTTCAGGACATGCTTGTCATCCTGTTCATCTTATTACTCCCGCCCATCCTAATAGGTAGCGGCCTGGGAATCATGAGTGCTATCACGCTGGCTTTGGGTAAAGGGCTTCTCTTCATGGGTCTGGCATCGTTGCTAGGCATCTACCTCATCCCGAAATTACTGGATGCCGTGGCGAAAACGCGCAGCCGCGAACTTTTCACCCTCACCGTCATCGGGCTTTGCGCCTCGATCGCCTATGCGGGATCAGCCATGCAGCTGGGGCTGGCTTTGGGATCCTTCGCGGCTGGACTCATTGTCAGCGGCTCGATCTACAGCCACCGCATCCTCTCTGACATTCTGCCATTCAAAGACCTCCTGCTTACGGTTTTCTTTGTCTCGGTAGGGCTACTCATCGACCTCAGCGTAGTGCTCGACAACTGGCTCTGGGTCATTTTTGGAGTCAGTAGCTTGCTCGTCATCAAATCGCTGATCGTCTTTTCCGTGGGGAAATCACTCAAACTTCCGGCGGGAGTCGCCATGCTCTCGGCAGCCTCGCTGGCGAGTTCTGGAGAATTTACCATCATCCTGCTGGCCCAAGCCAATGCCATCACCCCCTTTCCCAGTGAGGTCTCCCAGATTCTGCTTATCTGCACGGGCATCAGCATGGGGCTGATCCCCTCACTGATGAGATTGGCCCCCAAACTTCACACCTTTCTGGAAAAGAAGGGCATTTGTAAAAAACACCAACGGCCCCATGGCCCCTTTTCTCCAAAAAATCACAGACTCGAGCTGGAGGATCACGCGATTATCTTTGGTTATGGGCCCGTGGGAGAAGCCCTCAACAACGCCCTTCGCCAACACAACATCCCCACCCTCGTTGTCGATCTCAATGCCGAGACCATTCAACAACTCTACAAAGACAACCAACCCGCCCTCTTTGCAGACGCTACCCACCACGAGATCCTCGAACTCGCCAAAGTCAAACAGGCCAGATTCCTAGCCTACACCTTCCCCCACATTGAGGTTTCCATCAAATCACTCAAGATGGTGCGCCTTTACCACCCTGAGGCCAAAATCTTCGCACGGGCAAAATTCACCTCCGAGGTCAAGCAGCTCGAAGCGCTCGGAGTCACCACCATCCACGACGAACGCGAAAGCGGCCAAGCCATGGTCAACCTGGCCCTTTCGGCCTACACAGGAGAGGAAGAAAAATAATTTTTCAGGATTCAAAAAAGTACGTGCAAAATGACTCGTTTTGCGTTTGAAAAGCGTCGTGAAAGCACTCGTCAAATCTAAATCTGAAGTAGGTCTCTGGTTGGAAGATGTCCCCGAGCCTGAAGCGGGTCCCATGGACGTCCTCATCAAGATCAATAAAACCTCAATCTGCGGCACCGATGTCCACATTTGGAACTGGGATAAGTGGGCGCAAAAAACGATTCCTGTCGGCATGACGACAGGTCACGAATTCTCAGGAACGATTGCCGCACTCGGAAGTGGCGTACATGATTTTGAAGTGGGCGAGCGTGTTTCCGGAGAAGGTCACATCGTCTGTGGTCACTGCCGTAACTGTCTCGCAGGCCGGCGTCACCTCTGTCCCTACACCCAAGGAGTAGGAGTGAACCGCACCGGAGCCTTTGCCGAATACCTATCGATCCCAGCGATCAACGCCTATAAGGTAGATCCCTCCATCCCGGAAGATGTCATCTCCACCTTTGATCCTCTGGGAAATGCCGTGCACACTGCCCTGTCTTGGGACATGGTTGCTGAGGATGTCCTCATCACCGGCGCCGGCCCGATCGGATGCATGGCAGCGGCCGTTGCCAAATTTGCCGGAGCTGGCCATGTCGTCGTTACCGATGTGAACCCTTACCGACTCGACCTCGCTAAAAAACTCGGAGCCACACGCGTCGTGGATGTTTCCAAGGAATCCCTCACCGATGTCAAAAAAGAACTCGGCATGAAAGAAGGTTTTGATGTCTGTCTCGAAATGTCCGGCCACCCGAGCGGACTTAACGATATCCTGACCCACTCCTCGAACGGAGCCAAAGTTTCACTGCTAGGCATCTTCCCCGACAACGTTGCAATCGACTGGGACAAGGTAATTTTCAAAGGACTCATCCTCAAAGGCATCTACGGCCGCGAAATGTTCGAGACCTGGTATAAGATGACTCAAATGATCCGGGCCGGTTTGGATATCACCCCCGTAATCACCCATAAGTTCCACTACACCGACTTCCAAAAAGGCTTCGAAACGATGCTTTCCGGTCAGTCTGGCAAGGTGGTCTTAGAATGGGACTAAATCGTTGAATATGGCTGACGCCAAGTTGAAAGCATCTGAGATGCGTTGAATCAATGCTGCGCATTAGTTGAATGCGAATGCTGGCACCTCAACGCACCAGCGGGTGCTTTCAACTCGCGAAGCGAATTCAACCTGCCGAAGGCAAATTCAACACACAGCCCCCCTTCATCCGTGGAATGTGTGGAATAATTCTGAGAGAAAAAGCTTAAAACTTCCAATCACCCTTGTCCATTTCACAGACACAGGCGGCGAGAAGTTTGATGCAGTTTTCAATGTCTTTTTTATCGGACATCTCTGTGGACTGGTGGATGTTCCGGGTCGGGATGGAAATAGCTCCGGCGATCGAGCCACCGGGAACCATGCGCTGAAGCCCTGCGGTATCCGTGCCACCAGCGGAGAGAATTTCAGGCTGCCACTTGATCTTCTTGGCTTCCGCCGTTTTTTTCATAAAAGCAACCATGCGGTAATCGCAAATCGCAGAACTATCCATGATCTTGATGCCGGCACCTTTACCCAGGCCAGTCACTTGATCCTGAGGAGGTGTGCCGGGAATATCACACGCAATCGTGGTATCGAGACCGATTCCAAAGTCGGGCTGAATGTCCAACGCACTGACATTGGCCCCCCGGATACCCACTTCTTCCTGCACGGTAAAGACGGCATAAAAATCAAACGCGGGCTTCTTGCGGCTCTTTTTCATCGCCTTCAGCGCTTCCAACAAAACAAACACAGAAACTCGGTTATCGAGCGACTTCACGTTCACACAATCACCCAGCTCCAGTAACTCACTGAGACGGGTGATAGGATCGCCGATGGTCACAATCTTCCCGACCTCTTTTTTGCTCATTCCAAGATCGATAAAGTAATCAGAAAGCTTCAGTTTTTTGTCCCTCTCTTCGGGAGTCATCACATGGATCGGCTTGCAGCCCATCACGCCGATGAGATCTTTTTTTCCATGCACAATGATGCGTTGAGACGTCAGGGTTTTGGGATCGAATCCGCCGAGAGGATTGAATCGAACAAAGCCATTATCATCGATATGCGTCACGATAAACCCGATCTCATCCATGTGAGCAGCGGCCATTATCTTTTTCTTCGACGAGCGACCTTTTTTCAGGGCGACTACGTTGCCCATGTTATCGATCCGCACGCTATCGGCCAATCCCTTGAGCTCTTTGAGCACAAGTTCACGAATTTTAATCTCAAATCCAGGAGCACCAGGAGCTTTACAGACACGAGTAAGAAGAGGAATATCAATTGCCATGGCCAATGCCTAGCCAAGCACTCTCATTTGACCAGAGAAAAGATTTTTTTCACGGATCATTAACAGAAAAGCCCCCTCGGCAGTGTGGAAGGTTCATTCAGTTGTCCGTTGTTCTACAATAGCTTCTCCCTAGTGTATTCGCCCTGCGATCCCAGGGCTGTCAAGCTAGGAGGATTGGAGCTTGTTATTTTTTGAGTTTTACATGCAGGCTATGGATGAGGCCTTCAAATTCATACGGACGCTTTTCGGCGTAAGTGAGTGAGACCGGAGATCCCAAATCCGCTCCGACATCAAACGATTCCGTCGCGGAAAAGGCGGCTGGCACAGTGCGTTTGAGAGGCACAGTCATCACCACTTTCCCGTCGACGCTTACCTTGGCGGTTCCGGACTTTCCGAATCAAACCTCCATTATTTTCCGGCTGTTTCTTTGATATCGTTGATGGTCAAGATTTGGTTGGGTTGGGATGCTTGCGGCATTACAGGAAAAGGCAACAATGCCTAGACGAGTTGAAAAAATCGCTCTATAACGAGGGTGTCCAGCACTGGTTGACACCAAGCGAACTTCCAAAATGACTGCCTCAGATATCACATACGACCTAGAGTTCGATCAAAAGCCCCTTGTGCTCAAGGAGCAAGACGTCGAAGAGGGGTTCATTGAGAAGCTTCAAGACCTAGGCTACACCTATCGCCGCGACATCCGCGACAGAAGGAGCCTCGAAGCTAATTTTCGAGAAAAGTTCAACAAACTCAACGCAGTCAATCTCTCCGACAGCGAATTTGAGCGCCTACTGAATGAAATCGTCACACCTGACGTCTACAAGTCGGCTCAGACCCTACGCAATATAAACAGCTTCGAACGCGACGACGGCACACCTCTCAATTACACTCTCGTCAACATCAAGGACTGGTGTAAAAACGATTACGAAGTCATCAACCAGCTTCGCATCAACACCGGGAATAGCCACCATCGCTATGACGTCATCATCCTCATCAATGGCATTCCAGTCGTTCAAGTAGAACTCAAGACCCTAGAAGTAAGTCCTCGCCGAGCCATCCAGCAGATTGTTGACTACAAGAAAGATCCTGGCAATGGCTACACCAACTCACTGATGGCATTCATGCAATTGTTCGTTGTCAGTAACCAACTCACAACTTACTACTTCGCCAATAACAACAATCGCCACTTCAGCTTCGATGCTGACGAGCGCTTCCTTCCTGTCTATCAGTTCGCAGACCGAGATAACAAAAAAATCAATTATCTCAATGACTTTGCCGATAGCTTCTTACCCAAGTGCACCCTAGGCGAGACCATCAGCCGCTACATGGTATTAGTCGCTAATGAACAGAAAATGCTAATGATGCGTCCTTACCAGATGTATGCCGTGCAAGACATTGTCAAGTGCATCGAGCAAAACAGTGGTAACGGCTACATTTGGCACACCACGGGCAGTGGCAAGACACTCACATCCTTCAAAGCCTCCACCCTTCTCAAGGACAATCCAAACATCGAGAAATGCCTGTTCGTAGTCGACCGCAAGGATCTCGACCGCCAAACACGCGAAGAGTTTAACAAGTTCCAGCAAGGCTGCGTCGAGGAGAATACCAATACCAGCTCCCTAGTGAGACGTCTTCTCTCTACTGACTATGCAGATAAAGTCATTGTCACCACTATCCAGAAACTTGGACTAGCACTAGACGAAACAGCCAAGCGTAACAAACAACTAAAGAAGGAGAAAAAGCAAACTTACAAGGAGCAACTTGCTCCACTCAGAGATCAACGCATCGTCTTCATCTTTGACGAATGCCACCGCTCCCAGTTTGGCAAGAACCACGAAGCGATCAAAAACTTCTTCCCCAATTCCCAACTCTTTGGATTCACAGGCACGCCTATTTTTGAAAAAAACTCCACCTTCAAACATATCCAATCAGACGGTGATGGTGACATCCAGACTCTCAAGACGACCGAAGACATCTTCCAGAAAGAACTTCACAGCTACACCATCACCCACGCTATCGAGGACTGCAACGTGCTCAAGTTTCACATCGACTACTTTGAGCCAAACACAGAGGAAGGCAAAACGCCCCCTAAGCCGGGTGAACCTCTCGCTAAGCAAGCCATCGTTGAAGCCATCTTACAAAGACACGACACCGTCACAGCGGGTCGTAAGTTCAACGCCCTGTTTGCCACCGCCTCCATCAATGACGCGATTGAATACCACCAACTCTTCAAAACCCTGCAACAGGAAAAACTGAAAGAAGATCCCGATTTCGTCCCTCTCAACATTGCCTGCGTCTTTTCACCTCCACCGCCAAAGGTCAAAAAGGATAGCAAGAACGCTAAAAACGCACAGGATGTAAAGCAACTCCAAGACGACCTCCCGCAGGAGAAAGCTGACAACCAAAAAGATCCCGGCGTAAAAAAGAAAGCTCTAGTCGCCATCATCAAGGACTACAATGGCCAGTTTGGCTGCAATCACAGCATCAATGAGTTTGATGCCTACTATCAAGATGTGCAGGCTCGTATCAAAGACCAGCAATACCCCAACAGCGATCTTGCTCACAAAGAAAAAGTCGATATCACCATCGTGGTCGACATGCTTCTCACTGGCTTCGATTCCAAGTTCCTCAACACCCTCTACGTTGATAAGAACTTGAAATACCACGGCCTGATCCAGGCATTCTCCCGCACCAATCGTGTGCTCAACGATACCAAGCCTGCGGGTAAAATTCTCGATTTCCGCCAGCAAGAAGACGAGGTCAATGAAGCGATCAAAATTTTCTCAGGACAGCAACAAGACACCGCAAAAGAAATTTGGTTGGTCGATCCTGCCCCAGTCACTATTGGCAACCTCAAAGAAGCGATGTCTAATTTGGGCGACTTCATGCAGTCCCAAGGGCTAACATCAGCTCCCGAAGACGTGCACAATCTCAAGGGCGATATCGCCCGCAGCCAGTTCGTGCAGAAGTTCAAAGAAGTGCAACGACTCAAAACCCAGCTCGACCAATACACCAATCTCACCGAGGAGCAGAAAGCGGCAATCGAAGAGGTGTTACCAAACACCGACCACCGTGCGTTCAAAGGAGTTTACCTCGAAACCGCTCGTAAACTCAAGGAGACCCGAGAAAAAGGCAATGACGATGGCTCACCTGTGCCAGCGGAGGTGGAAGAGCTAGATTTTGAGTTTGTCCTCTTCGCTTCTGCCACGATCGACTACGACTACATCATGCAGCTGCTTGCCAACTACTCGCAAGAGCCAGCGGGCAAACAGAAGATGACCCGTGAGCAACTCATCAGCTTGATCGCTTCCGATGCCAAATTCACGGACCAGCGCGACGACATCACCGCCTACATCCATACACTAGAGCAAGGTGCAGGTCTCACTCAACAAGATATCGAAAAGGGCTATAACACCTTCAAATCAGAAAAAGAGACCGAGCAACTCAAGTCGATAGCCAAGGCGCACAGCCTCACGGAAACTGCCCTGAGCGACTTCGTCGAAGAAATCCTCCACCGCAATGTCTTTGATGAAGAAAAACTCACCGACCTCATGGAACCACTCGACCTAGGCTGGAAACAACGTGGAGCCAGTGAGCTCGCTCTAATGAAAGAACTAGCCCCACTTCTCAAGCTCCGTGCCCAAGGGCAAGAAATCTCAGGCCTCTCAAGCTATGAAAACGGATAAAAGTGACCACACCAATGGCATGAGCAACTACTTTCTAACCTTCACACCTTACATTCAAAACTCTCAATTCTA
>CAYNNY010000097.1:0-7707 GCA_964398555.1 uncultured Verrucomicrobiales bacterium
ACAACGATTGATAACTCTACAAAGTGACAGGCATTTTTTATTATGACAGGTCTCCATGAGTGTATTTTCCGAGCTGAAGGCTGCTAGCTTTCTTAAAAAAACTCATATACATCTACTTTTAACCTTGAAAACAAGGAATCGATTCCCTATTTTCAAGGTTAAATGATTAAACGATTACTCAGTTCTGTATTAAAAAAACGCGTTTCACAGACTCCAGTAGTGGCCTTACTCGGCTCACGGCAGGTGGGTAAAACTACCCTTGCGAGAGATATCAATATCGATAAACCCATCCACTATCTTGATCTAGAGCGCCCCTCGGATGTGGCTAAGCTGGTAGATCCTGAACTTTATCTGGAGAGATTTGCTGGGCACCTCGTCATTCTTGATGAAATTCAACGCCTACCAGACATGTTTCCGGTGCTTCGGAGTTTGGTGGATGAGCGTCGGCGTATGGGAGAGAAGGGTGCGCAATTTCTCATTCTCGGATCAGCTTCCCCAGAGCTTCTTCAGCAGAGTTCTGAAACCCTTGCTGGAAGAATCAGCTATTTGGAACTATGCCCGTTGCATCTTTCTGAACTCGGAAGCGGAGCGACTGTGCGGGACAACCACTGGTTTCGGGGAGGCTATCCTGAGAGTTATCTGGCAGAGGATGATGACGCTGCTGTGCAATGGTGTGAGGATTTCATCACCAGCTATGTTGAGCGCTATCTCCCCCAACTGGGAATCACGGCGGCACCGCTATTGCTCCGACGCTTTTGTTCGATGCTTGCCCACCAGCACGGAGGCACACTCAACCTCAGTAAAATGGCCGGATCGTTAGGGATCGATGGGAAAACAGCGCGACATTATCTCAATTTGCTTGAGGGACTCTACCTTGTCCGTAGTATTCCCGCTTGGAGCCGCAATGCTGGTAAACGCCTCGTAAAATCTCCAAAGATCTATTGGAGGGACACAGGATTGCTTCACACTCTAGCTGGTCTCCATAATCTTGAGCAACTCCTTGGTCATCCGCTCTGCGGACATTCCTGGGAAGGTTACTGCATTGAACAAATTATCACCCAGCTTCCGAAAGGGACGTTTTTCAGCCACTACCGCACCCATGCAGGCGCTGAAGTCGACCTTGTTCTAGAGACGAAGAGTGGTGATCTCATTGCCATCGAAATCAAACGCACGCTATCCCCAAAGCTTGGCGTAGGTTTCAGAGAAAGCATGAAAACATTGAAGGCCAGCGAGGGTTATTTGATCATTCCACAAGGTGAGGCCTTTCCCCTCTCCTCCAACGTCACAGCCATGAGTCTCGCTGAATTCTTGACCCAAAAACTCTAACTTTTAACGCTCATCACTGAGCGGGCATTCTCTCGCACCCCAAAGACGAGTTCATCAAAGTCGAAGACCTCAAAAACGGCGAATTCTTCTTCACCGAGTTCATCCGCTCGCTGGAGTGATGCTTTTATCCAGAAATGAACACTTACGCTGAGTTCCGTTTTTTTGATTAGTCGGCATTCATGATTCCGTATAGGCTGGTGAAAATTTCAGCGTATGCACCCATTCATCCACGACGACTTCTTACTCAGCACTCCCCTCGCCGCTCAGCTCTACCACGAGTATGCGGCGGCGGCGCCGATCTTTGATTACCATTGCCATCTGTCGCCGCAGGATCTGGCGAAAAATCGTCGATTTTCCAATCTTTCCGAGGTATGGCTGGAGGGAGATCATTATAAATGGCGGGCGATGCGCCTTCACGGCACCGAGGAAAAATTTTGCACGGGAAATGCCGACCCCTATGAGAAATTTCAGGCCTTTGCCGCGACGGTGCCCCACACCTTACGCAACCCACTCTACCACTGGACCCATCTCGAGCTGGCACGCACGTTTGGCATCACGGAAACCCTCAACGAGTCGACTGCTCCAGCGATTTGGGAACAGGCGAATGCCCAACTTCAAAGCGAAAACACCACCGAGGATCTTTCCAGCTGGGGGATACTCAAGAAGTTTAATGTCCAATTCATCGGCACCACCGATGACCCAACGGACTCTCTGGAGCACCACCTCGCCCTCAAGGACTCGGACTGCCCGGCAACGGTCGCCCCGACATTCCGCCCCGACCCCGCGCTCAACATTCTCCAGCGCACGGCATGGAATGCATGGATGGAAAAACTGGCCCTGGTCACAGATCAGGACATCCTAACAATCGGCACTTTAAAAGACGCGCTCAGCTCCCGTGTCGACTTTTTCGACACCGCAGGATGCCGCGCCTCCGACCACGGACTTGCCCGCTGCCCGCTCCGCATTGCTTCCGATACCGAAGCGGCAGCCACCTTTGATAAGGCGATCAGCAATCAGGACATCACCCCGGACGAGGCCGAGGGCTACGCCGGAAACCTGCTCACCTTCCTCGGCGAACTCTACGCACAAAAACGCTGGGTGATGCAGCTTCACCTCGGTGCCATCCGAAATGTCAACACAGGGATGTTTAATCAGCTCGGGCCCGATATCGGCTGCGACTCCATCGGCGATGAAGCACAAATCCCATCGCTCGCCCTCCTGCTTGGCGAGCTCTCCCAGCGTGATGCGCTCCCGAAAACCATCCTCTACAACCTCAACCCCGCCGACAACTACGCGTTTGCCAGTATGGCGGGAAATTTCTTCGAGGAAGGGATCAAGGCCAAGGTGCAATACGGAAGCGGATGGTGGTTCCTCGATCAATACGAGGGCATGAAAAACCAACTCAACACGCTGTCTCAGCTCGGGCTGCTCTCGCATTTCATCGGAATGCTCACCGACTCCCGTAGCATGATGAGTTACCCCCGTCACGAATATTTCCGCCGTATCCTCTGCCAAATGCTCGGCGAGGACATGACAAACGGCACCTTACCTAACGACATTAAACTCGTCGGCAGCATGGTGAAAAATATTTCATTCACCAACGCTCAAAACTTTTTTGAGTAAAAAATATTTTCCCTTATGAAAAAATCATCTTCATTCTTCATCTCCGGTTTGCTGATCGGCTGTATTGTTAGTTGCTTGATCTTCGCAGTCATTTCTCGAAATCAGACGACTCAAGGCCATAGCGAAGGCTCGTCCCGAGTTCTCAAATTTGCCCACGGCCTCCCCACCAATCACCCCGTGCACATAGGGATCGAACACATGGCCAAGCGTCTGGAAGAAATTTCCGGAGGTCAAATGAAACTCGTCATTTTCCCCTCTGGACAGATGGGCGACGAAACCAAATGCATCGAACAAGTGCAGATGGGCACCCTCGCGATGACCAAAACCAGCGCCGCCCCCATGGGGAATTTTGTCAGCATCATGAAGGTCTTCAGCCTCCCTTACATGTTCGATGACTCAGAGCACTACTGGTCCGTGCTCGAAGGCGAAATCGGTCACGAACTTCTCGACCGACTCGCCATCCGCGACGACGGCAAAAATAGCGGCTTCCTCGGACTTGGTTACTTCGACTCCGGCAGCCGGAATTTCTACGCCACCTATCCGATCCACACGCCAGCCGATATGAAAGGCAAAAAATTCCGAGTCATGCGCGACCCCGTAGCCATGGATCTGGTAGAAGCCCTCGGTGGCTCACCGACCCCTATCCCGTGGGGTGAACTCTACACGGCACTGAAACAAGGCGTTGTCGATGGGGCTGAAAATAACCCCCCCAGCATCGTTTCCTCCCGCCACAGCGAAGTCTGCAAATACCTGTCGCTCGATGCCCATTCCCGCATCCCGGACATGGTCGTGGTCAGTGACAAAATCTGGCAACGCCTCAGCGAACAGGAGCGCACATGGCTCAAACAAGCCATGGCAGAAGCGACGACCTTTCAAAGAGAACTTTGGCAAAAAGCGACCGTCGCCGCCATGGAAGAAATGGAAAAAGAGGGTGTCACCATTCTGAAGGTCGATACCACACCCTATCGTGAAGCAGTCAAACCCGTGATCAAAAAACATGCCACTGGCGACGTCAAAATTTATTACGACCGCATCCGCGCCGCCAAACCGCCTACAGCGGAATGATGAATAGTGAGTAGTGAATGTCGTGTGGTGAATACACATCCTGACTAACCAACCTTCCTCCGTAGCCTCCGGCGAAGGAGAAGCACTCATCCCAAGTAATTCTGAAAAATTCTGTCTAGCGCCGCCGGCACCATCTCAAGCACTTGAAACTTCAAAGCCCATGATCTCATTCAACCGCATCCTCCACGCAATCCTCTCTTGGTTCTCGATCAGCGTGTTTTTTATCCTCATCGTCGATGTTGTCCTCGGTGTCAGCTCCCGATACATCATGGGGAATCAAATCCGCTGGACGGAGGAACTGGCCACCTTCCTTCTTGTCTGGCTCGTTTTCTGCGGCTCGGCCATCGCCTACTATGATAGGGCACACCTCGGGATCAACCTTCTAGTCGAAAGCCTCCACCCGTCTGCTCGGAGAATTACACGTATCTTCTCACTGCTGCTCGTCTTGGCCTTCACCTCGGGCGTCATGGTATGGGGCGGCGGCCAGCTTGTCATGGAGCGCTTCGAAGCGGGGCAAATGATGTCCACCCTAGGAATCCACAAAGCATACCAATACCTCGCCATCCCATTCTGCGGATTTTTCATCGCCCTTTTCAATATCGGAATGCTGATCGAAACCATCCAATCCACGCCTAACGAAGGGAGCTCCCCATCATGAGTCTTGCCATCGTCATCCTGCTCGTTCTCTTTGTCGTGATGCTGGTCATCGATGTGCCCATCGCCTTTGTACTCGCTGCCGTTACACTGGTGGCCTCTTGGGCATTGGGGTATGATCAGGTGTTGATCACGATTGCCGCCGATATGGCATCAGGGCCGGAAAGCTTCACCCTGCTCGCCATCCCCTTCTTCATCCTTGCCGGAGAATTTCTAGGCGCTGGTGGACAAGCGCGCCGACTCATCGACTTTGCAGCCTCTTTAGTAGGTCGATTCCCGGGAGGTTTAGCCTGGGTCAACACAGTGACTTGCATGTTGTTCGGGGCTATTTCCGGCTCGGCCGCGGCAGCCGTTTCATCCATCGGTGGCACTCTGATTCCCGAAATGAACCGCAAGGGATATGATCGTGATTTCAACATCGCGCTCACCACCTGCTCCGCCACCACGGGATTGCTCATTCCTCCCAGCAATGTGATGATTGTTTACGCTGTCACCATGGGCGGACTTTCCATCGACCGACTTTTTCTCGCCGGCATCATGCCCGGAGTTCTTGTGGGTATCATGCTCATGGTCATTAGCTTTTTCATCAGTAAAAAACGAGGCATCGGCGGCATGGAGTCTCAAACCGAAAGCGTAATCTGGAGTGGACTCAAGGCCCTTCCCAGCCTGACCCTCGTCGTCGTCGTTCTCGGGGGGATTCTCAAAGGATGGTTCACTCCCACAGAGGCCTCAGCCATCGCGGTGGTTTGGTCATTTCTCCTCGCCGTCGTCCTCTTCCGTGAGGTTAAAATCAAAGATCTCAAACCTCTGATGTATCGGGCCGTGAAAACTTCAGCCATCGTATTGCTACTCGTGGCATCCAGCCGGGCAATGAGTCAGTTTCTCACCTCCGAGCAGATCCCTCAGCTCTGTAGCGCCGCCCTGATGGGACTCAGCGATAACCCGATTGTCATTATTCTCGCCATCAACATCCTCCTTCTCATCGTAGGCATCTTCATGGACATGACCCCAGCGGTGCTGATTTTCACCCCCATCCTTGCGCCGGTCACCGCCGCTCTGGGGATCGATCCCGTGCACTTCGGCATCATCATGATCACGAACCTCTGCATCGGGCTCTGCACCCCGCCCGTGGGCACCTGCCTCTTTGTCGGATGCAGTGTGGGCAAAGGAAACATCGCGAAAGTCTCACGCGCGATGATCCCATTCTACATCGCGATGATTATCGCCCTCCTCCTCATCACCTACATTCCAGAGATCTCACTCTGGCTACCTAACTTTCTGGACTAAGGCCAGTAACCCGCACTTAATCTTTTTTCGAGGAGGCGTGGTCTTCTGGGCGTGGGGCGAGTTCTTCCAGAATCTCTAGTTCACATTTCCCAATCGGTAAGGTCCCACCTTTCACAATCCGCGCCCGCAGCCCCCCCACTCCTTTGAGAAACTCGAATGTGCCCGGAGCGCATGCTTCGTCCATCCAGTAACACGGCTTGCATTCGCAAGAGCCGGTCAGCTCGATTTCACCCAGCCGAAACCTCTTGTTGATCAGCGTGTTGAGATCCACTCCCTGAACCACCACATTACGGCGGAAGGCTCGGGGATGAAGATCGCCTTTGACGATATCATCCCGCACCTGCTCATGCACCGCCCAGTCAAACAGGGTGATTTGGCCTTTATAATCTTCCTCGTAATCAAAAAACCGATCATCGGTCACGCCGCGCCCCGCCACACAGTCGAGGTGATCCACCTCGTGGATATCGTAATCCATCGATCCCATACCATGGCGACCGTAGTAATTGTGTCCCGGAGAAATAAAGAGGTGCTTGAGTGTCACTTGCATACTTGTGATCATGAAAGACATCGACCCCGATGAAAAGCCCGAAAAGACAACAACGCCGCGTCTCTGAGAAAAATCCTGTAATCCTTGTCAACGCAGTCGAAAAAAACTATCACCCTGCCCATGTTCAGCACCGCCCTTGGCAGACTCCGCATCATCAGCCTCACCGAAGCCCTTTCCTACCTCATTCTACTCGGCATCGCCATGCCGTTGAAAAGAATTCTAGGAGAGCCCCTGATTGTCACCTACATGGGCTGGATTCACGGTGGACTCTTCATTCTCTTTTGCGCGGCCCTGCTCAATGCTATGCTCTCAGAAAAATGGAGTATCAAACCCGCCGCACTCATCTTTCTCGCCTCCCTCATCCCCTTCGCCCCGCTCTGGGTCGAGAAATGGCTAAAATTACAAATGGAGGCAAAAGAAAAACGCGCCGCGTCTTAAGGTGGCCTCCGGCAAACTTAAACAGGCTCAATCCGCTTTCCCACCAACTTAAATTTGGCGTGGAAATACCCGCCATTCATATCCCGACAGCAGGTGTAGCATGCCGCGCGGCGTTTCATCTTCCGCACTCGGTCAAATCCTTCACCACAGACGGGGCACTCGTAGCGCCAGTTCCGCTTCATCGTTCGCCCCGGCAGCGGCAGCGAATGAGTCGCTCGCTCGCCGGGAATACCCAGATCCACACAGGCCTGCTGCCACTCCGCGCCATGCGCCTTGATCCTCCGCCGACCCGCCCGCGCGTAGGCGACAAGATGGGCAAGCTCATGAAGTAAAGTAGGCTGCACCTCCTCGGGTGCCAGCTCACGAAGTTTGGGATTCAGCTCAATCCTGGCACACGGCCAAAATGCCCTCCCTGCCGTGGTGCGCATCCGGGGGTTCCACTCCACCACCACCTGGCTCGCCAGCGCATCCAGTCCAAGAACTTGCAAAGACTCCACACACTGCGCCGTCAAATCCCGATCACTTCCCAGTTTCACCCGAGGCTTCTCAACCTCCATCACAATCACCGGTTCAGGTTTCTTTCTCCGGGAAAATATAAACTCAAGCTGCCGCACGGAATGATTCTACATGGATGCCATGGGGCTTACAACTGTTCATCAAAAAAAGCGCCCTCGCCCAACCAACAACGATTAAGTGGACGCCTCAAGTTGTCAGTCAACTTAATAGGGTCACTTAATCACATACTGTTTCTTAGCGTTAAGTTGTCC
>CAYNNY010000097.1:7807-11079 GCA_964398555.1 uncultured Verrucomicrobiales bacterium
AGTCAACTTAATAGGGTCACTTAATCACATACTGTTTCTTAGCGTTAAGTTGTCCCGTTAAGTTGTCCGGCAACTTAACGGAAACTTAAGTGAATACGATTGCTTAGAATGGCACTAAAATGAGTTCCCGTGGGCAAGCGATGCTGATAAAACCTCAGAAAAAAAAACTTTGAGTCGATTGGTGATGTCGGAATTTTAGTCGGAAACCGCAGCGATGCGGAATGGGCAGATTTATCGATTACAGCCTCCAATTCGAAAGCATGGTCTACTCCGCTAGCCGATCGAGCAATTTCTGATGAATGCCACCAAAGCCACCATTACTGAGCACGGCTATGGTATCACCTTCCTGGCATTTTGAAGCCACAAGATCGACAATTTTATCCACAGATTGATCACCGCCGCCCTCGCCCTCACAATACCAACTCGGAGTGCCTTGGGCTGTGATATCGGCAATGAGCATTTGAGGATCCAAGCGATCGGCCTCCGGCACCTTTTCCAGATCGGGGATCGATGGCATCACGGCAAAGTCCGCTTTCGCCAACGCATCGGCCAGCTCTTTTTGAAACACATTACGCCGAGTCGTGTTCGAACGAGGCTCAAAAATCACCCAGAGCCGTGAGTCCGGATACTGCTGACGTAAACTATCCACCGCCAGACCAATCGCCGTAGGGTGATGAGCAAAGTCATCAATTACCCGGACGCCACCAGCCACACCACGCACCTCCTGCCTGCGAGCTATCCCCTCAAAGCTCATCAACCCCTCACGAATTTGATCGGCAGAAAACCCAGAGAATCTGGCTGCACAAACAGCCATCGCCGCATTGCGAACATTAAACTCACCCGCCATCGGCAGTGTGTAATTTTCTCCATCAATGGTAAACGATGTACCCTCCGGGCGATAGTCAATTTTCGTAATCCGGAGATCACAATGCGCACCCATGCCCACGGTTTTCACAGGAGCGGGCGCACCCTGGGAAACCTCCATGCTACTAACACAATCACCATTCACAAAGGCAACGCCATTACGCGGCACAATGTTTAGAAGGCGCTTGAAGGTAAGCTTAATCTCATCCAACGAGTCATAGATATCCGCATGATCAAACTCGATGTTATTGACGATCACCACCTCGGGAAGATAGTGCAAAAACTTCGATCGTTTATCAAAAAATGCCGTGTCGTATTCATCCCCCTCCAGCACAACAAACTCAGAATCTGTAAAAGCCGCCCCCTTACCGAGATTACGCGGGATACCGCCAATCATGTGGCTAGGATCCGCACCTGCCGATTTTAAAATCCAAGCTAACATCGAGCTCGTTGTCGTTTTTCCATGGGTCCCACTGACCACCAGATTCCGGTGCCCGCGCAGGAAGTGCTCTTTAAGAATTTCAGGAAGGGAGACGTAGAGAAGCTTGCGGTCGAGCGCCGCCTCAGCCTCCTCGTTCCCCCGACTGATGGCATTGCCAATAACGATAACCTCGGCACTCTCCGGGATATTCCCCGCTTTGAATCCGGGAAAGATTTTCACCCCCTGATCTTCAAGAAAGGTGGACATGGGTGGGTAAACATTTTCATCAGAACCGGTGACGGTAAATCCTTTAGCGTGCATGGCTGCGGCAACCGAGCCCATCGCCGTTCCGCAGATACCTATAAAGTGAATGTGTTGCATGAAGATTGAAGAAGTAAGATAGAAGAAGTAAGATAGAAAAACGCTAGAACTGAGGGGCGGCGACGGTGCCGCCTTGGATTTCATCCGTGCGTTTGCGCAAAATACGGTCGGCCACTTCACTAACCATTTCCTCCATGAGTAGACGAAGGTGACTTCCCTCCCGATAGTCAGCCGGAGCAATATGCCGGACGCGGTCCGCCTTAGCACAGAGCTGATAACATTTCCTAAAGCTCTTTTTACTTGAGTCCTCAGGATTATACACAGCGATGGCATTGCCTCCGTTTTTGCGCATCACCGTGAAGCATGGCACATCGGTAGGGCCATCGCCGACGTAGATCATATTTTCGAAAGGAATCGGCCGCAGATCCGGGGCAAGATGATCATTCACGTCCTCGGAGAGATCTAGCAAACCTTTATTGATCCGGAAAAGAAACTGAGTTTTTGTGGTGTGGGAAATCGTGCGTTTCGCAAAACGAATATTCCCTTGCCCATCTTCACCAAACTCACAGCCGTAAATGGCATGAAACTTATCGCTGATGCTACAGCCATCTAGCAGCGCCTTCAAACCGGAAGAAACGATGTAATACTCAATGCTAATATCCTGCGCCAAATGCGCCGGAGTGAGACAGCGGGAACGCAGCTCATCAAAGACATCTGCCACACCAGGAAAAAACGACAGATTCGCGCCCAACTCGCGCAACCGCTCATTGGTCACCTGATCCATCGCCAGATAATCGAGCAAGCACTGCATGTAGGCCAGTTCACCGTCCCAATCCTGCTCTGTCACCAGCGCATTGCATTTTTTCCAAAAGGAGGTGGGATTAATCCCGAACTCAGGAAAAATCACATCGTCCTGCATGTAGCTCGGGCTCAGTGTCTGATCGTAATCAAAGACTAAGGCGATGGTGTTTTGGGCAATGGCCATGGGTGCTCGATAATAGGATGAAAAATTAAATTACTTCTTAGCATCGAGAACAGAATTCCACTTCATAATATTCGCCTTTTGCGCGGCAAACAAAGCATCCGTAGAGCCGAGGATCTTGATGCTCTTGATGCTGTCACCTTTAGCAATGGAATTGACCACATCCTGCCCCTTAGTGACCTTACCAAACACCGTGTGCTTACCATTAAGGTGAGGAGTTGCTCCATGAGTAATAAAGAACTGGGAGCCGTTGGTCCCAGGCCCAGCATTGGCCATGGAGAAAATGCCAGGTCCATCGTGCTTCAGAGAAGGGTCAATTTCATTATCAAATTGATAACCCGGCCCTCCTGTGCCCGAGCCAAGAGGATCACCACCCTGAATCATGAAGTTCGGAATCACGCGGTGAAAGGTCAAATTATTATAATACCCACGCTTGGCGAGGTTGAGGAAATTAGCCACCGTCATCGGGGCCTTCGAGGCGTTGAGAGTCGCCTCAATATCCCCTTTGCTAGTGGTCATGACAATCTTGATGTCTTCAACTACAGCTGGGGCTTCTTCTTTAAGTTCTTTTTTAGCCACACAACAAGCGGTAAGCAAGGTAATGAGTATAATTGCGTATTTTTTCATCGGCAAAATCAATACCCTGTATCCAAAAGAGTGCAAGCGAGGAAAGTGAGAAGTTGA
>CAYNNY010000098.1:0-10911 GCA_964398555.1 uncultured Verrucomicrobiales bacterium
TCGCAAGTTTCATGTCAGCTCCGCACCACGCATCACACCTGCCTTGGGGGCAGGAAAGATGCACGCTCCCCACGGCTTCCGGTTCGCGCTTATGGCGCTCAAAAAACTATGGGACACATTAATTATGCGACCCAGCAAAGACTAGCCGCTATCGCGGATGCTGATCAAACTCACCCCTCGTTCCTCGCCTCGAGCCCCACCAACAGCCGGTCACGCGGCGAGCTTCCTCCTTCTCCAAGGCTACGGCGGACAAATGGCTAAGTTACTCAAGAGAGTCCCTCAAGCTTTTGCGCAAGCTGGCTTGAATCCAGACTTGATCATTTGCCCGCAACCATGCAGGTTCCCCGCATGAGCAGTGAGCACATGGACGTCCGCCACATCGCGGACCTAGCACGGATCGATCTCAGCGATGAGGAATGCAGCGTATTCCAAGGGCAACTCGAGTCTGTCTTAGGCTACATCGAGAAGCTAAAAAGCGTGGATGTGGAAGGTATTGAACCCACCGCTCACGCATCCCCTGTCTTCGACCGACTCCGAAAAGATGGCTCCCGCCCCGGCCTGGAGCAAGCCGACCTCCTCCGCAACGCCCCGGACAAAGCCCTCGGCCAAATCCGCATGCCCAAAGTCGTCGACGCCTGATTTTTGAGATTCAAGAATCAAGAGACCCGAAGTTCTGAATACTTCAAACTGAATACTCAATACTAACTCCACCATGTCCCTTTCCACAGAAAGCATCACCAGCCTGCGGGCGAAACTCACCAGCGGCGATATCCAGCCCAGTGACATTCTCGACTCCCTTGCCGACTCCATCGCCGCCAAAAATGGCGACATCGGCGCCTACCTCTCAAACGATCTTGAAACGGCCAAAGCGGAAGCCAACGCCGCAGATCTCAGCAAGCCACTGGGAGGTATCCCGATTGCGATCAAAGACAATATCAACGTCAAAGGCCAACCGTGCTCCTGCGCCTCCAAGATTCTCGATAACGCCTACGAGTCACCCTACGACGCCACCGTCATCCGTAAACTCCGCGAGGCCGGCGCCGTGCCCTTTGGCCGCGCCAACATGGATGAATTTGCCATGGGTTCGACAACCGAAAGCTCAGCTCTAGGAAAAACCACCAACCCACACGACACCACCCGCTCACCCGGCGGCTCATCCGGAGGATCTGCCGCAGCCGTGGCATCACACACCGCCATTGCAGCCCTAGGCTCCGATACTGGAGGCTCAATCCGCCAGCCCGCCAGCCACTGTGGCGTGGTCGGACTCAAGCCCTCCTACGGTCGGGTTTCCCGCTATGGCCTCGTTGCCTTTGCTTCATCGCTCGATCAGATCGGCCCCCTCACCAACAACGTAGAAGACGCCGCCCTCATGCTCAATGCCATCTCTGGCTACGACATCCAGGACGCCACATGCCTCAACGAGGATGTGCCCGATTTCACCCAAGGCCTCAACGATGGAGTCAAAGGAATGAAGCTCGGACTGCCCAAAGAATACTTCGGTGAAGGCATCGCCCCCGCCGTGCGCGAAACCGTTGAAAAAGCCATCGCGGGCCTCGAATCTCAAGGCGCTGAAATCGTCGAGATCTCCCTCCCCCACACCGAGTATGCCATTGCCACCTACTACATCATCGCCACGGCTGAAGCATCATCCAACCTCTCCCGCTTTGATGGCGTGCGCTACGGCAACCGTATCGAAAAACCCGAAGACGTGCTCGATGTTTACCGACGCAGCCGCGAGCAAGGATTTGGCCCCGAGGTCAAACGCCGCATCATTCTCGGCACCTACGTGCTCTCCTCCGGCTACTACGATGCCTACTACAACCGCGCCCAAAAAGTCCGCACCCTGATCCGTCAGGATTTCCAAAAGGCCTACCAAAATGTCGATGCCATCCTGTCGCCAGTGACCCCATCTCCAGCCCCACTCTTAGGAGCTGACAAAGATGACCCGCTGCAGCAATACCTCGCCGACATCTACACCATCTCAGCCAACCTCGCCGGCATCTGTGGCATCAGCGTGCCCTGCGGAACGGTAGCCTCCGAAACAGGGACCCAACTTCCCGTCGGACTCCAGATCCTCGGACCACACATGGGAGAGAAAAACATCCTCAAAGCCGCCAAAGCCGCCGAACAAGGGCAACGGATTACGAGTTAAGGAGAACTGACACCTGATACCTGATACCTGACCCCCGTCTACCGTTTCTTCTTCCGCTTGCCCCCCTGGGCGATGCGATGCTGATGGTTTTTCTCCTGCATCCGGAAAACAGGCAGGAGCTGATGCTCCATCCAATCAAACGCCTCCTGCAGACCAAACTCCTCATAGACACGGCCGATTTGAGCTTCCACAGAGGTGGGATTACCGATGTTGCGGAGAAAATCGTTGGAAGTGCAGCGCACAAACATTTCGCCGTCCATCACCCCCTGTTCCTTCAAGATCAGTTTACGCATGTAGAGCGCAAGCACAGCATCGCCCACCCAGGCTTCTTCACGCTCCAGCATCAGAGCTTCATCAATTTTTTTAGGCGCGGCCATATTCTTAGAGTTATCAGTTGAGAGTGTTCAGTTTTAAAAGAAGCCAAGCCTACCGCTTCTTCTCCATGCTGGTGCGGAGAGCGGCTTCAGACTCGGCATCCCAGTAGCCACTGCCAAGCTCAATAAACACGGTGGAATAAGGAATCGCGGTGCGGGTTTTAATCACGAGAACACGGTAAGATTTGTTGGCATCGCCCATCAGGCGAAGCAACATGCTGTTATCCAGCCGCACCGTCTCCCGACCGCTCAATGATTCGTGCAGCTTTTTCTTATAGTTGCGCACACCCGGAGCATAGTCATAAGGCACATTTTCCAGCTCAGCGGCCACATAGACACGCGGCTTGACGTGATGCTTTTCCTCAATCACCTGCTCGACACCTTCCAGCACCTCGGGAATATCGGCATCGAGCTTGAGAACTCGCAGCCCGCTCCGACTCTGAATCGGGAAAGCCGCTTCAGCAATCACCACCCAGTTCCTCGCCCCGAGATAGCTCATCTCATTCCTCAATGACCCAATCCACGGCTTCGGGGCCTGTTGGTTCACACAACCAGCAAGTGCAGCAAAGCCACAAATGCAGGTCACTAAAACAAAAAATTTACGGATCGATATCGACATTTCAGCGGCAAGGGATGTGCGCTGAAAGTAGCTTAATCGCCCGACTCTGTCAATCAGACATAGCTCCGGAGCTTCGGCCATTTAATCAATGCTAATATCCTCGGCCAACCAATCGGAAATGGGGAATTTCATATCCAAGCCCTTCAGCGTATCCACCATAATGCGGGCCACCACAAGATTACGATACCACTTCCGGTCGGAAGGAATGATGTGCCACGGCGCATATTCCGTGCCTGTTTTTTCAATCACATCTTCGTAAACTTCCATAAAGTCATCCCAACGTGCGCGATCCTTGAGGTCTTCCGGGTTAAACTTCCAGTGCTTGGCGGGGTTATCCAGCCGGGCTTGCAGTCGTTTTCTCTGCTCTTCTTTAGAAATATGCAGGTAAAGCTTGATGATCGTCGTTCCTTCATCCGTTAGCATTTTTTCAAAATTAAGAATATGCTCATAGCGCGGCTTCCACACCGACTTCGGATAAATATCTTTCACCCTAACCGCTATAATATCCTCATAGTGACTCCGATTAAAAACAACGATTTGGCCATTGCGAGGCACCTTCAAGTGCATCCTCCGGAGGAAGTCGTAAGCAAGCTCGTCCTCGGAGGGTTTTTTAAACGACTCCACATGGATCCCCTGAGGATCGACACGCGAGAAGACGCTTTTCACACAGCCGTCTTTCCCCCCCGTATCCATCGCCTGGATAATGACGAGAATTCGCTTTTTACTCTCGGCATACAGAAGCGTCTGTAGCTCATGAAGCTCATTCCTGAGCTGATCGAGAAAAGGATACGAATCCTCCTTTCCTCCTTGACCAAAAAGGGACTTATCATCGGTGGGGTAATCTGAGAGCTTAACCCTCCCCTTGTTACTAATGCGGTATTTTTCAATCGATCCTTGAACTGGCATGAATTCATACTCGCAGAACTCGTGCGGTCATGGCAAGATGGAATCTCGATTAATTTAAATCCGCGTTTGTAACCACCTCAGCCCATTCAATCCATCATTTCACCCCCGGCGTAAGAACTCGAATACTCTGAAAACCCGCTATTGACGGCGGCTTCCAGCTCCGAAGTCAGCTCAGCAACACGCTTACCATCAATTACGATCGGCGCACCAAAATGCACATGCGCATGGCGAGGCGACACCGGACGGATGAGGATCTCCTCAAAATCCTCCCGTAACTTCTCCAGCGTCTCACTACATCGATCAATGCTCGGACAATCCCGCAAGTAGCTTGCGCCGTAGGTCTGCACACGCAGCAGTAAGATACTCTGATCGTCCCAATGTTGAATTTTTTCTATATCCACATCATCCTCCAATCGCATTTTAGAAAGTTGGGATCGCACGACTCGAGCCCGATCACTATGATTTCCTTTGGCCGCATTTCCCATCTCTCGCTCAAGTCCCGACAAGATCATTTCGATCACCTTCTCCATCATCACATCCGGATTGTCCCGCCAGCCTGCCCCATCATCGTCGGGAACATCATAGTCTCTCCGCTTCAGCCCCCTACATAGGATTGCATAGGCCAGCATTTCTATCTGTTGGTGAAATGGAGCATCCTCATCCACCTTCACCTCGATCCCTTCATCCGCCAACTGCCTCAGCAGCGACTCCAACTGCATCTTGAGTAAGTCACGTATATCTTCAATATGAGTGAGCCGAATCGACGTCGGAATCACCAGCACCTTGGCCACCCCCGCCAAACTCTTCTGAGCCTTGATCGCCATGAATGAAGCCCCATCAAGAAATGGCATTACCTGCTCGTTGGTAAATGCCACATTACCCTCAGGAAATAGAGTTAAGCTACAACGATGATCACGCACCATCCTCACCCCCTCCTTGATCGATTGCCGATTCACATTTTCCCGATTCACTGAAAATGCACCTACTCGCTGCATCACCCAAGATTGAAATCGATTCCTAGTAAACACCTCATGCGCCGCCATGTAGGCGCCCCAAATACCGCATTGTCTCTGCGCCTCCATCAAGACTTCCACATCACTATGAGTCGAGTGATTCGCGACAAAGATCAGTCGGACATCAGGATCATTCAAAAGCGGCATCAACCGATCACAACCACTGAGTTCCATGGATTTGATCCGATGTCGATGCCCCGGTAAGGCAATCACACGGTTCACCCACATCGCCATCCCATAAACCCAACGGTTGGGCTTTGCTTCTTTAAACACAAAAGGAGTATTGGAAAATCTAAGCATAATTTTTAAAGTGAAATCCAAGCGCCTACTGATGCCGACTTGTTCTCTGATGCCACTGCTGCAGCCGAGCCAGCGTGCGCCAGTAATGGGGTAAATCACCCACCTTGTCAACAGGCAGCCCCATGCACCACCGCTCCCCTAACACGCAAAGAACCTGATCAACAAACGTGGGATCTTCGACAATGAAACACAACTCTCCAGCCCGCTGCATCGAAAACACAGAAAAGTTAGCCGACCCCATCAGCACCTTCCGATCATCGACAACCATCACTTTCGAGTGGATCATCTTCGACGAAAGACGAACCTCGATACCGGATCGCTTCATCAAAGTTCGCAGCACATGATAATTCACATCATTGCCAATATTCGACTTTTCAGAGAAAAGGATGCTGAGCTTCACGCCCCGCTCCCCAGCAGCAATCAATGCATGAGTCACGTCCTCGTCACCCAAATAAGCCATCTCGATGTGAATTTTTTCATGTGCCCCATCGATCAAATCCAGCACAGCCGACTTAATCGCAAAAACCTTCTTCTCAGTATCATTCATCAAAATACATAGATCTCCCCCCAATAACGGGGGCTTACAGTCTAGATTTCCCTGCATTTCACGGAAAGACGAAATCATTCCGGTCAATTCCACCATCACATCGTGATATCCACGGTGCCTCTCTTCCAAATTAAGACTCCCCGTAATCAAGTAAGTTTCATCGATACAATAATACTTCGTATGGGTTGGCGATACCCACACAAAATCCACGTTAGGATGATCCATCAACTTATCTCCTAAAGACTGATCCCAGTCGTCTTCGACCAAAGAAGACGGGAATGTCAATCCGAGCCCCCGCTGCAGCACGCGTTTACTAAACGCCCGAGGAGTTTTAAAAAACGGCTTCCTATTGGACTCCTGGCTCTCAAAAAGCACCGCCCCCCGGTCCTTAAGAATCTTCACCTTCACCCCTCGCTCAGCGGCATCATAAACAGCCTGACCAATCAGATACCCCACGGCATCAGCCCGCCAAACATACATGTGAATTTCCACACTCACCTCAGCCTGCTCGATTCGTCTGACGATATGCTGATAAGCATCATCCGCAGCATCTCCCGATTGAGAGCCGACAAGAGACAACAACCGAGACGATGACAAGAGCGCTTTAGTATCTGACATGCGGGTAGGATATACAGATTTCAAGACCGATGCAAAATCGATTATCAAAAGCAAACCATCACCCTAATCAATACATCAATAGCTTTCATGAGTTTTATGCCAACGTAAAATGTAGCCCATCCTTTATTGTTCGACCTCTTTGTTCATTGGCTATTTGTAACATAAGCCAAGCCAAGCCAAGCCGATGTGATTTGAGCAATGAGCAAGAGATTCAAAAACCTTTCGAAATTCTGAATAGGAGGTCGCCTGTCCTATCGTAAGGCGAACACTGGGCGAACAACCAGCGCCTCAAATACAACATGAGCGTCATCGGCCGTGATTAGGAGCGCAAGCTTCCCAAGCCAAAGCTCTCGGAAAATAAAGGGCAGGGTGCAGCTCCCCCCTCCCCTACTTCAAGCCATCAACCACCGTGTTGACGTTGTGCTTGATCATGCCGGTGTAGCGGCCCTTATCATAGGTCTCGCCATGCAGCTCCACGGTATCGTCAGGATCACCCATGGCATCGGAGAAAAGTTCATGCTCACTCACGCCTACACCGGCTTCGCTAGCCACGGCCTTGATGCCCTTGGCGTTCACGCTCGACTCAGGAAAAATCATCTTCAGCTCACGGCTTTTAATGAATTCAACCAGCTCAGACCGATCCTTGAGCCCGGACTCTGAGTTGGTGGAAACGCCCTGCAACCCTCGCACTTCAAAACCGAACGCCTTGCCAAAGTAGAAAAAGGCATCGTGACTAGTCACCAAAACCCGCTGGGACTCAGGCACCTCAGCAACACGTTTCAGCACCCATGCATGCAACGCAAGCAATTCATCCCGATACGCATCGGCTCGTTGCTTGTAACCCTCAGCGCCCTCGGGATCAGCCGCCGATAGCTCCTTGACCACGACATCGATGCAATGCACCCAAATCGAAGGGTCCCCCCAGACGTGAGGGTCGTGATACCCAGCAAACTGGTCCTGCGGCTTGAGTAATTCCCCCTCGGGAATGCCATCGGTCACCGCAAAAGCATCATGCTGCTTTTCGGCCCGCTTATCCAAAGCATCCTGCATCTTGCCCTCCAAGTGCAAGCCGCTGTAAAAAACAAGATCCGCTTTTCTCAAAGCCACGGAATCACTCGAAACCACCTGATAACTATGCGGGTCCACTCCAGGTCCCATGATGCCGTGCACAAAGACACGCTCACCACCAATCGTCTTCACCATATCCGTCACCATCGTCGATGTCGTCACCACGCGTAGCACCGCGCCCTCAGGCATCTCATCGCCCATCTCACTCCCCACTTGTTTCAACATCACTACCAAACCACCCACCAAAGCGGCCAGCACCAACACAATCACCATGACTTTCTTCAACATGCGACGGGAAATACGCCCACAAGCCACCAAGGTCAACCCCGAAATTAGCCTAGGCTAATTTTTATTCGCGCGATTAAAACCGAAAACCCGAGTGCGGCCACCTCCGTTAGGGAAACCACCCGAGGGATGACACCTGCCCCACAGCGCCCTAGGGCATCCCAGATCAAATCTCGACTCTAAATATAGCCCCGTAGTTAACCACCACCTCAAAACTTGTCTCCAAGGTAGTTTCTCCAAGGTAGCTCAACACCGAACGGATCACTCCACCGTGAGTCACGATGACAGCCTCCGCAGCATCCGACCCCTTTAACACTTTAAGAAATCCAACCACACGCGCATAAAACGTCTGATAGGATTCGCCCCCGGGACACGCTTCGTGGACAAAATCGTCTGTCCAGCACCGAAGTGCCACCTCATCAATATCATTCCATTTCTGCATTTCCCACTCTCCAAAATCCATCTCCATCAATCGTTTGTCCGTTGTGATCCTCGAGTCTGTCAGAAAGGCGGCTAACTGGTGACAGCGTTGCAAAGGGCTACTAAAAAAAAGAGCCTCATCCTTGGCTCCTAGATCTCGCAGCCTAGTTTTCACCTCGCCCGCCTCCTCCTCAAACGTCTCAGTCACCTTGAGGTCAGCTTGCCCGTAACACACGCCTTTTTCCACATCCGGCGTGGTGTGCCTGACTAAATAAATGACCATAAACCAATCACTCCAAAATAAAACACCACTTCCGTCACCTGCTGGATAGCCCCCAAACAATCCCCCGTATAACCACCGATCCATTTCCGAAAAAAGCGAGCCATCCCTATTTGAGCGATGACCATAGGAAGAAGCAAAACAAATAACCACGGCAGAAAAAACAATGGGAGCAAGGCAAACACCCCAGCCAAGAGAAACGACGGAGTTCCCCAGCCCAGCCCATCTTTCACCACTGGCTTCGCCTTGCTGAGTTCATCTTCGCGCACGTAATTATGAGTCACCATCGTAATGATCGCCATCATCCGGCTCATCCCGTGCGCCCCCATCATGAGAACCAACAACGTCACTGGGTCAGCAACGAGCCTCACGATCTCCACCAATGTTAAAAACTTCATCCCAAGAATCGCAATCAGAGCCACCGCTCCATAAGTGCCTAGCCGGCTATCCTTCATGATCGTTAGGATTTCCCCCTGCGTCCACCCACCTCCAAAACCATCACACACATCTGCCAAGCCATCTTCGTGAAAAGCTCCGGTGAGAAATAAGCTCGCCACCATCGCCAGCGCCACCGAGATTCCAGGAGGAAAGATCAAAAGGCCCAGCAGCATCACACCAGCCGTCCCCCCCCCCACCAGCCAACCGATCACCGGAAGATAGCGAACAGATTTTGTCAGTAACTCCTGCGAATACCCCACCCATTGAGGGCAAGGCAGGCGTGTATAAAACATCAGAGCCGTCAGTAAAAGTCGGAGCTGCAGATAGGACAAGCAGGTATCCTGCCCGCTCTTACCTTCCCCTTGCCTTTCTTGCGCTTTATCGTTCACATCACTCATTGCAACACATTTCATCGTGCTAAAAAAAATCATCTTTCATGCTCCGAGCTTCGTCAATGTGATTTTTGTGACCAAAAACATGGCGCAACAATACAACGAAGTGGATGTCGTAGTCGTCATGCTAGGAGGCAATGATATTAATTCAATATGGAAAACTTTGTAATGCCGTTTCAGGTGACGTATTTACCACGGCATTTATTAACACCATCATCACTAACCTTGGCAATATCATCGATGAGATCCGCAGATGAAGATGGGGACGGAATCCCAAGCATTGGAGAATACCTACTTGGGCTCAACCCGCTAAGTATGGACGACACACACCACGCCCAAGCGCAAACGATCAATGGTTTACCAACACTCACTCTCAGCTACACACCAGACACCTCAGCGAAAAAACTCGGCAGCATTGAGGTAAATGCATCTACAGACTTAGAAACATGGCCCCCTCTGCCTCCCCATCAAATCATTGATCTCGGTGATGGTTCTTATCGGGCACAGTTAGCCATTGAAAATGATCTGAAATTTCTCAGAATAGAGTTTTCCCTAAGCCCTTAATTTATTCCTCTTCTTGTTTTTTGTTTTTGATGGGTGTGGAAAATCACAAACTGCTAGGGCCCATAACACCTTCAATCTGGCCATGGCTTTACTCAGAGGAACCGTGTCGTAGATTATGTTGCGTAACCACCTCACAAAACGCATTGTCCTGTGAGAGCTTCTCAGCACTATTGAATTGATGAAGCTCGCTAAGATTTTCTTTTTTTTGCCTGGTCGAGACAGCTTTCGGCCTTTCGATTTTTTTTCCTCAAGCTCATCGGAGATCCCTTCCGTTTTTTTAATCTCCTCTTCAGAAAGAATCATCAAGTTGTGTGCCATGCTTTCAAATAGAGCATGCGCTTTTTTTGTTTCAAGCGAACTCCCCCAAGATTTACGCTCTTCCATTTTGCTCTTGAACTGGTAAAAAACCTTTTCGATATCCCACCGCAGCTTATACATCAAAACAAGTTGATAGGCTGGGAGTTGAGTCTCATTGGTCAGGTAAGTGTATTTTTCTCCATCTTCCGGATTGATATAAACAATCCGTCTCAGCATCATTCCGGCGGGCACTCCTACGAGTTGATCGGAAATAATTCCTTCGTTACGATGATCTTCACGATCCAAGGGTAAGTCGGCCACCACATACGCCGCGCTGTTTGATTTCTCCAACGTAATGAAACGAATGCCTTGACGCTTTAATTCAGACCAATAATCGTAGTCGATGCAAGCCCTGTCCCATACAAGCATTGTGATTTCTCCTTTTTGAGCCTCATAACGCAAATCTTCGACTTCGCTGCGCTCAATAACGGCCATGTCATGCTCTTTTTTCTTTCCGTCCTTGGGGTCTGCGATTGCAAGAGTGCTCATGTGATGATTTCTCAAATTGAGTCTGAAAAAATGCCCTGTCCCATATTTCACGTAGTCACCGTTGCTGTTTTTCTTTTCGGGGTCAAAAC
>CAYNNY010000099.1:0-10890 GCA_964398555.1 uncultured Verrucomicrobiales bacterium
GGGCGGTATCCAACAGCGACACCCCATTCACCCGCCAACTCTTCCAAGGCTACCACTCGACCCCCATCAGCGCTCGACGAGAAATAAACCTCAATTCAAAGGCGCGTAAAATTCAGGAACTCTTGTTTACGAACTATGAGGTAAGAGTCGAGAAAGTAGCCCAAACTGAACAAGAGGAATTGATTTTCGGGTGATCATTATCTCTACTACTACTGTCGAGGAAACGTCCACGAGCAAAGAATGTATACAGGAGAGTTCTCGCCTCGAAGCTTACTTTTCAGAACTCACTCTTTCCTTTTCAGATCAAGTCGATATACTGAGTTCTTCCCGCCGATGAAACGACTCATGAACCGACTCCTCACCATCTTTATTCTTTCACTCATCCCATGGGGCTCCGCAATCGCGCACCCTATCGGGGGTGATGGCGCCGAGGCGCATTCCGACGACAGGTCGGTTTTAATCTCCACGGCAACCAGCACCGAGACCGAATCTGAAGAAAAAGCATCTGCCTCTTCGAAAGAAGCGCCCAAAGGGTCAACCCTCCCCATCATCCCATACGATGGCATTCGGGTCACCGTCCTAGGCTACCATGACTTCTCCGCCACCAAAAAGGCCACGGAAATGCGACTCCCGACCGAAAAGTTTCGCAAGCAAATGCAAGCGATCAAGGATCTTGGATTAAAAGTCATCACCATGGAGGATTTCATAGCGTGGAAACGTGGCGACAAAAAAGTAGCCGATAAATCCGTGTTGATCACCATCGATGATGGATGGAAATCCGTCTACACCGATGCCTTCCCCATTCTCAAGGAGTTCGGCTACCCGTTCACCGTCTTCCTTTACACCAATTACGTCGATGGCGGAGGCGCGGCACTCACCACACCCATGATTCAGGAAATGCAACAGCATGGGTGCTTCATCGGCAGTCACTCGATCTCCCACCCCTATCCCGCAAAAATCAGAGCCGAACGAAAAAAAGGTGAAGTGTCTTTTGCCACTTATTTGCGGCAGGAAATGGGAGGGTCCAAAAAACTACTCGAAACTCAGTTTAAACAGAAAGTCACCAGCTACGCCTACCCCGGCGGCTATGTTGCGGATGAAATGCTCACCATCGCCTCCGAACTTAATTACGAATGCCTGTTCACCGTTCTGCCGGGAAAAGTAATTAGCACATCCATTAACTCAAAACTCTCCCGCTACGTCATCCTGGGAACCCACGACTACATCTTCCGGCACGCCACCAGCTTCGAAGCCACCAGCACCAGCAGTGCTAGCCAAGGAGCCATCGTCCAATCCACACCTCACCCAGTAACCCCTCTCCCCGGCTCGGTGGCCGATCAGAGAATGCCCATCATTTCAGCCGATCTTTCCAAGGTAGAAAACTTAGATCCAGCATCCATCATCATGCGCGTGGCGGGATTCGGCAAAGTGGCCGCACTCTACCATGCGGAGAATCAATCGGTCTCCTGGCAAGTCAACCGCCGCCTCCGCTCCCGCACCTGCGAAGCCAGCGTGCAGTGGAAATTACTCAAAGCATCCAAATATCAAAAACCCATGACCTGGACATTTCAAGTCAACCGTGAAGCATCCTACCAGCCGAGAGCCGGGGGGCAGGAGTCAGGGGTCGGGAGTCAGTAGTCAGTTCGTATCCAAAGCATTTTTCATTCTTCAATTTTCATTTTTCACTCAAAAGCCATGTTCTCATCTCTATCAGACAGCCTCGATAAAACATTCCGGAACCTTCGTGGTGTCGGGAAAATCTCCGAAAAAAACATCACCGATGCCCTGCGTGAAATCCGCTTGTCGCTGCTCGAAGCGGATGTTGAATTTGGTGTTGCCAAAGAATTCATCGCCCGCGTTAAAGAAAAGGCCATGGGTGTCGATGTCTTCAAATCGATTAAACCCGGCGAGCAAATCGTTAAAATCTTTAGCGATGAACTGACCCAACTCCTCGGCGGCGATGCCGAGACTCTCGATCTTAACGCCCCAGGTTACATCCTCCTCTGTGGTCTGAACGGTGCAGGTAAAACCACCACGGCCGCCAAACTTGCCTTGCGCCTACAAAAGGAAGGCCGCCGCCCCCTGCTCATCGCCTGTGACCTTTATCGCCCCGCCGCGATCGACCAACTTGCCACATTGGCAAGACAGATCGACGTGCCATGTTTCACTCCGGAGCCCGGCGAAAAAGACCTCATCAAGGTGGCCAAGCAGGCCCTGGAATGGGCTACGCTCCAACAAGGCACAGCTCTCATTTTCGATACAGCGGGTCGTCAAGAAATGGATGAAAAGCTCGTTCAAGAACTCAAAGAGCTACACCGCTTCATCAACCCTAACGAAACTCTTCTCGTCGCCGACTCCGCGACGGGTCAGCAAGCCGTCTCAGTGGCCAAACACTTTGACGAAGCCGTCGGCATCACTGGTATCATCCTCACCAAGCTCGATGGTGACGCCCGAGGCGGCGCCGCGCTTTCCATGCGTCAAGTCACAGGTCGCCCGATCAAATTTATCGGCGAGGGCGAGAAGCTTGAGCAATTTGGAGTCTTCCACCCTGACCGCATGGCCAGCCGCATTCTCGGCATGGGCGATGTGGTAAGCATGGTGGAAACTGCCGCTGAAAATATCAACGAAGAAGAAGCCATGCACGCCGCCAAGCGGCTTCAGTCTGGCAAATTCGACTTCAATGACTTTCTCGACCAGATGAACATGCTGCGCAAGCTCGGCCCGCTCGATGGACTACTCGGCATGCTGCCCGGCTTTAACAAAATCAAAAAACAAATCCCAGCCGACGCCTTTGACGAAGGGAAAATGAAACGCATGGAAGCCATCGTCCTCTCGATGACGCCACGCGAGCGCGGACGCCCTGAGCTCATCAAAGGCTCACGCCGTCGCCGTATTGCCAATGGCTCAGGCAATACCATCCTCGAAGTCAACCGCTTCATCAAGCAATTCAATCAAATGCGTAAGATGATGAGATCCAAAGGCAAGATGAAACAAATGATGGAGCAAATGGGCGGCATGGAGGGAATGGAAGGCATGGGCGACATGAAGGGACTCAGCGGCCTACTCGGCAAAGGCGGCAAAATGCCCAAGCTCCCGTTTTAACGATAACGCCTCCCATTAACGCCCAAGCATACTGTTCGTATCCTTGATACTTAAGGTGCTTTGGTCTTTCCAGTCGGTGATAGTTGGCTGGTTATAAGTCTGCCGACGATTACTCACCTTGTAGTCTTGCTTCGATGTAATGCGCCGCGCATTTTGCTCGGTTGCGCGGCTGGTACGAAATGGGTTCACCGAGAACTTCTTATTGCTCGCCGTTGCTTGTTTTCCGGAAGAGGCCACCTGCTTCCTTACATACCAAGGCTCTTTTTTATAATGGTCGGCATTGGTATTCCCTTCATACTTTTTACGAGTGTGAGACGTGTTCCCTCCCCAACGATCCTTGCGGTAAGATTTTTTAGTGTAATCATTGCCGTCGAAATCTCGGTTTGAAGCAAAGTTGCTCGTTTTATTTTCGAAGCCACTGCGTTTCTCAGACTTCATCATCGGATTGCCATCCTCGTCTTTGCCGATGCTAAACGGCAGATCATTCCCCCAAGCGTCCTTACTCACTTTATGATTGGTCGTGGTCGTTTCAGAGGCACAGGCACCCAAGATCAAACAGAGGATGGATAGGGGTAAAAATGGCCCGAGCTTGCACATGACGCACGCAGCCTGCCACGTATCAGATTCAACCGCAAGCCCCCATTTTTACAGAAAAAAACCACACCGGCTTACTCTCTCAAGTCCCGCAAAGCTTAAGAAAAACCGCCTACACTCTTGATTTTCATTCAAATTCGTTTTTTTATCGCAGCCCCACCTGATTTTTTAGCGAGAAGCGAAATTAACGGCGGCGGCTTATGATCAACCGTGTGGGTGTAGAGTTTGATTTTTTTAGCCAATATCTTTCGGGCCAGGCGCTTTACAACCCGGTCGCTATCTTTGTCATCAAAATCACAGAACCAATAAATGGCATCCGCTTCCATGAGATCGACCATGGCATCAATGGCACTAGGCAAGGCACGGGTCCAACCAATAAACTTGGAATAGGGCGAATCCATGGGCACCTTGGGGATGTGACGCTCCGGAGTGAACGGATTGATGCCGTAAGCGGGTAATGAATAGAACCAAGGCACATTATCCTCACGATTCAGATGGCAGCCGTTCACTTCAACGATGTAGGCATCCGGGAAATCTTTCGCAATTTCTTTGCGTAACTTTTTCAAGTAAGGCGTCATGCTTCGACTATTGTCCAAAATGACAGTTAGTCGACCTGCGGTAACACTCGTGCCAAACACACTGCCCTGTTTCACTTCATACGACTCGGAAGTAGGTTTCCAAGATTGAGCCGCAACACTCTCAGCCATGGCGAGGGCAACTCGAATCCGTTCAAGTTCCGTGAGGCATTCACTGACATGCTTTTCTGAAGCCCGGCGTGACAATCTTCCTTCTTTGAATTTTTTGAGCATTCGAAGCTTTTTCCGATCCTCCGTTGGTGCAAGGTATTTGTAATCCAAATGAAACGGCTTCCCTGTATGTTGCTCGAGCTGTTTGCTTCGGGTCTTAAAATTCTCCCGGAGCCATTCTATCAATTTAAGAGAATACTCAGCTTTCGACTCGTCACCCCATCTTCCCGTGCTTTCGCCAGCAACAAGGGCTGGAGCGACTAGGATAGGAAGGCAACTCGCAGAAAGTCTGAGCCAGTTGCGGCGGGTAAATGGATTGTTTATTGTATTCGAAATGTGATTCATTATGCGTTTGAGATCGGGGACATTTTTTTAGAAAAAATCAGCTACGGTGAATGGCCAGCACTGGAAGATGGATCAGTCATGACCGCCCACGATAGCTCACCGTGATCAATTCGCTGTATTTCAGATTCATACACAGCGTCTTCGTTCCGAGGGTCCATGGCGGCAGACAGGGCAATAAAGTAACGGGCCAATAGAGCATTCGACTCACCTTTCTGCTTTTCCAATAATTGACCGCGGGCCAGCAAAAGCTTCGCAAACACCTCAGAGCCGTAATCGGCAGCAACGCTCTCAGGCATCACACCTTCCGCGAGCTGTTTGCTCACCACCACACTCTTCCTGTTTCTTGGAGAAAGGTGGAGGGCCAATCCGAGCAAATTTCGGGCCTTGTCCAGCGACGCTTGGCTTCCTTTTTGCTGCTGAACCGTCTTCACCGCAAACGCGGTCAAATTAGTGGCATACTCGTCACGCTCATTGTTCACCATGGATAATTCATCACCAAAAAGACGACGGTTAATCATCGGTGATTTGTAATCCCCCTGAAGCTCACCCTTGGCCAGCACTGGCAGCACAGTGAGAACCATCAGGACAGAAAGAAGCAGGCCTTGCATAATGCGATTCATCGCGGCTATTGTCTTGCCTAGAAAGAGATCACGCAAGCCGTAAATCCGATGAAAGAAAAATCAGCCATCCGCCAAGACATCCGTGCCCACCTTCGCGAACTGCCCCATTCCGATATCGCACTGGCTTCAAAAAAAATATGCCAGCACCTTTGCCACGCTGCCGACTCACCGATATCCACGGGAAAGACACAAACCATCGCCCTCTTTTCAGCACACGGCCCGGAGGTCAACCTCACAGCTCTGCATCAGCTTCTGCCCCAGACCAAGCTTGCCTACCCACTCTGCCATCCGGGTGGAATACTCACTTTCCACCATGTAGCTCAGCCTGAGGAACTGGTATCTGGCATCCTGGGAATTCTTGAACCCGTCCCTGAACGGCATGACCTCATCTCTATCCCTGACATTGATGTATTTCTTTGCCCCGGCCTCGCCTTCGGTCGCGACCACACACGGCTCGGCCAAGGAGGTGGCTTCTACGACCGCGCCCTGCACCAGAAATCCGACAGAGCCACGACCGTGGGCATCGCCTTACAAAGTCAAATTCGAGAAACCGTTCCGCACCACACTCACGATATCCACCTCGATCATGTGCTTACCGATCAGGGGTTCATTTAAAGGCGCTGAAGACAAGCTCACTGCCACACCTCGGCCAAAATAGCCTGCTGCAGGCTATCCATTCTTTCCCGGTCCGGCTGAGCAGCGTCCTCGTAGCCGGCGAGATGCAACAATCCGTGGATGATGTAGAGCATCAGTTCTCGCTCAAATGAATTGCCAAACTCAAGAGCCTGCTGTTGTGCCGTTTCCACGCTGATGTGAATTTCGCCATGATCAAAAGTGATCACATCCGTAGCGCCTGAAATGTCCATAAAACGCAGATGCACATCGCCAATGGTTTCATCGTCAACAAAACTCACTTCTACCTCTTCGAGATCTGCCAGAACAGAGGCTGAACGAAGCGCGACAGCAAGGACTTTGGGCATCGCTGCTCGTCCAGCCACCTCAAGTCGACCCAAAAGCTGATCAGACAGCTCAATCACGCCCTGATGTGAATAGACCGACAACTCTGGCATCGTGCTCATCATATAGCTCGTGATATCAATTAGGCCGTCGCCTGACTTTTTCCTGCCAGATTGAGATCGGGCGGAAGCTCTTCGACAACTTCGACAACTTCGACTTTTTCAACGGCTGATTCTTTCTTGCCCTTTGCATCTTTCCCATCCTCTTCAGGATAGTCGATCCGAGTATGCATCATGCTACTCAATGTGGAGGAAAAGCTTGCGCAAATCGCTTTGATATCGCCCATCGTCAGACCACTATCATCCATTTGCCCAGCTGTAACACGGGCCACCACCAGCTCGTTTACCAATTTATTGACTCTTTGAGGACTCGGTTTTTTCAACGAGCGTGACGCACTTTCTACGATGTCAGCCAGACTGATAATGCCGCTCTCCCTACTGCTTGGGCACGGACCTGGATAACGGAAGCTCTTAACGTCGACATCCGGAATATCATCCTTGTTTTCCAAGCCCTTATCAACTTTCTTCTCGAACTCTTTCCGCTGTTCAACGGCCTTGTGATGAAAATAACTCATCACAGATGTGCCATGGTGCTCACGAATCACCTCGATGATTTTAGGATTCAGCTTATGCTTAATCGCCATATCAACACCATCTTTCACATGGGCAATAATGATGATGGTGCTCATCGTTGGGGTTAGATCATCATGCGGGTTGATGTCGCTCTGGTTTTCGATGAAGTAATTCGGCTTCCTCAGTTTTCCAATATCATGAAAATATGAACAAACGCGGCACATCGAGGCATTCGCTCCAATTTTTTCCGCAGCGGACTCGGATAACGTCGCCACCACCATACTGTGGTGATACGTGCCAGGTGCTTCAAGTTGAAGTTTACGTAGAAGTTTGTGGTTCAGATCACTGAGTTCCAGCCAACTGATATCCGTCGTGATCGTAAAGATCGTTTCAAGGATAGGAAGTAAGCCGCTGACCACCATCCCCGTGAGAACTCCACCGAAGAGTGCCACCGCTAATTTTCCGCCCTCTTCAGGAAAACCTTCACCCGTCGGCAAGGGGTAGAGTTGAATTTTATCAAAGGCTAAGGCCAGAAGTAGTATCACAGCCCCGACATAGACACCGGCGCGTAATAAATCACTGCGTCTTCGCACGTTCCGAGTCAATGCCACCGCCACACCTCCGGCGGCTAAATTAGTGACAAAGAAAGAAAAGATCTCACTCGTTGGCACCATCATCGAACCCAAAAGACTCACCATCAATGCCGAGAACAAACCCGCATGCCGCCCCAAGAGCACAGAATGCACCATCGGCGCAAAGGCGAGAGGTGCGAGCAAGAGCTTAAAATCCTCATTCCATCCATTGGCATCGACAAAACAAAATGTCGCGCGCACCAGAGCCAAATGCACCAGAATGCCGCCAAAGATAAGCACCACCTTGCCATTTCGCACCTGCGCGTTGTGACGAATATGGTAGAAAAACACCGCAATGACCGAGAGAATCAAGCAAACCAAACCTCGGCGCATCTCATCATCACCGAACAACACTCCGTCAGCGTCATAGGTAACGACCACCAAACAGGAGAGAGCTGCATAAATAGGATAAATCAGTAATTTGATCCAAATGCTGCGTTCCATCGAGTTCACCACTGCGCTTTCGCTGGTTGCGGTGGTCCGGCGTTTTTTACCAGACGACATCCCCTGCTCAGCGAGGCGCCATCGTTTAAATGCATCGATAAATCCCATGTAATATAATAAATGAAGGGTGGTTCCCCCATCTGTATGAGACGGAGAAAGGACGCTTGGGCGTCCTTCGGGAGAGGTCACTTAACAAAAAAATACCTCTTTGGCAATCTTCAATCTGAGTCCAAATCAGGCACGGTAATTAAGCTACCGAGTTTCAAATTCCTTCAAGTGCCCTTGAAGTTGCTTGTGAGCGTAGTAAAGGCGGGATCTCACCGTGCCTTCAGAAACCCCGAGAACCCTGCTGATTTCAGCGTGAGGCATACCCTGAATATCGAACATGGTCACAACCGATCGATGACCATCCGATAACTTGAGCAGCGCATGGTTCAATTCCTGATGAAGTTCGTGAATGTTCGAATTCCGACGTGGATTCGCAAAGTATGCCTGATCAATGAACGCAGGGTCATTTAAAATACCTGAATCGGCATCGTCATAACTAGGTCCTCTACGTCGTTTTTTCTTTTTAAGATGATTCAACGTCATATTCACCGCAATGCTGTAAATCCAGGTGTAAAATGTCGATTTTTCCCTAAATTTAGGCAAAGATCGATACGCCTTGGAAAAAGTGTCTTGCAGCAGGTCGTTGGAATCCTCGGCATGCGAGGTCATGTGATAAATAAGCCCATAAAGCTTGCGGCTGTATTTCATCACCAACTGATCAAAGGCGTGGGTATCTCCAGCCTTGGCGCGCTGCACCATGCTGGCATCGGGATCAACTGCTAATTTTTCTTGGGGCATGATATTGGGATTATTACATGACCACCACTAGGGAGGGATTAGCACTATGAACAAGAATCGCCCCTTCTGTCAAAGCCGCATTTCAACAATCGAAGCAATGCTCCTAAAAGTCAGCCTCAGAAACCTGCTATTTCCCCCTGATTCGCCAAGATTCAGCGACTACGATAAACCCACATCTCCACGATCTCTCCTGATCATCACTCCCACATGATGCGTATTTGGAAGGATGTATTTCTCAATTTCCAAAGTGACAGCAGATACCAAAAACTCCCCCAGTATAGCCGCAGCCATATCCTCGGCTAGGGTTTCAATCAACTTCCGAGGCTTCTCCATGGCGATGGCCTCCAAACGCAGAGACACCGCATAGTAGTCGACGGTCCTCTCAATATCGTCCTCAAGAGGCATCTCCGAAGGCAGCGGAAATAGCGTCACATGCACACGCAACCGCTGGCTCTGGGCACGTTCTTCGTCGGGCACGCCTACGTAGCTGGATAAATCGAGGCCACGGATGATGATTTGATCAGAACTTTTCATAACGAGTTAGTTTGCTCAAGCATCCGCTGCACATGCGACAAATCATCAACCAGCAAATCGGGATTCGATTGCAAAAGTTGCTCTTTGCTTTGATATCCGGTGAGTAAGGCAATAGCGCAAACCGAGCCATGACGAGCGGTTTCTACATCATGTGTCATATCGCCGACAAAAACAGTGTGCTCCGCAGACAAGCCATGAGTATCGAGTATCTTATGAATGTGTTCACGCTTATCCAGAATCCCGGCGTAAGTCGCCTCAAAAAAATGATCCACCCCTAACTCCTTGGAATGGAGGTTAAACGCCTCGGCATCCATCGAGCTCAAAATAAACATCCGCTTATCCCTCGCATGGAGACATTGCAGGAATTCCAAGGCGGCGGGAAGCAATGGAGAAGTCACACCTGATTGAGCGGAATCTGCAAACCCGACCCGAAAATGATCTTCCAGCTCCTCCAGAGGCACGCCGGGTAGAATCTCTTCATAAAAACCGGCATACGGCAGGCGGAAACGGCGCTTAAATTCGTCACGGCCCATCTTGCCTTTACCATAATGCTGCATGACATGATTGGTGGCATCCACCACCATCGCCAGATCATCAACTAAAGTCCCGGACCAATCAAAAATCCAGTTTTCATATTGATGGATACGTGATTCAACCATAATTTATCCAATTTTAAAGATGATCTGCTTCACCACACCATCGCCGAGCTCACGGCGCATATTAGCGAGTAATTTTCCACTCATCTGCTGAAGATGAAATTTCATAGCCGGCTGCAAAACTCGCAATACAAGCACCCCACCACGAATCGACTCGGGCACAGTGTGCTTGGAAACGAACTCACCAGCCACCGCACCCCAACTTTCTTTGAGCCGACCTTCGTCGATGCCCTCGGAAAGGCCTACGCTTTGAAGTAAATCTGATAAAAATTCACCGGGCTGGTGGATGTTTCTTGTCGGGGAAGGCGGATCAACCCCGCCCCTCCACTCAGTCAACAACTGCTGACGCACGCGCTTGGCGTGCGTCGTTCCCCGGCCTCGGCGGCGCGGGCGGCCTTGAGGGCTCTTTCGCCCTCTTTGGTCAAAGTTATTCCCCATCGTCACCGATGGCCTCAACAGGACAGCCTTCCATAGCCTCATTACAAAGCTCACGCTCCTCGTCGTTTTCAGGCTGCTTGCTCACATAAGAATATCCTTCATCTTCCTCGCGGGTGAAGTTTTCAGGTGCTGTCTCGCGGCACAGGTCACAATCGATGCACTGAGCATCAACATAGAAAGCGCCTTTTACATTTTCGGTATTTCTGTCTTCTTTATCTGCCATAATATTAAGTGTGTTTGGACGTGCCTTTAATCGCTCAAAACCCAAATAAACTCAAGAAAGAAATCAAAGCAAATCTCACAAAAACTAAAGCCCACCTTACAAGAGTTGGCCGCCATCCACC
>CAYNNY010000100.1:0-10866 GCA_964398555.1 uncultured Verrucomicrobiales bacterium
TCGGCTGCCTATGGCTGATCATCCATCGGATGAAGATGGAAGATGGAAGATGGAAGATGGAAGATGGAAGATGGAAGATGGAAGATGGAAAATGGAAGATTGAAGCTCACTACCAGCCTCCGCGATTTCCGGCCTCCCTTCAGGAGGCGAAGGGTGTTCCGCTACCGAGCCCCAGAGTCGCTGACCCTGGGCTAGAGTCCGTCATCCCTTTAGGATGTGCAGATGAGAGACTCGGCTCGACCTTTGACATCCGCTATGCTCCGACATCCGCTATGCTCCGCACCACGCTCGGCAACGCACATTTCTCTTCCTCAGTCCGACGGAGGAGGAGGGCTGGGTTTCAAGCATAGCGTGAGCGGGCGAACGCAACCCGGACTAACCCCAGAGCGACAGCAAGCAGATCGCACTCCCCGACCTTTCGACACCTGACACCCGTCACCCGCCTACCGTCACCTGCCGCGATGTGCCGTCGATTTTAAATTCTAGCCAAGTGGTTCCTAGCGGCAATAGATCGGGGAATTTATCCGGCCACTCGACGACGACGACGCCTTTGGCATCGAGGTATTCGTCCCAGCCGATACGGAGCACCTCGTCCTCCGAATCCATGCGATAAAAATCGAAGTGATACACGGGCAAGCGGCCACCGGTGTATTCGTGGGCGAGAGTAAAGGTGGGGCTGGTCACCTCACCTGTGCAGCCAAGCTCTGCCGCTAGGCCTTTGGTGAAATGTGTTTTTCCAGCGCCCAGTCCGCCACTCAGGGCCAGAATACTGCCATCGATAAGCTCCCGCCCGAACTCGCGCCCCAAGGCGATCATGGCCTCGGGAGAATCCACTTGTTTTGGAAATGATTTCTTCAATGGAATATCGTTCATAAGAAGTCGATCAACGCGGTAGACACGGCGCTACCCCTTTATACAGCTCTTCTCGCCCTGAAAGCCCAGCATGGCACAAGCAACGACCTCCTCCAGAACCCTTTCGCGCTCAACCCTGTGGCTATCCTCCCCGTGACCATTGGCAACCTGCATGATGACACCGCCTATTCCTGCGGCATATATAGCGGCCCCTTCTACAAAGATGAGCTGCTTAATGATTTGCTCCTTGGAGAGAGAGTATCCGTGCGAACTGATAGCTGCCACGTAAGCGTCAAACGACTCACTCATGAGCCGAAGGCTTGGCAATGGAATTGAATAGCTGGAATCAATCAAGTAGCGAGCCGTCAGCCGCATAATCAAATCAAAACGCCCACCGCACTCTTCAGGCATCAAGGTAGGGCGAAGCCAACACGTCATGATTTTTTCCATAGGAATCTTCTCGCAACTGCCATAGTGAAGCTCGGCGTCTTTCAACAGCTGAATTCCATACTCATGGAGAGGATTGAGACAACGTTTCACCACCTCCTGAATCAGCCCATCCTTACCTCCGAAATGGTAGCTAACACTGGCCAAATTCACGCCAGCAGCATTGGTTACATCTCGCACAGAGACATCTTCAAACCCCTTCTCAGCAAAAAGATCCCATGCAGCCTCCAGTATTTGCTCTCTTGTATCAGCCATGTCTCCAACCTATCCAAGCCATGGCAATGGAGTCAAGTCTAAACAAACGTCTGTAGGCTAGCCTTCGGCTAGAGACGGAAGAGTCAAGAGGGGTTGATTAGACCGTAGCTTACCCGCTTTGGCGGTCGTAGAGTTCTCGGTAGAGGGCGTTGGTCGGATAGATCTGGTCATGCGATCCGTCCGCTACTAGATCACCTTGGCTAAAGACGAGGATCCGATCCGCGATCTTGATGGTGCTGAAGCGGTGGGCGATGATGAAGGTGGTCCGCCCCACGACGAGGCCTTCGAGGGCTTTTTGGATTTCAGCCTCGCTTTCGCTATCGAGTGCTGAGGTGGCTTCGTCGAGAATAAGCACGGGGGCATCCTTGAGAAATGCCCGGGCGATAGCGATACGCTGGCGCTGTCCACCCGAAAGCAAGGAACCCCGCTCACCGACCACGGTTTCATATCCAAGATCCCCATCTAGGGTTTTGATAAAGGCATGGGCGTGTGCTTTTTTCGCAGCCTCGATCACTTCTGCATCGGTCGCCACAGGTCGGCCGATCCTGATATTTTCCATCACGCTCTCGTTAAAAAGAACAGGCGATTGGGCGACGATGGCAATGGCTTCGCGGAGATCGAACTTTTTTACCGTCCGCACATCATGGCCATCGAGTGAAATACTGCCCGTGGTCACATCATAAAAACGTGGAATCAAACCGGCAAAAGAACTTTTCCCCGCCCCGCTGGGTCCGACGATAGCCACCACCTGTCCGGCGGGAACCGAGACATTGATATCTTTCAGGACGAGGCCTTTATCGTAAGCAAAGGACACGTCCTCAAACACAACCTTCCCCTTCACCTCACCCAACGAAACGGGGTGCGCAGGATCCGGCAAGTTGTTTTCATAATGAAGAATATACTCCACCCGATCCAACGATGCTGTGGCTCGCTGCACCTTGGTGTGGACTTTACCCAATCGCTTCAAGGGGTCATAACTCAAATAAAGCGCCGTCAGTAAGGGCACGACATCTTTTTGAAAATCCATCCCTGAATAACCCGCATAAACAATCGCTGCCGCCGCGCCTAAAACCGTGATGAAGTCAATTACTGGCGTCATCAGCTTATCATACTTCACCACCTTCATCCGGGCTGCAAAGAGGCTGACAATTTTCTGGCGAAAGCGAGCAATCACACTTTCTTGCATATTGTAAGCTCGGATCTCCATCGGGGCCTGTAAGCCATCGGTGATTGATGCCGTTAAATCTCCTACCTGATTTTGGACCACCTTGGCCTTGCGGAAGAGCTTTTTACCGATCATCCGGATAGGAAAAATGCAGGCGGGCAAGGTCGCCAAGCAAACTAACAATACAAAAAACTGACTGTTCTGCATCGACATGTAAACAAGCGCCCCGATAGCACCGATCAGCTTCATCGGCTGCACCACAATATCATTGGAGACATCCACGATGGCCGTGCGCATCTGTTGGGTATCTCCGGTCAAACGGCTCAAGAGATCGCCAGTTTTGTTTTTATGGAAGAAGGAAAGCGGCAACTTCTGCATGCAGCCAAACACCTTCACTTGAATTTCCTCAACCACTTTAAATCCGCAATAGCTAATGAGGTAGCTATTCGTAAACTGGGCAATCCCCTGCACCAAATACAAGGCAGGTAATAGCGCAGCCGCGAAAATGAGTTCACTCAGATGCCGATCCCCGCCACTAAACACCCCGGGCAACACCTCTCTCATCACCATCGGCAAACCCGCGCCGGCCACCACACCACCGATCGCTCCGGCCAAGACGGCAATCATAAAATGCCACTTCACCTCAAGGAGGTATTTATAGTAGGGAAAAAATCGTTTCATAAACTAAGTGAAATGCGTTCGTGTCAAAAAGTGGGGTGATGGTGATGCGCGCACGCAGGCATTCCTACACGAGATGCTTACAGGGTGCAAGCCTTGGTGAAGAATCAGGCTTCCTTACCCTCCTTTCCCCGTGGCTCTACCCATATTTTTTTGCGTTTTCCCCTGCAAGGCATACAAGCCAACCAAATCTTCTCCCATCGGCTTACTCCCAGTTTTTCTCCGCTCTCCAAATTCCGCCCGATGTTTTTCAAAGAGCGCGTCAACAAAGCCTTTTGAGCCAATCGCCGCCCCTTCAGTGAGGCATTTTAAATGACTCAGCAGGCATTCTCCGGCCGTTAATTTACCATCGCGCGCAAGTGCCTTCTCCGCTATTTCCTTAGGAATCCCCTTGCGGACTTTTACATGGTTGCTCTCTGTTGCCTGATCCCTTTCTGCCTGCTGCCCATCCAGCATCAGCCAGCACCGATACCATGCGCCACTACCCTCTCTGTGGCCCTCTCCGGTTCTCCCCCAGCTGTCCTGAGGTTTGTCCATTACCATACACAACCCTCGCCGCGCGTGCCGAGACCCTGCCACCGCCTCAGCATACCCGCACCAGCGGTAATCCTTCGGGTCCTCCACAATCCCCGCCCTTACCGGATTAAGATCAATATAAGCTGCCATCGTGCGCAAGGCTTCTCCATTTTCCACCAGCACACTCTTAAACCGACCCGACCATAAAGTCCCCACACGTTGATGCTTCCGGTTATACCAGCGGGTAAATCGTTCTTTCACCTCCTTCACATACAAACTCAAATCGCAGAATCGGCGTTTATATTTTTCCAGCACCTCCAGTGCCGCCTCCTCCAGTCCTCGCTCCCGCATATCGGCCAATTCCAGCTTCAATTGGTTGATGTAAGCCCGACTATAAAGCGTTGCCAAATGCCCAAGCAAGCGGCCTTCTCCGCTGCCAATCTCCTCGCCTTTCCTATCCTCAAACTGACGTAAAAACCTCTCCTTCGATGGCACTTTAACCAACAAGTGCCAATGATTTGAAAGCAAACAATACGTCATCACCTTCACCCCACTAAATAGAGCCAACTTCCGGATAATGATCCTCAATCCCTCCAAATCCTCAGCCTCCAGCATGCGCTCAGCTCCACAAGTCCGCGTCATCACGTGGTAGCAATAGTTCTCATCGCTGCCACCCAGCACCCGGCGGCGAATTGGAGCATTCATCCGGCAGATCTGCCCATTCCTCAACTCCGCCGCCCCAGACTTACACTCCAGCATTTTCAGTCGGCTCATCTCCTGCGGCTCCAAGGTTTCATCGGCATTGCGCGTATTCATAGGAGCATTTTAAGCATCCTCGTTCTAAACGCAAGTAATAAATTGACGGACATCTTATTGTTTTAATTACCACGCTTTCTAGACGCAATATATAAGTTGCCGTACAGTTTACTGGAAATCTTGCTTGCATCGTAAGCTGAAATTTAGATGCTGCCCGCCTTGGTGTGAGGCAATAGAGATTAACAATTTTATCTTAGACCTCGCGGCATGCAGCTACCAGATCATTCAGCAGAGAACTCGCTCCAAAACGAAACCATTCAGGAGTCAACCAGTCACAGCCTAATACATCCTCGACCATGCTAAGATACCTGCGCGCCTGATCTGCGGTGCGAACACCACCGGCAGGCTTCATGCCCACCATGCGCCCTGTGCGTTGGTGGAATTCACCGATGGCCTGCAGCATCACCAGCGTCGCAGGAAATGTGGCCGCCGGGCTGATTTTCCCCGTCGAGGTCTTGATGAAATGAGCCCCTGCCGCCATTGCAATTTCGCTCGCCAGACGGATATTGTCGTAAGTTTCCAACTCACCGGTTTCGAGAATCACCTTCAGATGAGCATCACCACAAGCCTCACGGCATTGGCAAATCTCATCAAACACCTCGTGATGCTCACCACTGAGAAATTTTCCACGCGAGATCACGATATCGATTTCATCCGCGCCCTCACTCACCGCATACTCGATCTCCGAGACTTTTTGAGAGATCCTCGCCTGACCACTGGGAAAGGCCGCAGCCACACTAGCCACTCGCACCGGAGAACCCTCGAGCGCTCTGGCGGCTACACCAACCAAGGTGGGATAGACACAAACGGCGGCCACAGGCGGGATGGCTGGATCAGAGGCATCAGGCCCTTGTGGACGTTGAGCCTTTTCACACATCGCCCTCACCTTCTCAGGTGTGTCAGATCCCTCCAGCGTGGTGAGGTCGACCATTGTAATGGCCATGATGGCCAACTGGAGGTCAGCCGCTCGCGATTCAGAGGTCACGCCCCGCATCTCGAATTTGGCAGCCTGCGCCTCCACATTCACCGGATCGAGAGCTGGGACTGCGCTAAGGTCGGAGAACTGGATGTGTTGATCCTGAGAAATATCCATAGGAGAGATGAAATAATATGGGTATTATTCCCCTGCGCTGAAAGCAGACGAGAAAAAGCGACGGCTGTGATGCCGTCGCTTGAAAAAACAATGAGCGACCCTCGGGTTAGAAGGGACAGAAAAAGATAAAAAAGGAGCCTAAATAAGGCCCGCCTTCTTTAAGGTGACGTAAGCACCATTTTTGTTGATCGTCTTGATCGCTTTCGCGGAGAGTTTCAACTTGATGTGACGATCCAATTCAGGAACGTAAATGCGCTTTGTGTGGAGGTTAGGAGAAACGGAACGTTTCACCACCTTGGTCACGTGACGACCAATTCCACCTTTCTTTTTCGCTAATCCGGAACGGTGAATTCTACCACCCATACGGACTCGGGAACCTCTGATACTACATACTCTGGCCATAATTTTAAAAACTGTTGTTTGCGGGCGGCGAGAAATACACCGCGCCAGCCGTCAGTCAAGTGAATTTGCTGTAATTTGCGATTTTTCCGAATTCTTTTGTGATTTCACCCCAAGATGACGGATTCTCGGGAGAACAATCAATAGAACAAAAAGAGCCCCTGCCGCAGCCCCTAGAGTATCGGCAAGCCAGTCGCCATAATCATTTCCACTACGCCCAGGCGTAAATGTCTGATGATACTCATCCAGCCTCCCGATCACAGAGCCCACTAGCGTCACAGCCATCAACAGCCTCCATTGGAGCCGCTTAAATGCGGGCCACAAAACCAAACCGCAGGTCGCCAGGGTGGCACCTCCTGCCGAGAAATACAAAAAATGGGCCACTTTATCGAGATGTGGAATATCCGGGCCATTCTTCGGGGCGGGGTTCCCTGCCGATAGAAACCACAGCGTAGTGCCCCACACCGCCAATACACACAAATAAGCCACGGGCTTCCGAGGAAACCGCGTGGCGATGATATGAAACACTCTGGAGCAATAACTCATCGTGCCAGAATGATAAACACTGAATCGGGCCGATTAAGCGAGACCGTCGAGAGTCGACTTCAATTGATCCAAAGTCACATTGGCACCCGTGATGGTCTCCACCACTTCACCATTTTTAAAGAAAAGAAGACATGGGATAGAGCGCACACCATACTTCGCTGCCAGAGCTTGATTGGTGTCCACTTCAACTTTACCGACCTCTGCCTTGCCGGCTACGGCCTCGGCGAGCTGATCAATCAGAGGCGCTATCATCTTACAAGGACCACACCACTCCGCCCAGAAATCAACCAGAACGGGCTTATCCGAGTTTAAAACCTCGGCCTCAAAATTACCTTCGTTGTATACGTTAGCCATGCACGGAATATGCCTCGCCAATCCGGTACGTCAAGAGCCGCCCGTGAATTAAATTTCACGAGCGGCTCAAAATTTTTTACGGGTCAGATCAAGTCTGACATCCATGAATGCCAAGGTGGTTTACTCAAAGAGTCTACCCCACTTACCATCTACCCAGATGCTCGATGTGGTCAACTGCACTCCGAGAAGAATCAAAGCGGCTACCAGGGTTCCTACAGAAAGAGCGGCCACGGCACCTTCGCCGGATTCAGAGGCATCGTCATCGTCAGCGGTGCGGATGGTTGCCGCCTGAGAGAGAGAAGATGAACTATCCATCGGCTGAGTCTGAGTCAGCTGCACAGTCGCCTTAGGTAACTGCTGGCTGGCCTGACCCGCAGCAAGAGGCACGGAACCTGCGCCGCCGGTAGGCATATTGAGCTGCACGGTGGGGGCTGGCGTAGCCAACTGAGTGGGCGGTCCTGCGCCGGGGCCGGTTTGCAGCCTCACCGTAGGGGCTGGCACCGGTGCCATAGAAGAACTGGGAGCGGACGTCTTCAGAGGAATCGTAGGTGCTGGAGCCGGCGGCTTGGGCGTCGTAGGCACAGCCTCGGTGGGAACCATCGGTGCTGACGCCGCCATAGGCGCTGGCGTTGACACAGGCACCGTGGGAGGCGTCAAAGGAGCTGGCGGGGCAGTGGGTCCTTTCACTCCTTGCGGCGGAGCTTTGAGGGTGACACGTACGGTTTCTTTACGGATTGGCACCGCAGAGGTTTTCGTCATCGGCTTTGATTCTTCGTTTTCGCTCATAAAATTATTAGAAGTAGTGGTGATCGTTGATGTAGTTTGTGAAAAAGAGGTATTCTTTTCCTCAGTAAAGACTTTTCACCCCCACCCTGTCAAACCCTCATGTCATTTTTTTGATAAAAATACCACAATTCAGCTAGATACCCTCTCCCCGGCCATGCAGGCATCAAGTTTATGTCTAAGAGGTTATTTTTGCCAAAAGCCCTGAAATTTAAATAACTCTTTGCACATCGGTCGTTTAAGCGTTACTGCAATCACATGCCTATGAACACAGAAAACAATTCTAGACGCAGCTTCATCAAAACCATTGGTGGCGCAAGCGCAGGTCTGGCTGCAGCCAGCATGATCGCCAAAGCTGCCGACGCCGCCCCCGCCCGCCCTACGGGAGCCAAATACATGGGAGGCTTCATCGCACCCAAACTCAAAACGATCAAGGTAGCTATCATCGGTTGCGGTGCCCGTGGAGGCACTCACTACAACCACGTTTCCGCTTTTGAAGGCACTGAAATCGTCGGAATCTGCGACCTCTACGAGGACCTTTGCGAAAAAGCGAAAAAGAAAGTCCTCGCCAACGGCAAAGGCAAACGCCACCAGAAGGTCAAACTTTATCACGGCGACAAGCATGCCTACAAAAAGATGCTCAAGGAAACCAAGCCCGACCTCGTTTACGTGGTGACTCCTTGGGAATGGCACACACCGATGGCGATCGACTCCATGAATGCCGGCGCTCACGTCTGCGTGGAAGTGCCACTGACCACCTCGATCAAAGAGACATGGCAGCTCATCGATACCTCTGAGAAAACCCAGAAGCACTGTATGATGCTCGAAAACGTCAACTACGGACGCGAAGAGCTCATGTATCTCAACATGTGCCGACTCGGCATCTTCGGTGAAATCCTCCACGGCGAAGCAGCCTACATCCACGAACTTCGCGGACAAATGAACTCCGTAGACAGAGGACGTGGCACCGGATTCTGGCGCACCCACCACTGGGCCAAAGAAAACGGCAACCTCTACCCGACTCACGGCCTCGGCCCCGTCGCTCAGTATATGAACATCGGCCGCACCGACGACACCTTCCGTCGACTCGTCTCCTTTTCATCCCCTGCGAAAAACCACGAACTCTGGGTGAACAAACATGCCAAGCCCGACAGCAAACTGCGCAAGATTGACTTCTCGCAAGGTGGCGATATGAGCACTTCGATCATCAAAACGATGATGGGACGCACCATCATGGTGCAGTGGGACGAAAGCAGCCCACGGCCTTACAGCCGCCACAACCTCATCCAAGGAACCAAAGGAACCGGCAAAGGATTCCCCTTCGGCATCGCTCTGGACTACGGCAAAGAAGATGGCCTTCCCGAAGCACTCTTCCAAAAGCTGGCAGGCAAGAAAAACCACACCAACTACCACGGTTGGTCGACCGACTCAAAAGCCTTCTACGATGAGTTTGACCACCCACTCTATGTGCGCATGGCAGACGTCGCCAAGAAAATGGGTGGCCACGGCGGCATGGACGCGATCATGAACTTCCGAGTTATCGAATGCCTCATGAAAGGACAACCACTCGACCAGAACCTTTACGAAGGCTGTCTCTGGTCAGCGGTCACTCCGCTCTCGCGCAAATCGGTTGCCGAGGACGGAATGCCTCAGGATTTCCCCGACTTCACACGAGGTCAGTGGAAAACCACCAAGCCACTTCAGATCGTGAGCTAACGGGCTTCATACCATTTGAACAAACGGCGACCTCATGCAGGCCGCCGTTTTTTATGTTCCACGCTCGATCGTGTGCGGCGGTCCAATGGCACCTGAATAAGAGGTAACCTCGTGACTTTTGAGTCCCAACGGGCCGGACTAACACAAGCCTAGGGCAGCACCCTGACTTTTATACATAAGTTTTCGAGATCGAAAGCAACGGATTGCGAACACGGCCTGAAACGCATTTATATCCCAGCGGGATTGAACAATCCTAGCACAGGGTTGAGCATTAGCGACACCCTGTGCCACAGGTTGAATAATAGACCCTAACCCTAGAGGGGATTCAACATAGACGGTGGCATTTGTGATAGCCCCTAGCCCCGCGTGACTTTGGTCACCTGCCCATCCACGACGGTGAAATTTAACCGCTCGGGCCGATGATCCATCGTTACCATCCCAAACTGGCCATCCACGCTAACGACCCGGCATGGGCTTTTTTCTTTTTCAGCCAGTGCCTTGGCGTCCTCGATCGGCATTCCCAAATATCGATCATCTCCCTGAGGCTGAGCCTCTGGCTTATCTTCTAGCTCATCAGCCGTGGAAATTTGGGTTTGAGACTCCCCGTCCGACGAAGAACTTTCCGGCGGAGAAGATTGTTTACAAGAGAGCAATAACGATAACGGAAGCATCACATATAATAATTTCATACTCTGAGAGGCTAACTCAGGATCTCAAAATAGAAAGGCCGAACCCTCAATAAGAGTCCGGCCTTAAAAAAGATAAATGGAATGAACTTACGGTGCGAGAACCTTCATGGTTGGGATAAGACCGATTTGTGGCTCACCTGTTCCTCCTTGAGCGGTTGCTCGTGCGAGAACGCTTTTGCTAACAATGCCGCAGCACTCAGGCTTAGGACAGTAGCTTGATCCGCACTTGCGGCAAGACTGCTTAACGGTCTCTGTGTGGGTGTGAGGAACACGATCCGTTACCACATAAGAAGTCTTTGCCCCATAAACAGTGCGTTGCACTTCCTGATAAGTGGTGACCTCTTTTTGAGCGGTCATCGAGCCTGGGCAAGGCAATAATCCACAGCAAGATGAGAAGGCCAAAGAAAGAACAGCAAGGGCGAGAAGATGGAACGTAGTTTTCATGATGTGGCCGAAGTCTAGGGGACTATCCCGCCAGCGCAATAAAAAAGACGGGGAATTTTATAATCCGCTAGACCTGGCACCCAAAAAAAGAAACGGAAGAGGATGACCCCCTT
>CAYNNY010000101.1:0-10850 GCA_964398555.1 uncultured Verrucomicrobiales bacterium
TGACACACTTTACTTCAATGCCTTCACCGAAGACCTCTTCCAGTGGGACAATGACCTAGAGCACAACACAACACGCTTCCTTAAACTTAATCCTGATTCAAAGTTCTTCGATGGACTGAAAGACTTAGCTCTTGATGTGAGAATAGCATATTATCTTGCTCGTTATGCAGACTTCGGTTTCGACATCGATTATGACAACTGGACTGTAGTATTTAGCAAAGGAGATAGCGAAAATATTAAGATTTCTCGAGGCGAAGAAAACATTTTTATCTGGTGCCTTTTTATGGCTCTCTGGGAGCGTATCATTGACGGACTGGTCTCTTACTCGTGGGCAAAATACATCTACATCGACGATCCAATTTCATCACTGGACGACAATAATGCCATCGCCGTTGCTTGTGACCTCGCCAAATTGCTTCGTAAAGCTGCGAATAAGAAAGATGGGAATAATCAACCAGCTCCGCTAAAGGTCGTTTTCTCAACACACCATGCCTTGTTTTACAACGTGATGTTTAACGACCTGAGTCGAAACAAGAAAGATGAAGGTAAAGTGAAATATTTCCCATATTACCTGCACCGCTCCGACCAAAACGCCTACGTGCTACTAGACACTTCTGATGCACCTTATTTTCACCATGTCGCCAGTCTGACTGAGTTGGTTAGGGCGGCGAATAAAGGAAAGCTCTACACTTTTCATTTCAATGCTCTCCGTAGTATCATGGAGAAGACTGCATCCTTCTTCGGAAATAGTGATATTTCCTTTTGCCTTGGAGCCTTAAATAATCCAGAAAACGAGGCAACATACGATCGATTGCTGAACATATTCAGTCACGGAAAGTATTCACTCTTCGACCCAACTGAAATGGGTCCAGATAACCAAAAACTATTTAGAGAAATATTAAGCCAATTTACACTAGAATTTAGATTTCGAGTTCCCGAAGTAATCCTACCTGAGGAAACTGTCAGTTCATCCTAAACTTCGCTTCCTCCATGTTCATTCTTTACACCACAGAAGACGGCAAGAGCCAGATCCAACTCCACGCGGAGAATGATTCCGTATGGCTAAGTCAGCTGAAAATTGCCGAGTTATTCAATGCCACGAAGCAGAATATTTCTCTGCATCTAAAGAATATTTTTGAGGAGGGAGAATTAGAGCCGATTTCAGCTGTCAAGGAATCCTTGACAACTGCCGCCGATGGCAAAAATTATAACACAAAGCTCTACAACCTAGATGCCATCCTAGCCGTTGGCTACCGTGTCCGCTCCCCCCGTGGTGTGCAATTCCGCCGCTGGGCAAATACAGTGCTGAAAGAATACCTCATCAAAGGCTTTGTGATGGATGATCAGCGGCTGAAGAACCCAGATGGGCGCCCAGACCACTTCGACGAGATGCTCGAACGCATCCGCGAGATTCGAGCCTCAGAAAAACGCTTCTACCAAAAAGTCCGCGACCTCTTTTCTCTCAGCAACGACTATGATAAGACAGATCGTAGCACCCACCAGTTTTTCGCCACCGTCCAGAATATCCTTATTTTTGCCGTTACTCAAAAAACCGCCGCAGAGCTCATCACCGAACGAGCCAATCCTGCTGACCAACACTTTGGGTTACTCACTTGGAAAAGCACGAAGGTGCGAAAGCAAGATATCATCGTAGCTAAAAACTACCTCACCGAAGATGAAGTAGACACCCTCAACCGCCTTGTCGTCATCTTCCTAGAAACAGCAGAACTCCGAGCAAAGAGCCTACAAGAAACCAAAATGAGCTATTGGCAGGACAATGTTTCTCAAATCATCACCTCCAATGGCTTCCCACTTCTAAAAAATACAGGCAACATTAGCCATCAGAAAATGCTAGAGAAAACTTCCGAGCTCTATCTAGATTTCAACCAACAACGAAAGCAACAAGAAGCCATCGAGGCTGATCAAGCTGACGAGAAGGAGCTCAAAGCTCTCGTAGACAAGCTCAAGCATCGGCCTCACAACTAATTTTTCATGTCTGACAAACTAACATCCAGCGACTCCAACCCGTTTTTCTCCGAGATAAGAGGAATCCTTCAGCAAGCACGTCATCAAGTCGCCCGCACAGTGAACACTGCGATGGTAAAAGCCTACTGGAACATAGGAAAACGTATCGTGGAAGAAGAGCAAGGGGGATTGGCTCAAGCAGCCTATGGAAAAGGTCTACTCAAGGAGCTTTCCAAGTCCCTTTCAAACGAATTTGGCCAAGGTTTCTCTTTAGCAAACCTTAAGAACTTCCGTAAGTTCTACCTCACTTACCCAGATAAAGGAAAAAGCTACACACTGTGTAGCCTTTTGAGCTGGAGTCATAATCGATTGATTATGCGTGAGGAAGATGATGCTCGTATCTACTATCTTAGCGAATCTAAAAAACAAAACTGGAGCGTCCGCGATCTCAAGCGACAGATCGAAACAAAGACCTACCAACGCCTCCTCTCAACTCAAAATACTGACGATCCAATAACAACCGGAGAAAACATCACTAAGCTCAACTTACTCAAAGACCCCTATATCCTAGAATTTCTAGACATCGCAGAAGACTCAAGTTTACAGGAAAAAGACCTAGAAACCGCCCTCATCAACGACCTGCAAAAGTTCCTGCTTGAGCTAGGTGGAGGCTTTTCTTTTGTTGCTCGTCAAATGCGTATCAGCACGGAAACTAGCCATTTCTACATCGATCTTGTTTTTTACAACTACTTGCTCAAGTGCTTCGTCATTCTCGACCTCAAAACAACTAAGCTCAAGCACCAAGACATAGGTCAAATCGATATGTATGTGCGCATGTTTGACGATCTAAAACGCGGCGAGGATGATAACCCAACGATAGGCATTGTCCTCTGTGCGGACAAAGACGAAACCATAGTGCAGTATTCAGTCCTCAAAGGAAACGAACAGCTCTTCGCCTCCAAATACCGCACTATTCTGCCAAGCGAAGAGGAACTCAAAGCAGAGCTAGAACGCGAAAGACGCCTGCTCGAATAAACCATTTCACCATTCAACTTTTTAAAATGACTCAACCTAATCAAAAGAAACTCGGAAATACACTCTGGGGCATCGCTAACCAACTCCGAGGCACCATGAGTGCCGATGACTTCCGCGACTACATGCTCTCGTTCCTCTTCTTACGCTACATCTCCGATAACTATGAAGCAGCGGTCAAAAAAGAACTCGGGCGCGACTACCCCACTCCAAAGGAAGACGAGAGCCGCACAGCTCTGCAAATCTGGTATGAAGAGAACCAGGCTGATGTTCCCGAGTTTGAGAAACAAATGCGCCGTAAGGTGCACTACGTCATTAAGCCCAGCCACCTCTGGAGTAACATCTCCGAAATGGCAAGAACCCAAGATGACGACCTTCTCAACACGCTTCAAAAAGGATTCAACTACATTGAAAACGAATCGTTCGACAGCACCTTTAGTGGGCTCTTCTCTGAAATTAATCTTAGCTCAGAAAAGCTAGGAAGAGGATACCCCGCAAGGAACAAGAAGCTCACAGAAATCATCAAAGAAATTGCCGAAGGTCTTGAAAAATTTTCCACTGACCACGATGCTTTAGGCGATGCCTACGAATACCTGATTGGTCAATTCGCGGCGGGATCAGGAAAGAAGGCTGGCGAGTTCTACACCCCTCAACAGATTTCTGACATCCTTTCCTCCATTGTCACCCTTGATGGACAAAACCCAAAGACTGGGCAAAGGAAGAAACTCGCTAAAGTGCTCGATTTCGCCTGTGGTTCCGGCTCCCTGCTCCTCAACATTAAAAAGAGGATGGAAGAGAACGACAATATTATTGGTATGATCTACGGTCAAGAAAAGAACATCACCACCTACAACCTTGCTCGCATGAACATGCTGCTGCATGGCGTCAAAGATACCGAGTTTTCTATCTATCACGGCGACACCCTAACCAACGAATGGGACATCCTTCGCGAAAAGAACCCATCAAAGAAACCTGAGTTCGACGCCGTCGTAGCCAACCCACCATTCAGTCTCCGCTGGCAGCCAGGCGAAGCGATGAACGAGGACATGCGATTTAAAAACTACGGAGTCGCACCAAAATCAGCCGCTGACTTTGCTTTCCTCCTTCACGGCTTCCACTACCTCAAAGACAACGGCGTCATGGCAATCATCCTGCCTCACGGAGTTCTCTTTCGAGGTGGAGCCGAAGCCAAGATCCGCAGAAAGCTCATCGACGACGGCAATATCGACACCATCATCGGCCTTCCAGCCAACCTCTTCTACTCCACAGGCATTCCCGTCTGCATCATCATCCTCAAAAAATGCGTCCCCCACGATGACATCCTCTTCATCAACGCCAGCGAACACTTTGCCAAAGACAAAAAGCAAAACAGACTCAGAACTGGTGAAAATGGAGAAGTCAATGACATCAAAACGATTCTCGACACCTACAAAGATCGCCCAGAAAAAACAGTGGAACGCTACGCCCGCCGCGTAAAACTCAAAGAGATCAAAGAGAACGACTACAACCTAAATATCACCCGCTACGTCAGCACCGCCAAACCCGAGCCAATCATCGACCTAGCCAAAACCCACGCCGATATAGTAGCAGCAGAAAAAGACATCCGCAAAATGACCAACAAGCACAATAAGTTCCTAAAAGAACTCGATCTCCCACTACTTCCGATTACTCAATCCGAAGAAGGCGATAACTAGAGCCTAGATACTTTGCTTTCCCATGTAGCGTAGTTAATGTCGCTAGAATGGCTGGGAGACCTTATGAGTAGTCATTGAATATGTAGGAGGGCTATCCTAATGAGGGAGCCCTCAAACCCAATCGCTCCAACATTCCAGCTTGACCCGTGAACTTCACTTTTTTAGACTCAGACTATGGCTGGCAAAAGATCACTAACGTCTCTTCACATTCAATCCCTCTTCACTGAAAACAAGCCCGAAGATCTTGAGGAACGTCTAAGCCCGAAACTCTCTCCAGCCTGTAAACACTTCCTCCCCCATGCTAAGGTGACACCTCACCGAGTGAATCGATTTTGGAAAGCTCTCGGCCAGTCCCCCCACCCCGACATATTAGACCCATGGACAGCCGAGCATCTTGAATCGTTTCATGGGAATATCGAAAATTGCATAGGATCCATCAAACTCCCTGTTGGGCTCGCGGGACCGCTTCGCGTAAATGGCCTCTATGCCCAGGGCGATTACCCAGTGCCGCTTGCTACGTCAGAGGCGGCATTAGTGGCCAGCTACCATCGGGGAGCCTGTATGATTTCAGCCTCGGGCGGATGCACCTCCATGTTACTCTATCAGGCAGTCAACCGCGCCCCCGCCTTCGCCTTTGACTCGATTATCTCCGCCGGTAAATTTGTCGCCTGGGCGATGGAGTCGTTTGACTCATTTCAAGAAATCGCAAACGCCACAACCAACCATGGCAAACTTGTCGACGTCGGCACTACGGTGGAAGGAAACCATGTGTATCTCAACTTTGAGTTCACCACCGGCGATGCCTCCGGCCAAAACATGGTCACCATTGCCACGCAGGCAGTTTGCGAGTTTATCAGCGCACACAGCCCAGTGCCCATCCAGCGGTATTATGTGGAGGGAAATATGTCCGGCGATAAAAAAGCCAGCGCCCAGGCCTACACCTCAGTTCGCGGCAGAAAGGTCTCAGCCGAGGTAATTATTCCTCCCGACATCCTTCACAAATACGTGCATGCCACACCGAAGCAACTCATCGATTACTGGCAAATCTCAGCCATCGGCGGCGTGCTTAGCGGCACCATGGGTGTGCAGGGGCACTTTGCCAACGGACTCGCCGCCCTCTACCTCGCCACGGGCCAGGACGCTGCCTGTGTCGCGGAATCCGCCATTGGCGTCACTCGTTTTGAACTCACCGATGACGGCTCACTTTACGCCTCCGTCAGCCTTCCCTGTATCATGATTGGCACTGTGGGTGGCGGCACCAGCCTCCCAAGCCAAAAAGCCTGCCTCGATCTAATGAATCTCAGTGGCTCAGGAAAAAGCGGAGCACTCGCCGAAGTCTGTGCCGCCCTTCTCCTCGGAGGTGAACTCTCGATCATCGCCGCCCTCGCCACCGGAGATTTCACCCGAGCACATCATAAATTGGCACGTTGAATCATTGATCAGATCAATACTTCTCAACAAACAATCAATTTTACAAATATCTCATTTCCTGAGAATACTCACGTATGCGTTGGTGGACTTACCAGAAAGAACGATTTCCTATTTTTCAGCACGGCCCTCTAGTAGCGGCTTTCAGCTCGTGCGCCGTTGCCTACTCCTCGTTGCTCACGAGTGTGGCTCCGGTCTGGCAGTCATTTATGCTCGCCTTCATCACCTGCCTCCTGTTTTTTCTTCAACTGAGAATTGCGGACGAATTTAAAGATGCCGAAGAAGATGCCACCTACCGCCCGTATCGCGCGGTGCCTCGTGGACTGGTATCACTTCGTGAACTCGGCGTTGTTTTTCTCATTGCAGCTTTCATTCAGTTAGCCCTAGCCATCTGGTTTTCTCCACCGCTGATTTGGGTGCTACTTCTGGCGTGGCTCTATCTCAGCTTGATGAGTGTGGAGTTTTTTGCTCGCGACTGGTTAAAAAGCCGACCCATCACCTACCTATGGACCCACATGCTCATCATGCCAATCGTAGATTTCTACGCGACCGCTTGCCACTGGATACCCTCGGGAGAATCGCCAAAGTCGGGCCTACTGTTCTTTCTCGCCGCCAGTTTTTGCAACGGCGTGGTGATTGAAATTGGCCGAAAACTCCGCCAACCTGCCGATGAAGAACACGGGGTGGAAACCTACAGTCGATTGTGGGGGCTGCAGCGTGGAGCATGGGTGTGGTTTGGGTTTCTTCTCGCCACAACTACATTTGCCGGACTCGCCGCCTCCCGAATCCACTTCACCCTTCCCGTAATTTGCACACTTTCCATCCTTCTGCTCTGGACGCTCAAACTCACCCTCCAGTCAAAATCCACACCAGGAAAAACCTTCGAACTCGCCTCCGGTCTCTGGACACTTACCCTCTACCTCATCCTCGGAATCGTGCCCTTTTTGTGTCACTGATTTTTAACCACCCTACTTCAACGCGCTCTCATGAAAACACATGCATCACCGGATTTACTGGGCGGCAAAGCCAAAGCCCTCAAAAGGCTCTCGGAAACGTCTTGCTTGATCCCACCGTGGTTTGTCGTCCCTCCCTCCAGCTCTCTCAGCTCTGATGAAATCATCGCCAAGGCGCAAAGGCTTACTGGGCATCGAAGCGGTCAGAGCTTTGCCGTTCGTTCGTCTGCCCGTGTTGAGGATGGCGCCGAGCATTCGTTTGCTGGGCAATTCGATTCCTATCTCTACGTCCCCCTCGCTGAGATCCCCGACCGCATTCACAAAGTCCACAACTCCCACCTCAGCGATCACCTCAAGACCTATCAAACTCATCAGGTGGAGAATACATCAACCCACTCCGAGCCCGACTCCACACTGGAAAAACCTAGCGCTATCGTTCAAGTCATGCTCACGCCCACCGTGAGCGGTGTGGCATTCAGCGCAAACCCGGTGACAGGCAATACAAACCACTGCGTCATTTCCGCACTCTGGGGAACCGGGAGCGCCTTGGTTTCCGGCGATGCCGATGCCGATGCGTGGTCAGTCGATGCGCAGGAGCAAATCATCGAAACCACTCTGGCCCTCAAGTCCCATCAACACATCGCCGCCCCCCACAGCAAAGATGGAGTCCAACTCGTCAGCACCCCACTGTCCCAACAAAAAGTCGCCTGCCTGAGCAACCATCAAATCCTCGAAGTCGCTCAGCTTACCAGACTCTGCGCCTCTCATTTCGACTGCCCTCAAGACATCGAGTGGGCGTATGAAGGGGAAACACTTTACCTCCTGCAAAGTCGCCCGATCACCACGCTCGATCAAATCAACACCCAGACTCCACAACAGCATGCCCATCCAGAGGCTCCGCTAACGGTGTGGGATAACAGCAACATCGCTGAAAGTTACTCGGGGGTCACCTCACCCCTGACGTTCTCTTTCGCTCAACGGATTTATGAACACGTTTACCGTGAGTTCTGCGCCTTGCTCTCCGTGCCCCGAGAACGTATCCAGGCCAACGACTTCGTATTCCCCAAGATGCTCGGCCACATTCATGGCCATGTCTATTACAACCTGAATAGCTGGTATCACGTCCTTGCCATGCTTCCCGGGTTCTCTGTTAACCGATCGTTTATGGAGCAGATGATGGGGGTCAAAGAACCCATGCCCGACGAGGTGGTAAAGTCCATCCTTCAGCAGACCCAGACAGGCAAAATCAAAGACACCCTAGCCCTCCTCAAAACCCTCGGGGGTCTCATTAAAAATCACCGAGCCTTACCTCAACAAATCGAGGCCTTTTACACCCGACTCAACACCGCGCTCGATAACCTACCCCGACCACTCAGCGAGATGTCGGGCGCAGAACTCACAGAACATTACCGCCAACTCGAATCTCAACTTCTCAAACGATGGGACGCCCCTCTAATCAATGATTTTTTTGCCATGATTTACTACGGCGTGCTCAAATCGCTCTGTGAAAAATGGATAGGTGATGAGTCGTTTCAAAATGCCCTCTTGGTTGATGCTGGTGATATTATCAGTGCTGAGCCACCCCGGCGTATTCAAATCATGGCATCGATGTGTGCCACAACTCCCGAACTGGCCGACCTTCTAGCCGACCCCAAGGCTCATACCGACGAGAAGCTCAAAGCATTGAATGCTCACCCAGAAATAGCCGCCGAGTATCAACGGTATCTCCGCGACTTTGGAGATCGCTGTCTCGAGGAACTTAAACTCGAGTCTCCTACCGTGGGAGATAACCCACAAACCTTACTCACCGGTATCGGCGTGATGGCGAAACGAGAGCCCGCCAAGCATCACCCCGACACCACCAGCCCATCACTCCAGGAAGTTCAAATACCTCTCAAAGGAATCAAACGCCACGTATTTCTCTGGGTCCTCAAACAAACCAAACACCGTATCCGCGACAGGGAAAACCTCCGATTTGAACGCACGCGCCTGTTTGGTCGCGTGCGCCAAATTGTCGTGCAACTTGGAAACCGTCTCCATACCAGCCAGCACCTCGATGCCTCTCAAGATGTTTTTTTTCTCACCATAGAGGAAACACTCGGAGTGTATGAAAAAACCACACCTTTTGAAGCTCTCCGACAAAAGTGCGCTCAAAGAAAACAAACCCAGTCGACCTTCACAACTCCACCCCCGGACCGATTCGAAACTCGTGGCCCACTCGCGAGCTATTCATCATTCCGCCCCACCGAATCCGCCCAATCTATCGAAGCCGAAGCGAACTCCAGTGACCCCAACCAACTGAGCGGAACCGGAGCCTGCCCCGGCCTAGTCAGAGGCATCGTCAAAGTCGTCACTAACCCGCGCGAAGCGACACTCAGAGAAGGAGAAATCCTCGTGGCCCAGCAAACCGATCCCGGATGGGTCGTGCTTTTCCCTGCGGCCAGCGGTTTACTCATCGAGCGCGGCTCCCTGCTGTCCCACTCGGCCATTGTCGCCCGTGAGCTTCAAATCCCCTGTATCGTCTCAATCAACCAAGTAACCACCCGACTCAAAACCGGTGACCTGGTGGAGATGAACGGCAGCACAGGAGTCATCAGCATTTTAAAATCAGCATCCCTTCCCGAAGAGCAAACCCAGCCACCCAAAGCGCCCCGATCATGAAATCTGAAATCCAAGACCACGCTGACTTCACCCAAGTGCGCTACGCCAACTGCTGGGAAGATGCCGATATTCTCATCCAGGCACTCGCTCCCCGCGATCGACACTGCCTCAGCATCGGCTCCGCAGGAGACAACTCGTTTTCACTCCTCGCCGCTGGCGCCAAACAAGTGACCATCACCGAAATGAACCCGGCGCAGATCGCCTGTATCAAACTCCGCATCGCCGCCTATCAAACCCTCAGCCATCGAGAGTTTCTGATCCTCCTTGGCGAAGCTGACGGTTCGTCTGACGCCCGCTACGCGCTCTATCAAAAATGCCTCCCCGTGCTCGATGATGAAACTCGCAACTACTGGAACCACTTCACCGCTCACATTCGCGACGGCTTTGGACGGATCGGAAAATTTGAAAATTACTTCTCACTTTTCCGAGAAAAACTCCTGCCTCTCGTCCATTCTCAAGAGAAAATTCACCGCTTATTAGCCCCACGTTCAACCAGCGAGCGCCACGACTTTTACCAAATCGAATGGAACACATGGCGGTGGCGTTTGCTCTTCCGTTTTTTCTTTTCCCGCTTCATCATGGGCCGACTCGGTCGCGATCCGGCCTTCTTTAAATATGTGGAAGGATCGGTAGCCGACCGCATTCTCATGCGTGCCCGCCACGCCCTCACTGAGCTCGACCCCAGTGAAAACCCATACCTTCACTGGATACTCACCGGGAATTACGGCCAGCACCTTCCCCACGCACTCAGAGAAGAAAACTTCCTCATCATCCGCGAAAACCTCCACCGCATCAGTATCGCCCCCCGCCCGATGGAGTCCGTTCTTTCGGACAGCGCGGAAACCTTCCAAGCCTACAACCTTAGCGACATCTTCGAATACATGTCAGAGGAAAACACCGAAAACCTCCTACGTCAGATTCACGCATCCAGTGACCCCGGGGCACGTCTCGCCTACTGGAACATGCTCGCCCCCCGCTCGCGCCCCGAAACCTTATCCGCACACATCAAACCTCTGCCCACCCTCAGCCAAAAACTATTCACCCAAGACAAAGCCTTTTTCTACTCCGCCTTCATCGTAGAAGAAATAATCTAACCCCCGCAAATCACCAAATCACC
>CAYNNY010000102.1:0-10815 GCA_964398555.1 uncultured Verrucomicrobiales bacterium
ATCTCTCTAAAGAAATCAAAAATTTTCGCTGAAGTTAGTAGAGGTATCCATGACGTGATCGGGCATCTTTTCGGTTCCTGACCAGTGCTCTAGGAGTAGACCTTTAAGCATTGGACGCACTTTGACGGGGGGGAGTTTTTTCCCATCTTCTTTAAAAACATCTTCCCATTCATCAATGATTTGTTGGAGCTCAGCAGCTACGGCAAGGGGATCATCACCATGACAACCACCCAAAAATAAATCAGGGCAGCGCCCGATGTAAACGTTATCTTCTTCTGACCACTCTACCCAACGGAGGTATTTATCTGTTTTTTTCATGGTTTATTTTTTACTTTGTTTGATGGCCTCTTTGATATCTTTTTCCTGATACTTTTTAGCATCAGCGCCTTCTTTTCCTGATATGGTTACCGTGGGAGATCCCGCTTTCTTAAAGTTACGGTGTGAACCTTTGCCGCCACGATTTACAAACCCAGCTTTTTCGAGGTCTTTGATCAGCTGTTTGATCTTTCATGGCATTGGTTCAATGTATCCAATTTGGATATTTTCGCAAGAGGGAATATATCTAGCTTAGAGTTTAGAATTTGGAGTTTAGGCTGTAGGCCGCTCGTAGCGCTTGGAGGCGATTGGGGCTTAGTTTGTCGGTGAAAATACCGCTGCCGGGCTCTGAGACGTTTACTCCGCGTAGAAAGACGTAGTAAATGCTGCCGAGGTGTTGGGCGGGGTCGTAGTTGTCGCCTAGGCGTTGGCTGAGGAATCGATCGAGTGCCAGGGTGTAGAGGTGGTATTGGAGGTAGTAGTGGTGCTCGGCCATGGATTCGGCCAGGGCTTCTTGGCTGTAGTTCGGCAGGCGATTGGTTTTCCAGTCGAGCAGGTGGTAGCGGCCGTTGTGCTCAAAGATGAGGTCAATGAAGCCGACGAGGAAGCCATCGAAATGGGATGTGGGCAGCGATTGGAGTTGTTTAAGATAGTAGTCGGGGATGTTCGACGGTGGGTCGACGGCGAGAACTTGGCTGAGTGATGAGACTGAGAATTGAGAACCCGAGAGCAGAAACTCTGGTTCGGTGATGCGTTGTTTTTGGGGAATTTGGTCGAGTTGAACACCTTCGCTGAGTTGGTGGGTGAGGAGTTTTTGTAAGTCGGACTCAATGCCGCTGACCATATTTTTGAATGTTTTTGGTTTGGGCGTCTCTTTCCACGGGCTGTATTTTTTTAGTTTGTTTTCGATGATGTTTTCTATTCCTTGTGGGTTTTGAAAATCGATCTCTTCGAGGGTTTCGTGAAAGACCAAGCCGAGTGAGGCTCCCGCTTGAAGTTGGGTCCAAAACTCTGATTCTAGCTCTTGGTTGGTTGATGTAATCGGGCCCTTTGCTGTGGGGTCTGCGGCATCGGAATCGCTGTCGTGGGCAATTTCCGGGGTGTTGCGCGTGATGCCGGTGAATGAGGTGGTGCGATGGCTTCGCGTGATCGTTACTTTGTCTAGGTCTCGGGTGCTGAGGGCGTTATTTTGCTCAGTGGATGCTTTAGCGGGGACCCAGCGTGCTGGTTTCTGATCGAGAATTTCAGGGTCAAGAGGGGCGTAGATAATTGTGCCCGATGAATCGGCTGCCAATGCCTGCAGCGCAGACTCGTCAGAGGTGCCGAGCATTTGAAAGATCGCATGCTCTTCAGGTTTATTTTTACTCTGGGGGACGATGTAAAAGTGGCTGATGGATTTTGAACGTGTGAGGGCGACGTAGGCCAGACGGGCGGCATCGGCGTAGGATTCTTGTTTGCGTTGTTGATAGACTTCTGAGTCTTTATCTTCATGGGCTGCAAATTGGGGTGTCAGAGTCACGGGGTCATGGTAGCTGAGGGACGGTTCAGCATGTGATAGATCACTGGGGCACGGGCAGGTGGAGAAAACGATGGGGAATTCGAGTCCTTTGCTGGTGTGCTGGGTGAGGATTTGCACGGCGTCGGCATCGGTGGCGATTCGGAGTTCGAGTACTTCGCTGTCCATGTCCACGATGTTGTCCTGCATGGCCATGGCTAACCACTGGAGTGTGGCGGATGGGGTGAGTTTTTCGTGCCGTGCTTTGTCATCGAGAAGTTCGATGAGGTGCATGAAGTTGGTGATTCGTCGCTGTCCTTGGCTCATGGCGAGCAAGGTGGTGCGGATGTTGAAGGATTGGATTAATTTAAGCATCATCGGCATCAGGCCGTATTTTTGCCAATGGTTATGAAATTCAGCCATTTCTTCTGAAATGAGGCCGAATTCTTTTTCTTCTCCACTGGTAAGAGCTGTGCCCGATCCTAAGGGCGATGTGAGCAAGGCTGTGCGTAGCAGATCGGCTTTTCTCGGGGCATTTAAGGCGTTGAGGATGGTGAAGATCTCTTTGGTTTCCAGGCTTTCCATCAGCGAACTCCGGGTGTTGAGGGTGGCGGGGATATTGATGTGATTGAGTTCGGCACAGATGGCTTGGGCTTCTTTCGCGGTGCGGGTGAGCACAGCAATGTCAGTGGGGGCGATCGTGCCTTTTTTCTCCGGAATATGATTGCTCCAAGGAGTGTCTAGAAGATCGAGTGTCTCCTGTGCAATACTTCGGCAGGTCGCTTTTCTGACATTGTCCGCCTTGCCTACCTCTGGGGCAATGGTGTGGAGGTAGAGTGCGGGTGGTCCGTCTGGGAGTTCCGGGTTCTTGTCTTGGTCTTTCCAGCATGCTGGGGTGAAGCCGATTTTCTTCTCGACGAGAAAGGGGTCATTGTCTGGGTTGAGGCTGAAGACTTGGTTGACGGCGTGGATCATCCGTGGGGAGGATCGGTAGTTGGTGAGTAGTTCGTAGCGGTGCTCGGCCTCTGTGCTGGCCTGGATGTAGGAAAAGACATCGGCGCCTCGGAAGCGATAAATCGATTGCTTGGGGTCGCCGATGATGTGAAAGTAGAGATCAGGATGATGAAAGAGGTTAAGAAAAACCGTGCACTGTTGTGGAGAGGTGTCTTGGAATTCATCAATGAGTCCGGCGCGGAAGCGCTGTCGGATCGCTTCTTTCATCGATGTGCTGGTATCGCCATCCTGTTGGAAAATGTCGGCGAGCGTTTGGGTGACATCGCTGTAGCTCTGAACGTTGTGCTCTTTTTTTAGTTTGCGGAGGCGTTTTTTGACGAAGCGTAGGATGTCTCCGAGGTAGGCTGATTTGAGGTGCTTGGGTTTGGCTGCGAGCAGTTGGTTCACCAATTTGAAAAATCCGATCAGCTCCTGGCTCACTTCACCTTCATCGAAGGGGTGGGCTTTGTTTTTTTTGAGTTTGGCCTCGGTGGCTAGATACTGGTAACTAATGCGGTCGAGGTAACCAGTATCAAATTTGACCGAGTCGGGGTGGGCTAGCAATTCATCAATGAGTTCTGTGATCGCGGAACCTTTGGTGCGGAATGGGATACTGGCCGCGCTGAATGCCGCTGGGGGATTTTGGCAGAAATCGAGAATGGCATTTTGATGCTCTTTGAGGGCTTGAATGAAGTCGGCCCATTGTTGGGTGTATGACTTTAATAATTGGTCCGCCGATGCTTCATAGTAAGGATCAAATTCAGCTTGCGATGCGCGTAGGGCTTCGGTGATAAATTTGGAAACGTCATCGAATTTGATTTGGGTTGACCATATTCTGAGCTGGGTCTCGTCCAGGCCATAGATGTTTTGGCGCCAGTAGTCGCGTAGGGCGGTCTGGATGAGGGCTTGTTCGTCCGTGTCTAATTCGACGGAAAACAGGGTGTTGGCTTGAAAGGCGAATTCTTTGAGTAGGCGTTGGAAAAATCCATCAATGGTGAAGATGGCAACGCTGTCGAAATTGGCGAGGGCTGTGGAGATGTTGAGGATGGCTTGTTCGAGGAATTCGGGAGTGTTTGTGGCTCGCCAGTGGGCCACGAGGTCATTGACGTTTTCTGGATCTTGATCGGGGTTTTTCAGGCTTTCTGAAATTTCGCTGAGAAGCTCGTGCAGTCGACTTTTAATTTCAGCTGTCGCGGCACGGGTGAAGGTGACGGTGAGAATCTGATCGATTTTCAGATCCTGCTCGACCAGATGGCGCGCGATAATGCGGACCAATGAGTAGGTTTTACCCGTTCCCGCTCCGGCTTCGAGCAAGGTGAGCCCTGGCTCAATCGGGGTGGTGCAGACGTGGAATGGATTCATGGCAGATAGAAAAAGATTGGGGATTGGGCTTACTTACTCTGATTGGCTAGAATGGGATTCCAAATGAGTTTGGCGGTGGAGATGAATTCATCCGTGAATTCAGGGTGGGTGAATAGGTCCTCAGTGTTGAAAAGGTATTGGATAGCTTCGTCTTCCGACTCTCCAGTGTGGAAGTTTGATGAGTTCCACTTGCTGAGTGCTGCGGTGTTTCTGCTTTGTTCGTGTTCGATTTCGGTGGCTCCTTTTTTGGCTTTTTGGCTGAGGTAGGCGAGGGCAGTTTGGGAGAAATGGGGCAGGGGGCGCTGCTGCGACTGGTGGTAAACTTGCATGAGCTCTGAGAGATGAGCTGCGTAATCGGCCGCTGGGCTGAGGTTTTTGTGTTTGAGTTGGTTTTTCTCGATGTAGAATAATCGACTCCCCACCGACTCGTTGAGTTGGGCGCTGGCCAGAAGTTGGTAGATCCATGTTTTGAGCTGGGTGGCCGCTTTGCCGGATGATGCATCGGCGACAACGATAGCTCTTTGCTCATCGATCTCACCCAGAGGAATATTGCCGGTGATGGTGATGCCATCGATTTCGACAGTGATTTCCATTGTTTCGACCTCGGGGATTTCTGGGAGGCTATCGATGATTTCAGAGAAGTTGGTATCGATTTCCTTTTTCCCTAATCCGCCCGCGGGTAATTTCCCTTGCTGTTTCCATGCCTGAATTTGCTCGGGGGGCAGTCCTCTTGTGCTGAGGATCTGTTGCCTCATTTGATACCTGTCCAGTGTGTCTAACGAAATGGCTTCATTGCCATCGAGCGGGCTCTCTTTGAATAGGGTGCGGGCCTGCAGGCTGTTCTTTAAAAAGTGCCTGGCAGGGTGGGTGATCGCGCTGATCCAGCGGTTGAGGTCTAGGGATTGTTGCTCAGCTGGCTCTGAGATGTGGAACGGGGCGGTGTCGGGTGTGCTTTTCTCCGTTTCGGTTTCATTTCCGATTTGCGCGATGAGGAGTTCGGCTGCTTTTTTGAGCGCTTTGTTATGACTGATCTCGTGACCCGCTTTGAAATAGTGGGGGTCGAAGGAGTGGAGCTTTTCTTGGTGGAGGCAGTTTTTGAGATCAGGTTCGTAATCGAGCAAAGTTTGCAGCGCCGTGGACGGTGGCCGCTCTTTGCCATCTTTGATCGAGGTGCCGATGTAGCTGATGTAGAGTGACTCTCGGGCAGAAAGTAGGGCTTCGAGAAATGAGTAGGTGTCGTCGTCGCGAGTTGAGCGGTCTCCTTTTTGCCGATCGAGTTGAGTGAGGTCAAATTGCACCTCTGAGTTCTGGCGTGGGAAGGCATCGTGATTCATTCCTAGCAGGCAGATGACACGTGACGGGATGGCGCGCATGGGTTTCATCTCACAGAAGGTGATCGCTCCGCTGAGAAATCCACGTGGATTGCTGGTGTCTTGGAGCTGACTGCTCAGGTGCTCACGGAAGACTTCTACGGGGAGTTCTTCGCTGGTGGCGGTTGATTGCTTGAGAATGGTGTCGAGCACGTGATAGAGAGGTTGTAAATTCTGCTGGCTCTCTGCATCTTTGTCGAACCCTAGATCGATCCAGCTGCGGGTGGTTGTGACCCAAGCTTCAAGGCTGCGGGATTCGCTGAGTTCATTGCGGATCTGTGCGCACCAGTCGAGAAACTGACAGAGCGAGCCTAAAATGCGGGTGTTGCTCCCTTCGATATCGTGAAAGGGGAGTATTCCGCGCCATAGGGTGGGTGCGCTGGTTTCGGGATCTGTGCCATTATCTGAATTGGGCATGGCGTAGCCGAGCAGCATTCGGTTGACTCCATCCCTCCACGTCCATGGTGACTGTGGGCAGTTAGGTGCAATGTCTTGGACGTGAGATCGATCAAATCCCCAGCGGATTCCATTGCGGATAATCCAGTCGCGGAGGGTGGATAGGTCGTCTTCACTGAGTTCGAAGTGGTTACGGATGGCGGGAGTGGAAAGCAGTGCAAGCGCCTCGTGGTTAGTGAAGCGCAGGGTGTGCAGGGAGAATAGTTGCAGCACGGCGGCGATTGATGGATCGCTGTCCGGTGAGTGGCTGTCTCCGATGCTAAAGGTGAGGGCTGGGAATTCGTTACCACCAAAGACGGCTTCAATTGCGGGGGCGTAGGATTTGATGTCAGGACACATGACCAGGACGTCACTGGTGTCGAGGGGCGCACTTTCAGCCAGAGTGAGTAGGTAGTTTTTTAATGTCTCAAGTTCACGCAGCGGGGTGTGGCAGCCATGGATAGAGACGCTGGTGTCGTTGTCACTGATTTGTTTTTCTTTGCTGGGCTTGTTATTGTAGAGACTGCTCTGGAGATATTGGAGTCGGGTCTGAGGATGCTCAATCACCGGAGACGGGAAGTGAGACTCGATTTCCTGGACATGGTAGTCGGTGTGGTTTCCGCCGTAGAGGGTATGCACAAACTCGCGGCCCAAGCGACCGAAGCTAGCCAGCAGTGGGTTGTGGTGGTTCAACGTTTCGGGATCGTCAAATGCCTTCGCCATGGTCCATTGGTGGCGGCTTGGGGAGTCTTCCCAATATCCTTGATGGGCTTCCACCGGGTTCATCCAGTAGATGTGCACGGGGATTTGTTCGCTGAGCCGATAGAGAAACTGGACATAGATTGGGGCGAAATTGGAAACGCCGAAAACATGGAGCGCTTTGATCGAGTCGTCGGGGAGTTCGATGGGGGCCTTGTCGTTGAGTAGGATTTGCGACCAGTGATGGTTGGCTCCATGCCCCTGTGTTTGGCCTAGGGCGAGCCAGAGTTCCCGTTGCCATGGCTCGTGTTGTGTCGCGGGAAGATAGTGGGGACGATCATTCTTTTCCCAAGCGATGACCCATTCCGGGCGGTAAAGTAGGTATTTATCAAATAGCCCCGCGATGATTCCTGAGAGCTGATAGCGTTTAAGTGCGGCCTCTGTGGGGTCCTGCGCGCTGTTCAGATAAGAAGCGAGGAGGTGGAAGCTTTTCCGCTCGAGTAATCTGGGTAAGGTCGAGAAAATTTCCCATTTCAAATACTCCGGATCAATCGACTGGTTACCGATGACGTCCTGAAGGAAGCGGTTCGGCTGGGGGAACTGCACTTGCATGGCAATGCCCGATTGCTCAGCCATGCGGCGTTTAAGCCATGTCGCCATGCCCTGATTTCTGACCAGCACATGAGACTGATAAAAGGGGTCACCCCGACCTTCTTGCTCGATTCGCTTGAGTAAGGCATCGGCAAGGATTTCTTGCTGCGGGTAGTGGTGGAGGTGAAATTGAGCGTTGGGCATTGGGGGAATTACGAATTAGGAATTTACCTGAAGGGGGCCCCTGTGCGTGAGGGAGGGGGTGTGGATTGTGATTGAGTTCATATCACTGATTGATTGAAGCGAACAAATTAAAATAAGAAAATTGCCGAAGGTGCCCTTGAGGGGGGATTTGAGCTTTGCACCTTGGATTTGGGAGGTTAACGCAACTTTTGAAAGAGCTTAAAGACGATTGAAAAATCAACCCCTTCATGCTCTAAATTGATTTACCTCTTCGTATTCACCCAGTCCAATGAAGCTTCTGCGAGACTATCCTCGGCTGGAGGTTAATTTAAGGATTATCGGCGTAGGTGATGTTGTAGCATTGCCTACGCCTTTTTCGATCTGGGGATAGCCGACCAGAGATCAATTAAATATGTCAACCCGAAAAACATCAAGTTTCACATTTGGGAACTTTCTTCTTGTCTGAAGACAATTTTTCAGTATAGGCTCGCTTCAGCAATGGAGGTGCTTGGTCAAATAACGCTAGAAAAATTCATGCGGAAGCACGCCCGTGCCAAGACGCCACTTTCATGCTGGCTTCAAGATGCCAAAGATGCGGAATGGAAAACCACCCAAGATATCCGCAACCGATACAACTCAGCCGACTTCCTCAGTGATGATCGAGTCGTCTTTAACATAGGAGGAAATAACTTCCGATTAGTGGTCATCGTCCGTTACCAGAACGGCATTGTGATGATCCAGAAAATTGGCACCCATGCCGAATACGATCAATGGAAACTAGACTAAGGGGGCTCCCCGCCTTTTTGTCGCAACTTATGAAAAAATGATGAACAAGCTAATCAAAACAGAAACCGACTACGACGAGGCCATGACTCGGCTCGAAGAGCTGATGCTTGCCAATCCTGACGAGGATACGGCTCAGGCCGACGAGCTTGAGCTACTCGCTCACCTCATTGAGATCTACGAAAACAAGGTCGTCAACGTACCGCCACCTAGCCCTATCGAGGCCATTAAGTTCCGCATGGATCAACAGGGGTTGAAACAAAAAGACTTGGTTCCCTTCATCGGCAGTAAAGCCCGCGTTTCAGAAATCCTCTCCGGCAAGCGGGATCTCACCATGACAATGGCTCGAACGCTCTGCAAAGAACTTGGCATTTCTGCGAAAACCTTACTCGGGGTCGATCACATTCCAGCGGAGATCAACCCTGAAAAATACCCGCTCAATGAGATGAGAAAACTAGGGTGGCTGGGCGATATTTCACTCAAAAAACTCAGAGCGCATGCCGAGGAAGTTCTCCAAGAATTCTTTTCAGGAATGAATAATGAGCCCATTGCCGCCTTTAACCGCACGGGGTTCAAAGTAGATACCCAAGTCGATGAATATGCGCTTCAAGCGTGGCGATGCTACGTTCTTCGAGAATCTGAAAAACTGAATCTCCCGCCATACGACGCTGAAAACATGGAAGTGTTCATCAAAAGCCTCACCATTCTCACTCAGTTTGAGAGCGGGCGTGAACTCATCGTTAAAGCCCTGCATGAAAAAGGAATCGCCGTCATCCCCAATGTGAAACATTTGCCCAAGACCTATTTGGATGGAGGGGCCATGATGAATAAAAATGGCAATCCCGTCATCGGACTCACCTACCGTCATAACCGACTCGACAACTTCTGGCACACACTTTTCCACGAGCTCGGGCATGTGGTAAAACATTTAAAAACCAGTGACGATGTATTTTTTGACGACTCCGAGGCTGGCGATAACTCAAAAGTGGAGCGGGAGGCTGATGAGTTTGCCCTCAACACCCTCATTCCCCAAGAAATATGGGATCAAGAAATCCGCCATCTCAAAACCGCAGGTGAAATCCGCGGAGCCGCAAAACAACTCTCGATCAGCCCATCCATCATCGCAGGACGGCTCAGGAAATCCAACAACAGCTACAGCATCCACCGCACACTCATTGGCACAGGTGCTCTCAGAGATTAGCTTAAATGGTTAGCAGCTCGATGTTGTCGATCAGTCGCACATCTCCGTAGAAGACGGCGGTGGCGAGGACGGCGGGGGCGGTGACGGATTCAATGGGGCTCAGCGATTTGGCATCGAGGAGTTCGAGGTAGTCGATTTCAGCTCCGGATTCTGAGTTTTCGATTTCCTTCTTTGCGATGGTGCTGAGGGTTTTGACTGAGGTTTCTCCAGTTTTGCAGGCTGATTGGGCGGCGAGTAGGGCGCGGCGGATGCGTGGGGCATCGGATAGATGCGCTGCGGTTAGCCGGGTGTTCCGCGATGACATGGCGAGTCCGCTGGGTTCGCGGACGGTTTCTACGCCTTCGATTTGAACTGGCACATTGAGGTCGCGTACCATGCGGCGGATGACGGCGAGCTGCTGGTAGTCTTTTTTTCCAAAGACGGCGGCGTCGGGCTGGGTGAGGTTGAGGAGTTTGAGCACCACGGTGCAGACTCCGTCGAAGTGGCCGGGGCGGGTGGCTCCGCAGAGCCGGGTGGCGAGTGCGTTTTCGGTGACGGTTACCGAGCTGTCTTCGCGATACATGCTGCCTGCTTCGGGGGCGAAGACGAGGTCTACTCCGTGGATCTTACTGAGGGCTAAATCGCGTTCTTCAGTGCGGGGGTAGTTTTTAAGATCCTCAGGTTTGTTGAACTGGGTGGGGTTCACAAAGAGGGTGAGGATGACGGTGCCGTCGGGGCCTGCTATTTCACGGGCGCGTTTGACGAGGGTGAGATGACCTTCATGGAGCGCTCCCATGGTGGGCACGAGCACGCGTGGGGATGGGAGGTTTTTGAGGGCGGCGGGGAGGGCGTTGAGTTGTTGGATAGTGATCATGGCAGTGGTTGAGCACGATTGAATTATTTCCCGAGATGCCGACAAATGAGGCTGATGATATGAGCGAGATATTAGCTCTATGGATGCTGTTGGGCGCGGAGGGCGGCTTGGTAGTCGGCGTCTTTGAGTTGTTTAACCGAGCCATCGATTTGCAGAATGACCCATTTTCCGTCAATTGCTGTGGGTGAAGCCAGTAAGATGTTTTCGTGGTTTGAGTCAGTGCTTTGACCTGAAAAATACTGCCAATCACCGCCTTTTTGAGGTTTGAGGTTTTGGAGTATTTCCTGAGTAATGATTTCTTTGGTTACGAGTTGATCTAAGGAGTCGGGAAATCTTCCGAAGTCTTGATCATAATCGAAGAGAAAAAGGTGAAGACTTTTTACGTAATTAGAATTCGTCATTATCTCAGCTTTTTTCTGCGACTTCAAAATGAGAGGCGTTAGCAGGGCTGCCGCGATCGCAACGATGGTGAGAGGAAAAGAGATATATCCTAAAACAAGACCCGTAATGGCCATTCCGTTTCCGCTGAGCGACC
>CAYNNY010000103.1:0-10807 GCA_964398555.1 uncultured Verrucomicrobiales bacterium
GGACTCTTCAAATCTTGTTAATCTTGTTAATCCTGTCAAAAAATCTGAACCAATCTCCTTAGTGTAGGAGCCCTGCGAAAAGACGCGAAATGCGCGAAAACCGATATGTCGCGGCTTGATACTCCAGTTTTAACCGAAAATTTGACGAATCGAGCGAATCTTTAGTATTCTTTGATGGTGATTTCTGGTCGAAATATGGAAAGACCCCACTCCATTTTAGACATTCATCTTATGCTGAGCGTCACTCTTCAACCTGCTCAGCTAATACCTGCACCTTCTTCGAAGTGGGAAGATCCACCACAAATTGAAACACGGAAGGTGGCGGCATACGCACGAGTCCGAAGCTGATTTTTTGGCCAGGTTTAAAATCATAATACCACTGCTCTATTAAATGAAATTCAGTCCTTCCTCCCATCGATGTGCTGGTTCCCGACTGTTTAAGCTGCGAATAACCGCTAGTAACAGGTTCACCATCGACAAAACCAACAAGATAACAATCTCGAAACCTCTCAGAAAAGACATGTTCGGCAGCCTTTTTCTCACCTTCATTTTCCCATTCAGCGTTGATTTCCACTTTGGCAAACAACTCATCACCATCTTTTTCAACATCATACAAGACCACCCGAGAGATCCCATACACTGGATATAATCTATCAAACTTAATCGAAAGCCCCTCTGGCGAAACAACCCCTTCCGCAATTATCGTTACATCCTTACGGTTAAAGGGATACGCTCTATTTCTCTTCACTTCATACGTGAGTGTAGCCTGCTTCGCATGCGCGGGGAAAGCCACACCCTGATGAGCTGAATGCGGTCCTGTCCATATCGAAGATCGGTGGTGAACCCCACCATCTGGACTTTCGCAACGAACGAGCTCATATTCTAATTCTGCCGTCCCCCATTTACGTTCTTTCTTCTTAAAGCGTGTGGTAAATTTTTCATCCAGCTCAATCACCCGCCCTTTTTCGGGAACACAGTGCTCTTCCACCCCCGTCAGTTCAAAGGTAAAATCAGGCTCGGTGTGAATCGCTGGAAATGCTTGGGCGACCCAAGGTTTTGAGGACGCTCGATCGTATGGATTGGGTAATCGAAATTCCTTCGGCGCACACCCGCGGCGCAAGGCACGGAAAACCAACTCCTTCTGATCCCGGGACCAGCCCTCAAAAACAAGCACCGATCGCTTCAACTCATCCTCCTCGCTCAACAGGGGGCCTTTCGCCGTAATCCAATCCCCCGTCTTATCACGCAACTGCAACACCAGCTCCACCGAAGATTTCGATGGCGAAATGGCTATAAAATCATCAGCAGAGTTAAAAAAACCACTTTTGCTCTTATTGCCAATATGGTAATCAATCCGCCCTCCTTCGTCCAGATAAGCATCATTGCCTATTGCCTTACCACTCCTATCTGAAAGTTGAAATTCCACGAGGAGGTCCCCTTCTCGTCCAGTAAATGTGAGACCAGTAAGACGATCATTCACACGAAAATCGGTAACATCAATACGGGCATACGAAATCGTCGAGCTTCCCGAAGTCCCAAACATCGGACCTTTCAAAGAACCGTCATTCATCGAGCTTTCTCCCAGTTGAAGAATTTTCAGAATGGCTCCATCATCAAACTCAACTTCAACGATCGATTCTCGAAGCTCGAATTTCTCATCACCCAACATCAAAGCCCATCGATCTCCAAACTTCAGGCTTACTAGCAACAACAATCCCACCACCAAAACTCCTAAACCCCACCAGATCTTCGCTTTCATGGAGAAACGCTATTCCACTCAGAAGTTAGATGCAAGCCCAACCTTTGCACACCTCACACCTTCTGAAGGCGTGAACTCAGACCCCAAGCACTCAACAAAAAAAGATTCGTAAGATCCATCCGATTCGTGGTTAAAAAAATGAAGTGTCAGCCCTAAAAATACCTGCCAAGCATCGGCTTCAAATTCTCACGCGTTTCCTCTGGCCAGTATTCTTTCGGGGTCATCAGTGCGGGAGCCAAGGCATCATGCTCGGGCCAAGTGGGAGATTCGGGAACCTCAGCCACAGCCCGGGCAATGATTTTCTGGGCATTGGCGGAGTTCGCCATCAGGTGACCGATCACGGACTGAGCATTGACGTCTTCCTCTTCTTTGTGCCAGCAATCGTAGTCGGTAATCATACACAGCGTGGCTAAAGCAATCTCGGCCTCGCGCGCCAGTTTGGCTTCAGGGAGATTGGTCATGCCGATGACATCAAACCCTAACTGCCTATTCGCCTCGCTCTCAGCTCGGGTAGAAAAGGCAGGACCGTCCATATTGACATAGGTGCCGCCATCATGCACAGTTGCCCCTTCGGCCTCTGCCGCCTTTTTCAAAATAGCCCGCAAGCCAGCGCTCACAGGATCGCCAAATCCCACATGGGCAACGATCCCTTTGCCAAAAAACGTATGGTGCTCGCGTCGGCTCGTCCGATCAAAAAACTGATCGGGCAAGACGATATGCCGAGGCGCGTATTCCTCCTTCAAACTTCCCACCGCGGTCACACAGATTAACCAGCGCACGCCGAGACTACGCAGCGCCCAGACATTAGCCCGATGATTAATTTCATGAGGGAGCAGCCGATGCCCACGTCCGTGCCTAGGTAAAAACCAGACCTTCCGACCAGCCATCACGCCACCCACAATGGTATCCGACGGCTCGCCGAAGGGTGTCTCCACGACTCGCTCTTCGAGCTTTTCAAACCCCGCCATTTCGTAAAGTCCACTGCCTCCGATGATTCCAATTGCGTGCTCGCTCATGGATGAGATTTCTAATGAATCAACCCCAAATTGCAATGCATATTTCAGGACGATCAAGCTAGGGGGCAAAGATTATATTTTCGTGTGTTTCACCTCAGTCACTCAGCGGCCTCCGCAAGATCATCAACCGCAGCGCGATACGTTTCAAGCGACTGACTTGGCCTGATTTTGAGCGCTTTGTCGAGCTGGCCAATGGCATCGCGGTATCGAGTGGTCGCCACGTAGAGCTTGGCTAACTCGACCCGCGCTTCATAAACAGAGCCTTCGACATGGGTGGCTTGTTGCAAGAGCATTTCAGCCTCCTGATTGCGCTTCTCGGTGATGCGATAACGTGCGAGCAAAATCAGTGACGGCGCATCCAGCGGATCCACCTTCACCAGAGACTCAAGCGTCTTTGCTCCCCGCTTGGGATTTTCTCCGGAATCGATATCAATCAGCGCTCCGAGTCGCTTCTGCTGATGTTGAAGCTTAGGCTCCTTGATTTCAGGATAGGCTTTCTCAATCGCGTTTGCAAACTCACGCGCCAGCTTCCAGTCGCGAATTTGAGTGACAAATTCCAACGCATTGAGCGCGGTGCGGCCCGGAGGCAGCTCCTCCATTTTTAAAGCCGCCATCATCAGCGGGCGGGCCAAACTGGCGCTGCCTGAGCGTAAATGAAGCGTGGCGAGCAGGAGATGGTTTTCGGCATCGAGCTTTCCTAATCTGCGAACCAACTCAAGGTTCGTAATCGCGTCTTCTGCTTGATCCATCGAAAGCTGAATCGACGATTGCAGGAGGTAGTAGGAAACTTCATTCGGCCGCGCTTGAATCACCTCATCGATCAGGGCCAGCGCTTCTTCATTGCGGTGAAGATACTGCAAACACTGCGCCACTCCCGCTTTCCAATCAATACTCTCAGGCTGAGTCACCTGCGCCAATCGATACGACTGAAGAGCTGATGCGTATTGCTCCTTTTGCAATCGACCATAAGCTAACTGACCATAGGTGGCACCATCTTGATCACCGAGACGGATCGACTCCTCAAGCTCAGGAATCGCCTTTTCCCAATCATTCTCCCGCGCATAGACAAAGGCAAGGTTGCGATGCGCCCGTCGAAAATTAGGGAAGACTTTCAGCGCCGCCAGGTAACTCTCAGCAGCCTCCTTGAGCTGACCTAACTCAAACTGAATATTACCAGCATTGTAAACGATTGCAGCTGAGGTTTTGACCAGCGGACTCGCTATCAACTTATTCAACGCCTCTTCACGTCTTCCGCCGGCCATGAGTTTTTGAATCGAAACCAGCAGACCGCGCTCTTCTGTGCTCACCGATGGCTCAATCCTCGCATTGATCCGGTAGGAACCGTTAAATGACTTTAAAAAACCAGCATCTTTCCAGTATTCCTGAGAAAGAGGCAACGGCTCGGCCGCACCTAATATCGAGGCGAGGCAACTAATAACTAATAACTGATAACTGATAACTTTCTTCATTATTTCTTAATAGTAATGGGCCAGGTCATCACCGCCTTGACCGGCTTTCCTTGTCGAGTGGGAGGCGTGAACCGCGATCCGTTCGCTATCCGACGAGCTAAGGGAATAAGCTCCGAATGAGTAGATGAAACCACGGATATAAACTGACTTCGCCCAGAGGGAAGGATCGTCACACGGACCACCACTCGACCACTTTTGGCATTACGGATACTACGCGGGAAACTCACCGATGGATTCCGTAGCAAGCGCGGCTTCTGATCCAGCTCACCTAGGGAATATTGAGATTTCTGTTTGGGTGTGACTTTCACCCTAGGGCGCGACGGAGCGGAAGGTTTGGATGGGCCTTTCGGTTTTACACTGGGCCTCGGAATGGAAGGCTGCGGCAGAGGCGATGGAGGTTGATCGGTGAAAAAGGTATCCACCGCTAGACGAGGATCAATCTTCATCACGGATACCGGCACCGCAGGCTGACTGACATCAGGCGTCACCGCGAGATCCGCCAGCGCAGGTGGTGGGGGCGGAGGTAAATCTTCCACCATGATTTCCTCTGCCGGAGGTGGTGGCGGCGCGGGCAAGCTGACGGTCTCAATCTCACGAATCTCATACTCGGTTGAGGACGTCGTAAGCACCATCATCCGAGTAGCCACCAGCATCGCCAAAAGAACGGCGGTGATGGCGATGCCAAAGAAGATGGATTTGAGTTTCATTATTTTACTGTCGCCAAACTCACCGTTTTAGCTCCGGCGAGGCTGGCGGCATCGATGACTTTGACGATGGTGCCATGATTGGCATCGGCATCCCCCTGAATGATCACAGGGGTATCCTCGTCCACTTCAAGCAGTGCCGCAACGACGCTACGCACACCGCTCACGCCAATACTGCGCCCTCCTTGATAGACCTGACCACTCGCGGTCACCGCGATAAGGATCGAGTTTTTCTCAAGATCTTCAGCGGAAGCCGCCCGTGGTTTATTCACCTCCACTCCGGTTTCATCGACAAATACCGTGGTGACGATAAAGAAGATCAGAAGGATAAACACCACATCAATCAAAGGTGAAATATTGATCTCCGATGAAGATGAGTCATCGGAGGTAAAATGTCGGAATCGGCGCATGAGAAAAAGTGGGTTAATTGACCTGTTTATCAGTTTGATGAGCTAAAGCATGATGAAGGTGCTGCTGAAGAGTGGCGTGGGTGGACTGGGTTTGGCTTCGCAGCAGAGCAAGAAGAAAAGCGGCCGGAATCGCGATCAAGAGACCCGCCTGAGTCGTAATAAGAGCTTCGGAAATACCCACAGAGATACGATCAATCGGTTGAGCCTTACTGCTCGTAGCTAGCCCAGCAAAGGTGACTAACATCCCAGAAACCGTGCCCAGAAGGCCAGCCAATGGCGCGGCTCCGGCGAGCACTCCAATGAAGGGTAGCCGGCGCTCGACCCAAGCGAGGCGGTCCAATTCAAAAATCGCAAACTTCCGAGTCAAGGTCCGCGCCCCCTCCCCAGCCTCACTGGCAAATATCTCACCGGATACCTGTTTTTTCACCTTGCTTAGCCCCAACCATGTGGAAGCAAGCATGGTGTAGAGCCCCACACCCAGAGCAAGAAGAGCCCATAGAATGGCTCCGCCTTGATGCAGGACGTTTTGGAGTTCGGTGAACATAATTTATTTTTAACCGCGAATCTTATGAATCGTGCGTATCTTTTACTTAGGTTGATGCCTGCGGCGTTGACCGCGAAAGGATGCGAAATGCGCGAAGTTGATCAGGCTTGGGGTAATATGGAGTGGAGACTTCCAGTCTCCGGCTTTCTGTAGAGCGTCGTGCTGGATTAACATTTAGTATTTGGAGTTTAGATCTTAGAATTTGGAGCTTTCCCCCCTCTCAACCCATTCACCAAAGTGAGACCTAACTTCTCAGTATTTTGGATAATCCCCTGACAACGGCGTGAAAGTAGGGCGTGAATAATAAGGGCGGGAATAGCAACAACGAGTCCGAAAAGAGTCGTGATCAAAGCTTCGGAAATGCCGCCAGCAAGAGGTTTGGCATCGCCTGTGCCAGAGACGGTGATGACGTTGAAGGTCCGGATCATTCCAGCCACGGTGCCAAGCAGACCTAACAAAGGAGCTGTAGCAGCCGTGATCGCAATAAAGGGCAGCCCACCTTGCAGTTTGTTTTGCACGCCGATGAGTTGCTCATAAAGCACCTCCTCAACGACATCGGGTCCGGCTTTGACATAACTTAAACACTGCCCGACCACCGCACCCACGGGGTGAATCGCCTTTTTGACTGTCGCCTCGGCAGCCGCCATATCGTCTTCGCGGAGGGATGCTAAAATACGCGTCACCCAGTCATTCTCCGGCGTGCGAATACGAATAATCTGAATCAACTTCATCACTCCGGCAATCGCCGATACCAAAGCAATACCAAGAATCGGCCAGATCCAAAATCCACCTTTGCGAAAGATATCCAGCGGATCAGACTCCAGAGAAGCAAGGGCGAGCGCCTTACCGCCAGTGACATCGATGCTCAAAGATGACTCACCTCCGGCGATCACCGTCTGAATTGCCTCCCGATCTCCAGGACGCACTCGGGGACTCTGGGTTCCTTTTTCGCGAACCACGGCCCCAGCCAGCGTTTCGTCACCGGAGATAAACCAGATCGCGGGGCCAGCTACGGCAAACGTGCCCGGCTTCACCTCGCCATCGGGTGCTACGGCTTCGGCTTTAATTGTGCTTCCGCCGATGAGTGATTCTAATCGATCCAATCCAGCATCGAGAATCGCAAGACGTTTTTCTAAACGCTGCGCAGGAGAGCCCCCCGCCCCACCGGTTTCGTCGGCCTGATGAATACCCTCCATAGCTTTCTGATAGGACTCCCCTTCTCCGGGAAGAAGGAATGTTTCGAGCATCAATCCGTAATCGCGAAGCTGCCGATCAACGTAGTCGTCATTCTGCGCCGAGAGGTAATGTTTCTGCTCAAGCCCCTTCAACAAAGTATCACGATCCACCTTCGCCATCCGAGCGATGCGGGCCAAGCGGCGTTTGGCGATCAACGATGCGCGTGTTTGCTCAAACGACTTGCCCAGCTCTGGCTTTTCTCCAGCGATCAATTTACGCTGGGCGCTAAGTCGCTGCTGCGCGTCCTTAAGGTCGCGTGTGACCGATTCCATATCCTGAGCCGACGCAAAGGACACGCTGGCCGCTAACAAAGCGATAAGATAGCCATGTTTCATAGGATTACTTTTGAGAAGATTCATCTGAAAGGGAAATGGGAAGTTGAATAAGTTGAGGCGGAGAATCCTTACGATACACGGCGATGGCTCGTCGAATCTCTTTGGCTAGATCCGCTTGCTCCTGCCATTGCCAGCCCTCTTTTCCAGGTTTGCCTACACCCGCCGTATGCCCTGCGTCCGAGGCATAATACGCGCGAGCTAAACCGAGGTAGATGACATCGACCGTCATTTTTTTGCCTCCGGAAAGTTGGCGAGTTTCCTCCACCACACTGATGCTGCGGTTGAACCGGCCCGATGCAGCCATCACCGCGAGCATCGACTTCAGCACATCGCGAGGTTTCTCCATCGCATCTGGAGAAAGAAGCAACTCGGAGTCGGCAAGGATCTCATCTTGCAACGGCTGAGGGAGTCGAGGAATCATGGATTGCAAGCGGGGCAAAAGTCGGGACAAGGTATCGGCAAGAAGACGCTGCGCATCACGATACTCTTTGATTTCTTTTTTCAACGTCTCCTGCCGCCCATCAAGCGTTCCGGCCGAGGTGCCAGCCTTGGAAATCTCCTCATTCAGCAGTGTCAGCTCTTTCTGATAAAGATCAAGCAACTCCTGCATTCGGGATTTCTCCACCTGCCAGGTGGTTTTTTCCTCGGAGAGCAATCGCTCGGTTTGCACCCACTGACGGATCAGCTCGCGAGTGGCCGTGGGATCGATGGGTTTTTCAGCCGTCGCCGGATCGGCGTCTTGAGCAACAATCGCCCCCATGGAAAATGAAAGAACAAGGAGGATGGCGGATAAGTGTTTCATAAGGAAAACAGAAGGGAGTTAGAGCGGAGCTGGGATGTTTTTAGCTGAGAATGCGACGTTTGCAAAGCCACAAACACCACAGTGTTATTAAACGCACTGAGATGAACCCATTAAAACTTCACCTCAAAACCTGTGTAGAAGTGTCGCCCCCGACCATTGCGTGGACCATGGGGAACACGTGTGGAGATATAGTCTTCATCAAACATGTTATTCACCCCCGCAAGCAATCTCCAGTGCTCGTCGAGCTGATAATAGCCGGAGAAATCCACAAGGATGAAATCATCCAGCTTTCCTTGGCGGGCACTATCGACGGGGTTATTATAATTATGAGCCGTGCCATATTGGCTTCCCGTGTAGGTGGCATCGAGGTTCGCCCCCCACTTTTCGGTCATATACCCCACTCCGGCGGCAAGTTTCCACTCCGGAATATAAGGCAGCTCATTGCCAAGCTCGGCACCATCCCATATCCCATCTTCGCCACCGCTGGAAAGAGCCGTTTTAAATTCGGAATGCGTCCAAGTAGCACTGATGTAGATCGGCAACGCAAAGCCGTCGCAGTAATAAGCGGCATCATACGATGCCAGCAACTCGATCCCCATCACCTCAACATCACCCGCATTACGATCCTCACTCGTTCCCCCTCCAATGCTCTCACGGGCAATCAAGTTTGAGTAATCGGTGTAGAATCCAGCAAGATCGACATTGTAGGCCTCATTCTGATGACGATAGCCAAGCTCATAAGAAATCGTGGTTTCCTCCTCAATGTCACTTTTAAGATGAGAACGAGGCCCCGGAACGGAAACTCCACGGTAAACCCCTCCATACATCATATCCGTTTCACAGAAATCATGGGAAAACCCCACTCCACCGGACCACACCCCGTAGGTATCTGAAGCTGAAGTCTTGGCGTTAGGTGGCGTGGCGGTGCTTTTTGACCACTCATCGTAGTTCACACTCAGGTGCTCATAGCGAATTCCCGGGCGGATGGTTGTTTTTCCAAAGGTCATAGCATCTTCCACAAACAGGGCCAGCGCATCCGTTTGCTGACGACGATTCCCGGCATCGCCTTCAACTCCGGGAACAAGCCCTCCATACCCGCCGCTGCCATCAGAGGTGTACGTGTCTTCCCACTGATAGCGACGCACTCGATCCGTGTGGAAACGAACACCGCCCACCACGCTGTGATGCACATCCGCAGTATCAAAATCATACTGCGCCGCAGTCTGGAGACCATAGGCATAGTAGTCGCGGTTATTAGCTTTCACACCTATTTCAGATCCCGCAACACGCCCCTTGAGAGCATCCAAAGACCCAAGTCCTCCACTATGGTCAAGAAGTGCTTTGTGCAAGCTCACTCCGTCCACTTTATTAAGCTTATACCAGTTTCGATTAAAACGGTTATAATAAGCCGTCGCCTCAAACTTTAAATCATCCGTCGGCTCAGCCGTGTATTTCAGGTAGGTACGGTAGTGAAACGTGTCGATATTATCATACACAGACGACGCATAACGGTCGCGCGACCCCCTTTGGGCATCGGCCTCAGATAAACCCAGATAAGTTTCATTGGCATCAAAATCAGTGTAGCCAAACTTAAACTCAAAGCGTTGCTTCAGAGCCGTCTCCGGCTCCCAGAACAACTTAAGCATCGGCTCAATCCGCTCAAACCCTGTATCCTGACTACTGTGCCCTTGGATTTCACGGAATCCATCACTGCGATGATAGTGCAGCTCCAGCAAATATCCAAAAAGACCATTGTCCGTCTGCACCGTATCGCCAAAATAAGAATGACCAAAAAGTGTATTATCGCTTCCGTAGGTGATCTTGGTATAGAACTCAGCCTCGGCAGGAACCGGCGTGGAAAGATAGTTCAACACACCTCCCGTGGTGTGCGGACCATACTTCACCTGACTCGACCCCTTCAGCACTTCCAACCCAGACATCCGACCAATCGCCGGTGAATAATAGGCGGATGGAGCAGAATACGTAGCAGGCGCCATTAAAATCTCATCTTCCATCATCGTTACCTTCGCTGACCGACCTCCATCCACGCCACGAATCGAGATATTGGGGAACAGCCCGTAGCCATCTTCCTCGCGCACATACACACCAGGCACCTTCGCGAGAATGCGGTTGATATTGGTATCGCTGTGTTTGCGGATTTCTTCGGCATCAATGTAAGCCGCCGACCCCACCAAATCAAAAATGCGATCTTTACCGCCAACAACCGTCAGCGGTGACAACTCCCCATCCATGCGGCTTATGGCATCCTCCGCCACTTCAACCTCTTCTGCAGCCGTAATCGCCGCTATATTTCCCAGACTCATCACGGAGAGAGCCACCAGCTTTGTTGATATTCTATTTGTAAACATCGTTAAATCGTTCGTTATAATATATGTCCCACACCAAAAATAAGCGGCGACAAAAAGACCCTTATTGCAACTGATTCTCAATAGCAAGACAAACATCAGCCTTATTTGTCATCCAGCCACCTTCATCCAGCCACCTTCATCCAGGCACCTTAAAGGAAACCTC
>CAYNNY010000104.1:0-10780 GCA_964398555.1 uncultured Verrucomicrobiales bacterium
GCCTCTGATCCGCCTCTGATCCATTACGATGTCCGAACTGATTAGCGAACTGATTAGCGAAGCGATCAAAGATTCTTTCCGCAGTGACGCCGCAGATATCAAAGCTCTTGAGGACACCAGAAACGAGTCAAGTTACAGCCGCGAAGATCTTCTCAAAGACACCACTATGAAAATCATACTACTCCTCATCACAGCCAGTGCGGCATGCCTCATTCCAGCATGCTCCTCAAACCAAGGTTCCGGTGCCGTTCCCGCGCCTGAAGTGGCCGCCCTCAATAAAATCCCACTCGCCCGCCCTCACCCGACGGGCAAAAAAAACATGGTGATCAGCCCCTACCGCCCGTATAACATCATCGATGTCAAAGGCTACCGCAAAGGAGATATTGCCGGCGACCCATCAACGGCCAAAACTGATCCCAAGACAGGAAAAATCATCGAGAGCACAGCCAAATATTTCCGCATTCCATAAAACAGTGAAAAGGTGACACTGGATAGAAAACACGGAGGATGCCCACCCATCACCCACCTTCACACCCTCCCCAGCCACTTCATTTCGCCGGGGAGCTTTTTGCCACGCCTTCTTCCTGCTACGTTTGAATCCAACGACTGGAATATTCATGACCGCCAACCTGCGCCGCTCCTTTCGCCGAGTACACCTTCGGCTGGCACTCTTCCCCCTGCTTGGCCTTGGCGTCTCATGCCAACCGGGAGGATCCCCATCGACTCAGACAACCATCGATGTGCCCGCAGCTTGGCAAGAATCCGGCACAAAATCCTCACGCAAAATCAGCACAGGCTGGATCAAAGATTTCAATGACCCACAACTTCCCCGCCTGGTCAGCGAGGCAATGACTCACAACCCAAGCCTACTGGCCGCGGCCCAGAGACTTGAAGCCAGCAGAGCCAGCGTCACTCGCAGCCAGTCTCGGAGAATGCCCAGCGTCGACCTCGGGGCATCGGGCAGCAGAACCCGGATCGAAGATGGAGGATCAGGAAATGGGCCAAACTACACCAATAGCCAAGGCATCAATATCGGAGCCAGCTGGGAAATCGATCTCTGGGGACGCCTGCGCCACCTCCACACCGCGGCTCAAGCCGACTACGATAGCACGGTCGCAGACTTCCGTGGCACCCGGCTCTCATTGGCGTCCAACACCGCCAGCTTGTGGTATCATCTCATCACCAACGAAAACCAAACCAAACTCTCCGAAGAAACCCTTTCCCGCTACCGCAAAGTCGAAAAAATCATTGAGCGGAACTACAAAGCGGGAACCTCTCGCGCCCTTGATCTCCAACTTTCCCGCAACAACGTCTATAATGAAGAGCGGACACTGCGCGCTCGCCGCCGTGCTCGTGACGATGCCCGCCGTAATCTAGAAATCATCATCGGCCGCTACCCCAAAGCCGCCATCCAAGCACCCTCAGCGCTTCCCACCATCCGAAAAAATGTGCCTGCCGGGCTGCCATCTGACCTCATCACCCGCCGCCCAGACCTCGTCCGAGCCCAGCAACGACTCTTTGCTTCTTTCCATCGCGCCAAAGCCGCACAGAAAAACCTCCTTCCTGCGATCCGACTCACCGGAAGCGGCGGCACCCGCTCACCGGATATCAGTGACCTGATCGATATCGATCGCCTCGTCTCCTCCATCTCAGCCTCACTCACCCAGTCCCTCTTCGATGGCGGAACCCTACGCGAGGACGCCAAAGCAGCGGTAGCAAACAACCGCGCTGCCATCTACGACTTTTCCAATGTCGCCCTACAAGCTTTCCGTGAAGTGGAATCCGCCCTAGCCGCCGAAGACTGGCTCGCCGAACAAGAACTCTATCAAAGAAAAAGTCTCACTCAAGCCGCCCTCGCAGAAAAACAAGCAGGCCGCGATTACGCCGAGGGTGTGGACGGAACCGATATCCTCTCCCTGCTCGAATCCCAACGCCGAGCCTCCAATGCACGAAATTCCCTGATTCTTCTGCAAAACCAACGCATCCAAAACCGTATCAACATCCACCTCGCCCTTGGTGGCGACTTTACATCGATCACTAAATGACGATTACATCTTCCCTCTTGACTCTGGTTTCTTGAATCTGGTTTCTTGAATCTTAAATCTACTTTCTCAATGCGCGCCTTTTTACATATCCTCATTCCCCTTGTCATTCTCGGCTTGGGAGTCGGTGCTTTTGTGGGAATGAAAGGGCTCAAGGATATGGGATTCAAACTTAACCAGGATAAAAAATCCTCCTCGGGCCCACCCAAAGGAAAGTTTACCCAGCCAAAAATCAAAACACGGGTGATGGCGCTCGAAACATCCGACCACACCGTTGAGCTTCAAAGCCAAGGAGTAATCCGCACCCATAATGCCACCACCCTCACCGCCCAAGTCAGCGGTCGGGTGGCATCTCTTTCTCCGCAATTTGAAGATGGCGCCTATTTTAATCAAGGTGATGTGCTACTCAAGCTCGACATCGCAGATTTTCTAACCGATCAGGAATCGGCGAAAGCGCAAGTGGCACGGGCCGAAGCCGCCTTCGCGCAAGAAGAAGCCCGTGCTAAACAAGCACTCCTCAACTGGAAAGATGCTGGGTTCGAGGAAAAAGCCAGCGACCTCGTCCTGCGAAAACCCCAACTGCGCGAAGCCCGCGCCAACGTCAGCTCCGCCAAATCATCACTCGAACGTGCAACACGCAACCTCGCCCGCACCCAAGTGCGAGCACCCTACGACGGCCGGGTTAGAAAACGTAACATCGGACTCGGGCAGCAAGTCGGTGCCAGCACCGCCCTCGGTGAGATTTTCTCCACCGACTTCGCTGAAGTCCGGCTCCCACTGACCACCCGCGACCTCACCTACTACACGCCCCCGAATAAACCCAACAGTAAAACTTATTCCAACAACGTCGCCTTCCGCTCTATTCTCAGCACGAACAACACCCCTGAATTTGCCCAATGGATCGGCACTATCCTTCGGGCCGAAGGCGAGTTAGACACCGACTCGAAACAACTCTTTCTCATCGCCCGCATCGACGACCCCTTTGGCCTCAAATCAGAAAAGCCACCCCTTTTCATCGGACAGCCCGTCCGGGCAACCATCCCAGCGGAAACCCTCAAAGACGTCTACGTCATCCCCCGCCGCGCATTAAGCGAGCTACATGAAATACTCATCATCCGGGAAGAAAAATTAAAACGGATCAAAATCAAGCCTATTTGGTCGAGCGAAAACTTCATCATCATCCGCGATGGCATCATCCTCGGCGACCAACTCTGCACGACCCGCCTCCCCTACGCCCCCGAAGGAGACCCCGTAGAAATCATCCCGGAACCCAACGACGAAGAAAACAAACCTGACCAATCCCCAGAACATCGTAAGCAACCCCACAGAAAAGGTCACCACTAATTTTCCACTGATTCCCCTATGCTCCGCTGGTTCGCACGCAACGATTACGCCGCCAACTTCCTGATGGTGGCTATTCTGCTGGCTGGTGCCTACGCAGTGTGGTTTAAGATCCCGACTGAGGTCACGCCATCATTCACGATGTCGTTTATCAAAGTCAGTATCCCCCTGCCCGGCGGCACGCCCAATGAGGTGGAACAAAAAATTGTCCTCCCCGTTGAAAAGGCACTGAAGGGGTTAGGTGAAATCAAATCGATTTCCGCCGAGGCCCGACGTGGCAAAGCGGATTTTCACATCCGAACAAAAGAGGGCGTTGATATGGATAAACTGCGCGCTGAGATTGAATCGCGCATCGATGGAATCAACACCTTCCCCCGGGAAATGGAACCACCCCGCGTGCGTATTCCGGACACCGCTAACTGGATGGAAGTCATCTCCGTGATTGTTTCAGGAAACATGCCTGAAAAAGACCTTCTCGTCGCCGCCCGCCAAGTGCGCGATGATCTCACCACCCGACCCGGCATTTCCAAAGTCGATATCATCGGCATCCGCAACAGCGAAATCGCCATCGAAATCAACCAAGAAACACTCACCGATTACGGACTGACACTGGAGGCCGTGGCACGGGCGATTCAACAAAACTCGATGGACCTCTCCGCTGGCTCGATCCGCACCGATGCCGCACGCGTCCTCCTCCGCTCGACCAACCAAGCGCTTGATCGGGAGGATTTTGAAAAAATCATCCTCCGCCGTGGCCATGGTGCCGAGATCAGGCTCAGCGATGTGGCCACCGTCAAAGACAGCTTCGATGAACAACGCAAAATCACCCGCCTGAATGGGGAACGTTGTGTGATTATCGAAGTTAAACGTCTGGGTGATGAAAATGCGCTGAAGATTTCCGATGAAGTGCATCAATATGTCGAAGAGGCATCCAGTCGATTCCCTCAAGGGATCACAATCACCACTTGGAATGATGACTCGGTGAGCCTCCGAGGTCGGATCTCGACGCTCTTCTGGAACCTCCTGCAAGGTGGCATCCTCGTTTTTATTTTGTTGAGTATTTTTCTCCGCATCTCCATCGCTTTCTGGGTCGTCATTGGCATCCCGGTAAGTTTTGCCGGAGGGTTGATGATGATGCCCACTCTCGGGATCACCGCGAACATCATGAGCCTGTTCGGGTTTATCATCGTGCTGGGAATCGTCGTCGATGACGCCATCGTCACCGGTGAACATATTTTTTCCAAACTTAAAACTGGCATGGACCCGCTGGACGCATCCGTCACGGGAGCCAAGGAAATTGCCGTCCCAGTCACCTTCGGCGTGCTAACAACCATCGTCGCCTTCACTCCCCTCGCCTTCCAGACAGGATGGATGGGCACACTCGCCAAACAAATCCCCTTCGTCGTCATCCCCGTCCTGATCTTTTCACTCATCGAATCCAAGCTTGTCCTCCCCTCTCACCTCAAACATATCAAAGTCAATCGAACCGGCGGAGGAGTGATCACACGGGTGCAGCAGGGCGCAACAATGATGTTAGAACGCTTTGTTGATAAAATCTACCAACCACTCCTTGAGCTCAGTGTCCGGTGGCGTTACGTCACTCTTTCGATCTTTGTCGCCATCGGTCTTGGAAGCGTTGGATTTATGACAAGCGGCGTGATGGGATTCCAATCCATCCCAACCGTTGATCGCTACTATATTTACGCCCGACTCGCCATGACGGAAGGCACGACATTTGACGAAACAAGCGAGAAAGTCAAAAACATCACCGAAGCCGCTTACCAACTTCGAACACAATTCACCGATGGCGACGGTGGCCCCACCTTGATTGGCAATGTGATGTCATCGACCGGTGGCTGGCCAAGTTGGGGGAGGAGCAGCGACACCCGAGGCTACGTGCTCGTGGAGATTCTCCCCCCCAGTAAACGCAATCACATAGGCCCAAAAAATCAGGAAATTGCCGATGCGTGGCGGGACATTGTCGGGGACGTCCAAGGAGCCCAGTCGTTTTCGATCCGCACCGAGCGATCAGGCGGCGGGTATATGAGAGAGCGCGATGACGTAGAAATCGAGCTCCGGGGCCAAGACGACAAAGTCATGATCCCCGTCGCAGAGCTCATGAAAGAAGCACTGCTCGAAACCGATGGCGTGCGCAAATCATCCACCAACATTGCAAGCACCCAAAATGAATTTCAAATCACACTTCGTCCCTACGGCCGAGACCTCGGCCTGACCCAAGAAAATCTAGCACGACAAATCCGCCGTGCCTTTTACGGAGAGCAAGCCCAACGCATCCAACGAGGCGAAGACAGCGTCAAAGTGATGGTCCGATTTCCCAAAGAGCAACGAGAATCCCTCCACACACTCGATAACCTACGCATCACCCTACCTAACAAATCATCGATCAGTTTGCATACCGTAGCCGAAGTGAAACAAGGTCACTCACCCCCCAGCATTCACCGCCGCGATGGCGCGCGCATCTACACCATCTCAGCCGTTCCCGAAGGGCGCGACACCAGCATCGCTGAAATTGGAGAAAGCGTCACCCCCAAACTAGACGCCATCACTGCAAGCCATCCAGGAACCAGCTGGCGGTTCGATGGCCTACTTGCTGAAGACGCCGAAAATAAAAAACGACTCTGGGTCTCGGCCGGCCTCCTCTTCTTTACGCTCTACGCACTGTTAGCCATTCCTTTCCGCTCTCTCACCCAACCTATTTTCGTCCTGATTGCCATCCCCTTCGGGGCAGTCGGAGCCATCATCGGCCACTTGGTCATGGGGATCACGCCATCCTACCTCAGCCTCTTCGGCATGCTGGCGCTGGCCGGCGTTGTGGTGAATGACTCCTTGGTGATGGTCGACTTCACCAACAACAAACGCATCGACGGCGCCGACGCCTACGATGCCGTCATTCACTCTGGCTCCGCGAGATTCCGCCCGATCTTACTGACATCACTCACGACCTTTGCCGGACTGATGCCACTAATTTTCGAACGCTCCATTCAGGCCCAATTTCTCATTCCGATGGCAGTCTCCCTCGCCTTCGGCATCATCTTCGCCACCGTCATCACCCTCTTCCTCATCCCCTGCGCCTACATGGCCACCGAGGACATCAAAAGGCTCTTCAAAAAATGCCTCCGCACCTACCTCCGCCCATTCAAAAAAGATGTAGGATAGGCTCCCGGCCTGTCGACTTACTATCGTGCCTCATGCTTGAGTTAAGCAAACTTTCGCTAACCTGAGAAGGCTTGGTCTTTTGCTTTGATCTCCCCTAAAACCAATTCACCCCGACTCTGAAGATCAGAGTCAGGGTGAAAATGGCAACCTGTACGGGATTCGAACCCGTATTGCCGCCGTGAAAGGGCGGAGTCCTAACCATTGGACGAACAGGTCACTTTAGTTGGGTGCGCTGAGCGCGGCGACAAACTGCCAGAATTTTTCATTTTGGCAAGATCTTTTGAGTGAAAATATGATTTTTTTTTCACCCTCCATTCCCCACCTCCGAGAAACCTTGAAAACACTGCCATTTTGCCATTTTTTGACCTTTAAGATTCCATCCTCATTGTCTAGATTCCCCCCCGTGAATGAGAATAATTACGTCGAACGCGGTCGCCGGATCTTCAATATGGAAATCGAGGAACTCAATCGTGTAGCCGCCAGCCTGAACAAAGACTTTGCCCTTGCCGTAGATTTACTCAAGGACACCTTGGAAAACAAAGGGAAGATCGTCGTCGTCGGTATTGGCAAGTCAGGAAACATCGGCCATAAAATTGCAGCTACGCTGAACTCAACGGGCTCAACCGCCGTGGTCCTGAATTCCCAAAACGCCCTCCACGGCGATCTGGGCATCCTCTCGGACGGCGATGCCGTCATTGCGCTCTCCTACTCTGGAGAAACCACCGAACTTCTTGACCTCCTTCCCTTTATCAAACGCTTCAATGTTTGCGTCATCGGCATCACCGGCAAAAACGGATCGACTCTCGGAGAACACAGTGATGCCACCCTACTCACAGAAATCTCGCGCGAGGCCTGCCCGCTGAATCTCGCCCCCACCTCATCCTCCACCGCCATGCTCGTGATGGGTGACGCCCTCGCTATGGTGCTATTGGAGTCGAGAGGATTTACTGAAAAAGACTTCTCCCGCTTCCATCCCGGAGGAGCACTCGGTCGCGCTCTGCTGACCAGAGTCTCCGATATCATGCGCAGCGGCGATGACCTAGCCACCATCCCGCCGACCGCTACCGTCCAAGACGCTCTTTCCGCCATGAGCCAGGCCCGCACTGGAGCCTGTATCATTACAGTCCAGGACGGCTCCCTCGCCGGAATCTTCACCCATGGTGACTTTGCCCGATCCTTCCAAGAAAATCCCGACATTGGCAAATGCGCGATTCAGGACTTCATGACAGCCAACCCCATCACGCTGAACTCAAACTCACTGGCAGCCGAAGCGATCAACACCATCGGCACTCACCGCATCGATGACATCGTAGTTCTCGATAACGACGAAAAACCCATCGGCCTTATCGACACCCAAGATTTTGCCCGCCTCAAACTCATCTAACTCCCATGAAAAACCCCTTCATTGCTCTCATCACAGCTTGCGCCTTGGGCCTAGTCTCTTGCAGCGAGAATGATCCAAGCAAGGACCCCATCATCGAAACACCAGCCAACGGCAAAGTGGACCTCAGCAAGGTCAGCATGAAAATCACGAAAGCCAAGCTCAAGCGGATCGATGAAAACCACTACCAACTCGATTTCGACTACACCTTGATCAACAAAGCTGGAGCCACCCTCTCATTCCAATCGATCTTCTCCAGTAAAGACGACCTCATCGAAGTCAACCTGAGCGATAAAAATGGCGACCGATTATTTCTCGACAAACGCCCACAAGAAGGGCTCACCCTGACCCAAGCCCGCGCCATGCTGATCCCCAAAGGAAAGACATCCCGGAGCTACACGGTGCCTGTCATGCCAGAGCTTCGCGAAAAAGGAGACCCGATTACGGTAAGAGTCAGATTCCACGCCCCATCGCGCTATGATGAACTACGCTCAAGCGTCGAAGCCCAGCTGATCCTGACACCTTGGCCCCAAAGTCCTGAAATAGAACCAGCCACACCCACGCCCAACTCTGAGCCAAGCACAGATCCCGAGGAATATCCATTGACCTACCCCGTGCAGGACGCTACACCCCTTCCCCAACGCTAAGCTGCGGTAAAAACCACGGCCCACACACATTTCAACACAACATCCCAACTACCATGCCATCCATCGTCGCAACCAAAATCAACCGAGGTCAATGTATCAAATATCAAGGTGAGCTCGGCATCGTGCTCAACCTCGATCACCGCACACCCGGCAAAGGCAACGCCCTGATCGCCGCCACCATTCGCTCATTCCAATCAGGAAAAACCAAAACCATCCGCTTCGCCTCCAGCGATAAAGTAGAGGTCGTCGAGACCGACCGCCAGAAGCTCGAGTTTTCCTACTCAGACCCATCCGGCTTCCACTTTATGGACTTGATCTCCTACGAAACCATCACCCTTGATAATGATCTCATTGGTAACAACAAAGACTACCTTGCCGAGGGCATGAGTGTGGAAGTCCTCTTCATCGAAGGCAATCCAGTCACCGTCGATGTCCCTGCTGTGGTCGAACTCACTGTTACCGAGTCATCCGAGGGAATCAAAGGTGACACCGCCAACAACCCCACCAAACCCGCCGTCCTCGAAACCGGAAAAATCGTGCAAGTCCCACTCTTCGTCAAACCAGGTGACAGACTAAAAATCAACACCGGCGACGGCACCTACTCTGGCCGGGCAAACTAAGCTAATAAGAACTTTTCAAAGACCACCTCGCTATGCCCATGGGCTTGCAGGTGGTCTTTTTTATGCAAGGGAGCGTGGACGTCTCGTCCGCATCTGCCTATCGCGCGAAACGTCCCATAAGTCCTACCTTAGAACCGTAGCCTCCCCCCTCAAAGCCCCGCACAAATCACCCCAGCCGCGACCCGAGCCTCAGCATCCGCTTTCATCAACGATGGAAGGTCATTGGTCTCAATCGCCACATGCGCATCCATCACCTGCTCCACCACACCCCAAATATCAGTGTAACCGATTTCGCCATCGCAAAAGGCATCGACAGCAATTTCGTTAGCCGCATTGTAAACGGCCGGCAAGCCACCCCCTGCGACCCCTGCCCTACGCGCCAAGTTGAGTGCAGGAAAGGCATCGTAACGCGGTGCCTCAAATTCTAACTTCGCCAAAGAAGCAAAGTCCAATGCCTTCATCCCGCCCTTCACCCGATCAGGCCAAGTGACAGCATACTGAATGGGAAAACACATATCCGCGTTGCTCATCTGCGCCAGCACAGAGCCATCAACATATTCCACCATCGAATGCACGATGCTCTGCGGATGCACAATCACATCGATCCGTTCCATCTCAATACCAAACAACCAACGGGCCTCGATCATCTCCAAGCCCTTGTTAAACATCGTCGAAGAATCAATCGTAATTTTACGACCCATATCCCAAGTAGGATGATTCAGAGCTTGCTCAACCGTCACATCTTTCAACTCCTCAGCAGGAGTCTGGCGAAATGGCCCGCCCGATGCCGTTAGAATCAACCGAGAAACCTCACGCTCGCCACCTTGATGGCCGTTGAGGCATTGAAAAATGGCATTGTGCTCGCTATCGACCGGTAACACATTCACGCCCTTATCTGCGGCCGCCTGCATCACCAACTCCCCCGCCATCACTAGAATTTCCTTACTCGCAATGGCGAGATCTTTCCCCGCATCAATCGCAGCCAACGCAGGCTCAAGCCCCGCCGTGCCAACAATCGCGACCAAGACCATATCGGCCTCAGCCAGAGTGGAAAGCTCCAACAATCCCTCCGGCCCGAGATGAATCTTCACCCCATCGGGCAGAGCGGCGCGCAGTTCAGCTTCTTTCGACACATCATAGAGAGCTACATGTTTGACACCGGTTTCCCGTGCCTGCGCAGCGAGTGCTTGCACACTCGAATTTGCGGCAAGGGCTACAATTTCCAATCGATCCTGAATATCCGCAGCTACTTTCAATGTGCTGGTGCCAATGGAGCCGGTTGACCCCAACAAAACAATTTTTCGTTTCTCCATGGTTATTATTATTTAAGCAATGAATTAAAAATTTGAGAACCACGCCATCAACTTCAGGATAAAATACAGAGCCGGTGCCGTAAAACAAAGACTATCAATTAAATCCAAAATCCCACCAATCCCCGGCAAAGTCTGCCCAGAATCCTTCACGCCGATACTGCGCTTTAACACAGATTCAGCCAAATCTCCCACCACGGCAAGGACGGCGAGAATCAAACTGATCACCACCACCGAAGTCCAAGAACCCAACACAGCCAAC
>CAYNNY010000105.1:0-10762 GCA_964398555.1 uncultured Verrucomicrobiales bacterium
TCCGCTATGCTCCGCACCACGCGAGTCAAGCCTCGCCAAACCGCAAAGCTGAGTCAAGCCTCCGCACTCCAGAGGGCTGCGAGAGCGTGGATGAGGTCTTGATCCTGGTGGTCGAAGATGGTGCGGAGGTCGAGTCGGAGCTTGTTGTCTTCGATGCTGCCGACGACGGACGGGGTGCCGGTGCGGAGGGCGCGAGAGAGTTTGGTGACGGATTGGTTGGTGGGGGAAAGGATGATGGCGATGGAGGGGATCTCGGACCTAGGCATGGTGCCACCGCCGGTGCGGGCGGTGCTGGGGGAGATCGAGAAGTGGGCTTGGATTTCTTGGGGTAGCGACTGGATGATTTTCTCGGCTCGGGCCTGAAGGGTGTCGGTGCTTTCTGAGATGAACTCGAGGGCGGGCACGCCTCGGGGGGATTTCTCGGAGCGGGTTTTTAGGTAGGTGTCGATGCATTCCTGGAGCACGGTTAGGATGAGTTTGTCACAGCGGACGGCTCGGAAAAACGGCTCTTGTTTGATGCCAGCGATGAGTTCTTTTTTTCCGGCAATGATGCCTGATTGTGGGCCGCCGAGTAGTTTGTCTCCAGAGAAGCAGACTAGATCGATGCCGTTGCGTAGCGCTTCTTGGGGTGTGGGTTCTTGTTCGATCGGGGCGAGTTCATCGGTCCGCATCATCGCTCCTGAGCCGATGTCTTCGACGAGTGGAAGATCGTAGCTGTGGGCGAGATCAGCGAGTTCGGTGGCTGGGACTTCCTCGGTAAATCCGCCGATGTAGAAGTTGGAGCGGTGTACTTTGAGGATCATCGCGGTGCGGGAGGTGATGGCTTTTTTATAGTCGTTGAGGTTGGTTTTATTCGTGGATCCTACTTCGACGAGTTTGGCTCCGGATGTTTCCAGGATGTCGGGGATGCGAAAGCCTCCGCCTATTTCTACGAGTTCGCCACGTGAGACGATGACTTCATTTTTGCCATCTTTGCAGAGGTGGCGGAGGATGATGACGAGGGCGGCGGCGCAGTTGTTGACGGCGGTGGCGGCATCGGCTTCGAGCAGGGAGGCGAGGGCTGTTTCGAGGTAGCCGGCACGTTTTCCGCGAGTGCCCTCGGGGAGGTTGAACTCAAGGTTGCAGTAGCCTGTAGCGATGTCGGTGAGTTTTTTAGCCGCGCTTTTTCCGAGGGGTGACCTGCCGAGATTGGTGTGGATAATCACGCCGGTGGCATTGATGACGGGTTGGAGTCGGCTATTGGAAAATGCCTGTAGCTCACTGGCGACGGATTGTTCGATTTCCTCACGGCTGGGTGATGAGCCGTTGAGGATTTGTTCGCGGGTGAGCTTGAGTTGTCGCTGCACAAAGGAGGTGACAAGGGCGCGAGGCAATGGGCTATCGGCGGCAAGTTTCTGAGTAAGAATCTCAACGGATGGCAATGATCGGAGTGCCTGCTGGTGATTTGGCATACGAAAGAAAATAACCCCGTTCACTGGGGTTGACAAGACCTAGAATCATTATCAGGTTGCACTTCGTGAACGAGACAATTCAAGAAACACCATTGGCTTCCCTTCACGTAGAGTTGGGGGCGAAGATGATTCCTTTTGCTGGCTGGAATATGCCCGTGCAATACACCAGCATCATGAAAGAACATGCCGCTGTGCGTGAGGAAGTGGGCATTTTTGATATTTCCCACATGGGGCAGTTTTATCTGAAGGGCGAGGGCGCTGAGGCGTGGCTCAATACGGTTTTGACCAATGATATCGATAAACTTGAGCCTGGGCAGGGTCAATACACATTCATGCTGAACGCAGAAGGTGGCGTGATTGATGATTTGATTATTTATCGCGAGGCTCCGGGACAGATTTTTATGGTGGTGAATGCTTCCATGATTCCCGTGGATTTTGCATGGCTTCAGAAGCACCTTCCCGAGGGCTTGGTGCTGACGGACGAAAGTGAAGCTTGGGCCGGAATGGCGGTGCAGGGGCCAAAGTCTTCTGCCGCTTTTGCCAGCTTGTTTGAGGGTCGTGAGCTTCCCGCCCGCAATGGGATGGCCACATGGGAGCAGGATGGTGAATCTTTGAACGTTTGCCGCACCGGATACACTGGGGAGGATGGTTATGAATTTTTCAGTTCCGCTGCCAATGGGCAAGAGTGGTTTAAGCGTTTCATCGCTGCTGGGGCAACTCCTTGTGGTCTGGGTGCCCGCGATACCCTACGTCTGGAAGTTTGTTATCCATTGAATGGATCAGATCTTTCACCCACCCGCACCCCACGATCTGCAGGTCTCGGGTTTGCGGTTTCTTTGAATAAAGAGTGCGGATTTATCGGTAGGGATGTGGTGGCTCAGGAGAAGGAGGATGGCTTTAAAGAGCGTCTGATCGCGCTCGCCTACACCGGGAAAGGTCCTCCACCGCGCGCGCACTATGAGGTTTATACCAAGGAGGGTGAGCTTCTCACGGAACTTACCAGTGGTGTGCTTTCTCCCAGCTTGAAGCTAGGTATTGCTTTGGCTTATTTACCGGCCGCGTATGCCAAGTTGGACACGCTTGTGGACATCGATGTCCGAGGTCGCCGATTTGAGGCGAAAGTTGTGAAGAAACCCTTTTACAAAAAGGGTTGATTCTGCGAAAAAACATTCAGCCAAATTTCTAAATAAACACATTAACACAATACAATTATGAACGTTCCAGATAATCTACGTTATACTTCGGATCACGAGTGGATCCTCCTCGAAGGCGATGTCGCTAAAGTCGGCATCACTGATCATGCTCAAGAAGAGCTGACCGATGTCGTTTTTGTTGAACTTCCAGAAGAAGGTCGCAGCTGTGATGCTGAAGATCCGATCGCTGTGGTGGAGTCCGTTAAGGCTGCCAGTGACATCTACGCTCCTATTGCCGGTGAAATTGTTGAAGGGAATGCTGAGCTCGAAGCTGATCCCGCACTCGCTAACACCGACCCTTACGGTGCGGGGTGGATTTTTAAAATCCGCGTCAAAGATACTGCGGATGTTGCGGCTCTCATGTCTGCCGATGATTACAAGGGGCTGCTCGGCTAAACCCATGTGATGAAGACTCTTTTTATACAGGCGTGCTTCGGCACGCCTGTTATCTTTTAATCAACCAACACACTCATTTATTATATGTATACAAACTTTTGCAGCCGCCACGTAGGAAGTATCGGCGATACCCGCCAATCGATGATCGAAGCGCTAGGATACGAGCGCATTGTCGATCTCATCGATGCTGCCGTGCCTGCCAATATCCAAGGTGGCCCTGAGCTAGAGCTTCCACGAGCGCTGACCGAAACGGCAGCTCTCAAACGTCTGCACGGGATCATGACTCAAAACAAGCTGATGAAATCCTACATCGGCGAAGGCTATTACGGCACGATCATCCCAGCTGTGATCCAGCGGAATGTGCTGGAAAATCCAGGTTGGTACACCGCTTACACGCCCTACCAGGCTGAGATTTCCCAAGGTCGACTTGAAGTGCTTTTGAACTTCCAGACGATGATTACTGATCTGACTGGCTTGGATGTGGCGAACTCGTCATTGCTCGATGAGGGGACTGCTGCCGCCGAGGCCATGGTGCTTGCGAAATCAGCCAATCGCAAAGGCACCACGATGTTCATCGCCGATAGCTGCCACAAGCGCACCATCGATGTGATCAAAACCCGTGCCGAGCCTGTCGGTGTGAAGATTGTCATTGGTGATTGGAAAACATTTGACCCTTCCACATGCGAAGGTCTTTTTGCGGTTCTTCTGCAGTATCCTGACACCTTGGGCTCAGTGGAAGACTATGCGGATTTCATCGAAAAAGCGCATGCCGCGAAGGCGAAGGCCATTGTCGCTGCCGACATTCTGGCGTTGACCGTCCTCCGCGCACCCGGTGATTTCGGGGCTGATATTTGTATTGGAAATAGTCAACGCTTTGGGGTGCCTCTCGGATTCGGTGGTCCTCACGCCGCATTTATGGCTTGCACGGATAAGCTGAAACGTAAAATGCCCGGTCGTCTGATCGGTGTTTCTATCGACTCCAAAGGCAAGCCTGCCTATCGGCTCGCTCTGCAGACTCGCGAGCAGCACATTCGTCGTGACAAAGCGACATCGAACATCTGCACAGCGCAGGTTCTCTTAGCTGTGTTAGCCACGATGTATGCCGTCTATCACGGTCCTGATGGATTGAAAAACATCGCGAACAACACCCACTTCGGGACTCGGATCATGGCTGATAGCTTAAAGGCTGCTGGCTTTGAACTCACTAGCGAATCATTCTTCGATACCATCACGGTGAAAACTCCAGGCAAGGCCGATGAAATTATGGCCGCAGCGTTGGAAAAAGGATACAACCTCCGCAAGATCGATGCCGATCATGTGACCATCGCCGCCGATGAAACTCTGGGCTGTGTGGAAGGCATTGAGATCCTTGCCGCCTTTGGCATCGAGCGCGAGGCCATCGTGATTCCCGAGATGGGAGACGTGGCATGGAGCACAGAGCACCAACGTCAATCCGACTTCTGCAAGGCTTCCGTTTTCAATAGCTATCACTCGGAAACCGAGATGATGCGCTACATGTCCCGACTTGAGAAAAAGGATCTGGCTCTGAATGAGTCGATGATCGCTCTGGGGTCCTGCACGATGAAGCTGAATGCTGCCGCCGAAATGATGCCTCTGAGTTGGCCTGAAGTTTCTAACGTACACCCATTCGTGCCGGATGATCAGAGCGTGGGATACCGTGCGATGCTTGATGAGCTTGCTGATTGGTTGGCGCGTATCACCGGATTCGCCAAAGTTTCCTTGCAGCCTAATGCTGGATCGCAAGGTGAGTTCGCCGGACTGGCCGCGATCCGGCGCTACCACATTTCAAGAGGTGATACCGACCGCAATATCTGCCTGATTCCCACGTCCGCGCACGGCACCAACCCTGCGAGCGCTGTGATGTTAGGATATAAAGTGGTGGGCGTGGCTTGTGACGAAAAAGGAAATATCGATGTGGCTGACCTTAAGGCGAAAGCTGAACAACACGCTGACAACCTTGGCGCGCTGATGGTGACTTACCCATCCACCCACGGCGTTTACGAAGCTACGATCGTGGAAATTTGCGATGCTATTCACGCGAATGGCGGACAGGTTTACATGGATGGCGCCAATATGAATGCGCAGGTTGGTCTCACCAGCCCTGGATTTATCGGCGCGGATGTTTGCCACCTGAACCTGCATAAAACCTTCTCTATCCCGCACGGTGGTGGCGGCCCTGGTGTCGGACCTATCGGCGTGGCCGAGCAGCTTGTGCCATTCCTTCCCGGTCATGATTCGTTGGAAGAGAAAAGTGGTGCTGTTTGTTCAGCAGCTTACGGAAGTGCAAGTGTGAATACCATCACTTGGATGTATATCGCGATGATGGGCCCTGATGGTCTCACCGAGGCCACCAAGATGGCGATCCTCAATGCGAACTACCTCGTCAAACGTCTGACCACCGTCTATCCTGTGCTTTACACGGGTAATAAAGGTTTGGTCGCGCACGAGTGTATCATCGACTTCCGCCCACTCACTGACGAAAGTGGAATCACGGTTGAGGACATAGCCAAGCGTCTGATGGACTACGGTTACCACTCACCTACGATGAGTTTCCCTGTTCCCGGCACTCTGATGATCGAGCCTACCGAATCCGAATCCAAAGCCGAACTCGATAAGTTCTGCGATGCGATGCTTTCAATCTACGCCGAAATCCAAGCCGTGATCAATGGCGATGCCGACAAGGAGGACAACGTGCTGAAAAATGCCCCGCACACGGCGGAAATGGTGATCAGCGATGTCTGGACACATCCTTATGGACGTGAAGAGGCGGCCTACCCAATGGCATGCCAGCGCGCTCACAAGTTCTGGCCATCCGTCAGCCGGATCGACAACGTGCACGGCGATCGTAACCTGATCTGCTCTTGCGCTGGGATGGAAGCTTATGCCTAGATAGGGTTGTGTGATTCTGTGAGTGGGTGATTCTGTGATTGAGTTACTCCCGGAATCGGCTCACTGCCCAATCACTGATTTACCAAATAACAGAATAATAGAATAACAAAATGACAGAATACCAACCACCCGCCAGTCCGCGTCAGGAAACTTCTGGCGTGGTTTATTTCGCCCGGCTTTGCAGCAAGATTCGGCTGCATGCGTCGGGGGAGTTACACCCTGATTTTCATCCTAACATGGGAGCGGCGATGGATCTTTGGACCTGCCAGTTTCTTCATGTGGAGTATGATGATTTGAAAAAGGTGGTTTCCTCCGGAGCTTCGGATCAAGAGTCGCTCGACTGGTGTTATGAAAAGGGCACCCAGCCGAACGATGATGAACTCGGCTGGTGGAACAGCTACATGCGTAACACCGGCTTTCGTGATCACCTCACTGAAAAACTTATGTTTCGCAAAGAAGAAGCCGGATGGCAGGATCGCGATGAGATCCAGTCGTTTTTTGACTATCTTGATGCTGACGATGGTCGTCTTGAAAGTGGGACAAGTTTCAAACTTGTCCTACTTTAGGTCAGCTGTATTTGGCGACCATTGCTTCCATCTCGTCGAGCTGAGACTCGATGGACTCGGCCAAGGCGATCTGGGTGCGGGTGCGATCGACGTTGTGTCCGTCGCGATGGATCTTGAAGTAGACGTCGCCTTTGAGGTAATCGGTGAGGAAGCGGGTGCCACATTCCATGGTTAGGAGTTTGCCTGAGAAGGCGAGTAGGGAGCGTTCGTTGTCGGTGATGAAGCTTCCCGCGGAGGCGAGGTATCCTTTGAGGAGAGCCTCGAACATGGGCATACGCATCGTGACTTTGGAGATGTCTTTTTCGTCTTCGGCAGCAGGGGAGGTGGCCGTGCGGATCATATCGCCAAAATCGTAGATGGCTGAGCCTGGCATGGTGGTGTCTAGGTCGATTACGCAGACTCCCTCTCCTGTGACGTCATCGAGCATGACGTTGTTGAGTTTGGTGTCGTTGTGGGTGACACGGAGTGGAAGCTCGCCATTTTCTAGCATAACCACAACTTTGCTACCTTGAGATTCGCGTGACATGTACCAGTCGATTTCTTTTTCCACGCTGGCAGCGCGGTTTTCGGTATCGGCCTCGATGGCTTCAACGAGGTGTTGGAATCGTTGTTTGGTGTTATGGAAGCCGGGGATGGTTTCGTGTAATGGCTCACCGGGTAGGGTGGCGGCGAGTTTTTGAAATTCACCAAAGGCACGGGCGGCCTCGGTGGCCTGCGCTTCGGATTCGATGGTGTCGTAGGTGCGGGCGCGTTCGATAAATGGGTAGGTGCGCCAGCAGTTACCTGCGGCATCGATGGCGTGTGGGGTTCCTTGGACTGATGGCACGCAGGTCAGGGTGCGTCGGCGTGCTTCGGGGTGACCACTTTTAAGTAGCTCACTGAGTGCGTGGGCGGTCACTCGCTCAACGTTTTCCATCAGTTCGATGGGCTTTTTGAAGGCCTCGGTGCTGAGGCGCTGGTGGATATAGCGGATGCGTTGACCTGCCTGATCGTAGTAGGCGCAGTAGGTGTCATTGATGTGTCCTGATCCGTAGGGGGCGGCGCTGACGAAGTCGGCGCGCATGTCGAAGAGACCTGCGATTTCTTTGATGTCGTGCATGGGGAGCGGTGGGTGTGTGATTCCGTGATTCCGTTATTAGGTGATTCAGTGAGTCAATTTAATCCAAGGACTGTGGGTAGTCTCCGGCGTCGATGAGCTTTTGGATGTTTTCTACGACGTGTGGTTTGTCGTCTGGGTAGGTGACGCCGAACCATGAGCTTGAAGTCTCGATCACTTTGCAGTCGGCCATGCCGTCGCGGACGAGTTCGTCAACCAGCGTTGGGATGTAGCACTCGGATTTCATCTCGGTGCCGCGCTCCTTGAGGAAGTTGATGAAGTGGGCTTCGAGTTGGGTGAAAAATTCATTGGTGAACCCCCAGAAGTTCATCGAGGCGACTGCGGTTTCCGGCACTTCGCGGCGGGTGCCGTCGAGTCCTTTGCCGTAGATCTTGCCGTCGTCTTCACGTTTGATTTCGGTGACTTCTTCCACATCTTTAAGGAAGCCGTTGTCATCAGAGCAGATGCCTCGGTTGACGTCGCCGTGGTCGGAGAGTGTTTTGGTGATGTGGTAGCCGATCATGCAGTAGTGCGATTTGTTATCTTCTGCATCAGGCGTTTGCTGGAAATATTTGGCGATTTGTTGGTAGGCGTCGGTGCCGTAGAAGTCATCGGCATTGATCACGGCGAATGGGCCGGAGATTGCGGTGCGAGCTGCGCGGATCGCGTGGATGGTTCCCCATGGCTTTTCGCGGCCTTCGGGAAGGGCGAATCCTACGGGCAGGTCGTCGAGTTTTTGGAAGACGTAATCGACTTCGATTTTGCCGGCGAACTTGGCACCGACTTGCTCTTTAAAGAGATCTGCAAAATCTTCGCGGATGATGAAGACGACTCGGGTGAATCCCGCGCGGATGGCATCGTATACTGAGTAGTCCAGAACGGTTTCACCGTTGGGTCCCATAGGGTCCATTTGTTTGAGGCCGCCATATCGGCTGCCCATTCCTGCTGCGAGAACGAGAAGTGTGGATTGCATAAGATTTTGCGTGTTGTTGCACGGATGTTGTGGCGGGTAATCGGTGATTTGGCAATGGTTTCTTTTGTTCTGAGGGAAACCTGCACCTTCTTTGGAAAAAAATGCTGTTGTCAGTTTCGCTTTGATTGTCTTTATTGGTGGCGGGCAATCACCAGTTAAATACGGATCTGAACACAAACTGCATGGATACACAACCTGAAGAGCAAGAACACCAGCATGTGCGCCATGTTTTCCGTGCTATGCTGACGGCCCGAGTTCTCGAAAATAAGCTGGGTAGCCTTTACAAGGCTGGGAAAATCGTAGGTGGTGTGTATCTCGGGACAGGGCAGGAAGCCATTAGTGCCTCGCTGGCTGCGTGTTTGGAAAAAGGGCGGGATATTTTTGCCCCTCTGATCCGAGATCAGGCTGGCCGCACCGCCTTTGGTGAAGAGATGCTCGATTGCACCCGCACTTATCTGGGGTCTGTTAAAGGGCCAATGCGTGGTCGCGATGGAAACTTACACCGTGGCCGACCAGCCGAGGGCATGCCTGCGATGATTTCCCACTTGGGGGCGTCCATCTCTTTGGTCAGTGGTATGCTTTTGGGGCGGCGTCTCAAAGGGACGATGGATGGTGTGGTGGGTGCCACTTGCATAGGTGATGGCGCTACTTCCACGGGTTCGTTTCATGAAGGGCTCAATCTGGCGGCGGTCGAGCATTTGCCTTTGGTGCTGGTGGTGACCAATAATCAATACGCCTACTCGACACCGACTGATCGTCAATTTGTCTGCGCTGATCTCGTTGATAAGGCACAAGGGTATGGCGTTCGCGGCTGTAAGGTGGACGGCACGGATATGCTGGCCTGCGTGGAGGTGATGCAGGATGCCGTTGCGCGTGCTCGTGAGGGAGAAGGTCCGCAGCTTGTGATTGCTGAGATGTTACGTCTGGCCGGGCATGGAGAGCACGATGATGCTTTTTACGTGGATGATGATTTGAAAAAATCAGGCTTAGGGCGCGACAGCCTTGATGTCGGGCGGGAGCAAATGATCGAAGGAGGTTTCGCCAGCGCGGAAGAGCTTTCCGCATGGCAGGATGAGGCTGTGGAGACCGTGCAGCAGGCGGTGGCTCAGGCTCAAAAAGAACCGGGACCGGACCCCTATCAGGATGATTGGTCTGCCTTTTCCCATACCACTTATAACAAACAACCAAGTTGATGAGCGATGTCACTTACATAGATGCGATTCATGCCGCGTTGGACAAGGCCCTTGAGGATGACCCGAACGTTTTTCTCTACGGGCAGGATATTGGGAAATTTGGTGGGGCCTTTAAGGCGACCAAAGGGCTTTTTGAAAAGTATCCCAACCGCGTTCTGGATGCTCCTATCAGCGAGGATGCTATGACGGGAGTCGTTATTGGTGCGGCCATCGAGGGCTTACGTCCTGTGCTGGAGATGCAGTTTGCTGATTTCTCCTCGGTCGCGTTTAATCAAATCATTAATCAGGCGGCTACTCACTACTACCGAACCGGAGTGCCTATTCCATTGACCGTGAGATTGCCCTCCGGTGGCACACCCGGATCAGGGCCGTTTCATAGTCAGAGTATGGAGTCGATCTACGCGCACTACCCCGGCCTGACGGTGGTCACCCCGGCCACGGTATCGGATGCCTATTCCATGCTGCTGGATTCCATCCATTTGGATGATCCTGTTATTTTCTGTGAACATAAATTTCTCTACCGTTGGCTGAAAGCCGACAGTTTCGAGGGTGATCACTTGCCGATAGGGAAAGCGCGTATTACGCGACCAGGTAAACACGCCACGGTGGTGGCCTACAGCGCCATGGTTCATGAGGCTGTGCGCGCCGCTGAAATATTACACGCCGAGGGCGGATGGGAAATCGAGGTCGTGGATCTGCGCAGTGTAAAACCTCTGGATACGGATACGATTATTGCCTCGGTTGCCCGCACGGGCAGATTGCTGGCACTCGGCGAAGGCTTCCCTTGGGGCGGTGTCACCGCCGAGGTGGTTTCGCGTGTTTGTGCGGATGGATTTCATCTCCTCGATGCGCCCCCTGTCAGGCTGAATGCCCGGGACACTCCCATTCCTTATCACCCTCAACTCTGGTCGGTGCATCGGCCCACTCCAGAGTCCATCATCCACGAGCTCCTTAAACTACTCAACTATTAGAGTTTTTTTAGAC
>CAYNNY010000106.1:0-10636 GCA_964398555.1 uncultured Verrucomicrobiales bacterium
AACAAAGCAAATGATCGAACCCTGCTGGGCCATCCAGAAGCCGAACGGCGCGTGACCCACTGGTGGGAAATTCAGATCCAGCCAATCGCGCCACAAGATGCCGCAACCAAAACTAACGCTGAACCAGATAGCCAGAATCAAACCCAGCCAATTAAGATTTCTTTTCCAATATCGAGATCCCGCTTCGGGTGATGGTGTCTTACTCATAATAATAAATGATTCAAGATTCATAGATCGAGCCACCCTTGATGGACATCACCAAATTGACAAATACTGTCATTTCCCGATGCGACAGCTATGAAACAACCCCTCATTGATCAAAAAAAGCCCTACGCCTCCCACCCTCTTTTTCAAGAGGATTTAGAAAACGCAGGGCCTTTCAATCAATCGTTTCAAGGCGGGCGACAAACCCGTAGTTCAGAATTATGCCTTATCTTCAGCCATGGCGGCCTTGACCTTGGTTTCGATCTCTAAATAGAGATCGTCATCAGCCTTGAGAGCCACTTTGGCACCATCACGCCCTTGGGCTAGCTGGTTTCCACTGTAGCTGAACCAACTTCCGCGCTTTTGCACGATGTCAAACTCAAGCGCTAGATCTAGCATTGAGCCCACGGAGGAAATACCCTCATTGTAAATAATATCGAACTCCGCTTCCTTAAATGGTGCGGCCACCTTGTTTTTGACGATTTTAATCCGAGTGCGAGCCCCCTGCACAGACCCATCGGTCGCTTTAATCTGACCGATTCGGCGGATATCAACACGCACGGAGGCAAAGAACTTGAGAGCGCGTCCACCAGGAGTAGTTTCAGGACTCCCAAACATAACCCCAATTTTTTCGCGGATCTGGTTCGTAAAGATACAGCAGGTGCGAGCTTTCGAGATAAACGCAGTAAGCTTCCGCATGGCGGCACTCATTAGGCGGGCCTGGGTGCCCACCGTGCTATCGCCAATCTCCCCAGCCAATTCCTGCCTGGTGACGAGAGCGGCTACAGAATCCAGCACAATCACATCGATGGCATTAGAGCGCACCAACGTTTCACAAATCTGCAAGGCTTCCTCTCCAGAGTTCGGCTGGGATACCAGCAACGCATCAATATCGACACCAAGCTTCTCGGCATAGGCTGGATCGAGAGCGTGCTCCACATCAATGAAGGCCGCAAGCCCACCATTTTTTTGCGCTTGGGCAATCACGGTGAGACATAAGGTTGTTTTTCCAGAGGACTCAGGCCCGTAAACTTCCATAATACGTCCGCGTGGAAAACCTCCCACTCCGAGAGCGCGGTCAATCAGCAAGTTACCGGTGGAAATGACATCCACATCGACACGATGACCATCGCCAAGGCGCATGATGGCAGTTTCGCCGAAATCCTTTTGAATTTGAGAAATAGCCAGATCGAGGTTTTTCTTGCGGGCTAGGGCGACTTTGTCGTCGGTTTTACTGGTGGTGCTTTTAGTGGCCATGTTTTTTTGATTCTTAGGTGTGTTTGAAATAGAGATCGATTCTTTTTTTGTAGAATTGATGGAATTAGAATTGGATACGGGAGTAGATTTAACGGTTGCGGTGCTCATGACAATGGTGTTTTTGATTTTCCTGAGCAAAACATGCCTTTCCCCGAAGGTCAACAAAAAACTGTTCAAAAGATCAGTGTTCATAAAAACATGTTCACTTCAACACCACACCTACGATAAATTCAATTTCTATCTCTTGCCTTTCGGCTTTTCTTACACATGATCTCGCCCGTGAAAATAAACATCAGATGTTACACAGGCGGAATGGCTCAGACCAATGCCTACCTATTAGGAGAAAACGATCACTGCATCCTAATCGATGCCCCCCTGGGCGTCGGCGACTGGCTCAAAAGCGTAGGAGCCCATCCCTCAGACGTCCTCCTCACCCATCAGCACTACGACCATGTCGAGGGCGTCGCCGAGCTTGCCGAGCAAGGCATTCGCGTCCACGCCTACTCCCCCTACGACAAAGAACTCACCTTGGAAACTCTCCTCCAGCAGTCGGGAATCCCGCTTACAGTGACTCCCTACTCGGTGGATGAAGAACTGAAGGGCCTCGATTCCATTGCAGTGGGTGACTACTCATTTGCCCTAGCTCATATTCCCGGACACGCCTCGGACAGCTTGGTATTTTCGACCACTGGGCACGCTTTTGTCGGCGACACGCTTTTTGCCAGCGGCATCGGTCGGGCCGACCTTCCCGGCGGAGACATGGAGCTTCTGGTCAGCGGAATTCGTGAGAAACTCCTGAGTCTGGACGATGATACACATGTCTTTCCTGGACACGGCCCCACCACCAGCATCGGCACCGAGCGATCTAGCAATCCGTATTTACAAAATTCAGGATTTTAATCCACAACCCCGATCGGGCAGAGAAAAACCCATTCACCCGACGCCGCCCTACCCTTCCCCAACAAAATAACACAATTTTCTTACACGACTGCTTGCGTTCTACAAAGAAAGGTGGCAGTTTGAATGCGAGAACTCCCTCGCACCCCACAAGGGGAGACATTTACGGGATATATTCAATTAACCATTCACACACTAATACCATGGAAGAAACATTCGCAGACCCAAACATCAAACACGCCGACACCAAAACAAGCCCAGTCCCACTACGTGACAAGGCCGGGCAGCTCGCCCACGATGCTAGTGCCAAAGCACAACAAATCAAAGAAGCCGCTGTCGAAAAAGCCGGACAATTCCGCGAGTATGCAGGAACCAAGGCGCACGACATCAAAGAGACCGCAAGCGTCAAAGGCCAGCAACTCAAAGAAGCCGCAGGAGAACAAATTCAACAAGGTCAGGTCAAAGCCCGTGAGGCTCACGCCGATGCCGAAGAATATGTCCGCCAGCACCCGACCAAGTCCATCCTCACCGCGATCGGTGTTGGATTCCTGATCGGACTCGTTGTTCGCCGCTAACCGACGACACGATTAACAACCCACTACTCGTCATCGCGCAGGCATTTCATCAAGCCCTGCGCGATGGCTTCTTCTACCGCTCAGGACTTTTCAACTTCTAATCTGAGCCGATAATTTCACACTCACCGAGTGCTTACTACGCCCCCAACTTACAATGGCAGCCTCATCACCGCCCCATCATCCTCAAGAAGAAGACCCAGCCCTCAGTGACCAGCTCAACGAGGCTGACACAATGAACAATCTACCCAAGGATATCTCCGACTTCATTTCAGCCCGGGTAGAGCTGGCATCGATCGAGGCCAAAGAAGCGGCCGAATTCGCAGCGAGCAAAGCAACCCACGGCATCATTCTTGCCGTTTGTGCATTCTTCACATGGTCCTTATTTCTCGGAGGACTCACCGGCTTACTGGCACCCGTCGCCAGCCGATGGCTTGAGGGAAAAATCGACGGGCTTCCGGGCTGGGCCGCCGTCCTGTTTGCCCTTGCCGTCCTTCACGGGCTAGGGGCTCTCATTTTCCTTGGCCAGCTTAAGAAAAAGCCAAGCACCCCTCTTTTTGAACTCTCACGCAAAGAAATCGAACACGACAAACAATGGCTAGCAAAAAACAAATAACCCAACGCAAACAAGAACTGATAGCCCAGCTTGCCGATTCCCGACAATCAATCACACAGGGGCGGAAAGAGCTTAAAGAAAAGCTCCGGATCAAATCACTTTTGCAAAAGGTCATCTCAGGCAAGCCTAAGTCACTCTTTGCCGGCTCCGCGGTCGCGGGTCTTGGTGCTGCTCTTTTTTTACGACGCCCGCGCAAGGCAAAAAAAGCTCCGCAGTCGATGAAGCTCATCCTCTTTGGCTGGGCCCTCTCCCTAGCCAAGCCCGCCGCGAAGGCCTGGCTCGTCGCCCGGGCAAAAGAGGCCGCCGCACAGTCATCGGCAACACGCACTGCACCGATTCCGCCGCAGTAAGCCACAGTAAAAAGCGTTATGGCGCAAACTTGAGCGCTTTCCTCTTTACTCCCCCCCCACCCTCCATCAAGGTGAGCGCGAATGAGGCAACTTGGTTTTAGCATCGTCCTGTCCCTGTGCATCCTACCGCTGGCTGCACAAGACCCCCCCGCCGAAAAAAAAGATGCCGCGGGCGCGGCAAATCTACTGGGCGATGACTTCGCGGGCATGCAAGACATGCCGGAAATGCCCAAGAGTATCAAGGTCACTAATGATGGACAACTTGAGTTCGACTCAAAAAAAGGCACTTTCCTTTTTGAAGGCAAAGTTCATGTCACCGGTGACAACGGCCTATCCCTCCGCGCGGGCAAGGCTCTGATCCGAGCCAAGGAAGAAACAGCCACCCTCACAGGCAAGGTTTCCGTTCGGCAACAATCGACCAAGGACGCAACGGGTCGCATCATCCCCGGCATCGAACTTTTCGCCGACCGCGTATTACTCGACGCCAAAGCCAAGACCGTAACACTCGATGGAAACGTCAGTGTTTACCAAGGCCCCACACTTCAACGAGGCGACCACGCGGTCTACAACTACGAAACCAAAAAGCTGCACACTCAGGGACTGGCCAGTAAAATAGGACCTATCGTTATGGAGTCCGATCATTTTAAAATGGTCGAGCAAAATGGAAAAACCTTCTTTATCGGAGAAAACGCAGGCATCACCACCCACGATGTGGAGCACCCGAACTACTGGATTCGCTCCGAGCGCACGACCATTTACCCCAACGACCGGATCGTTTTTAAAAACCTCAAACTCTACGCCGGAGAAACCCCCATTTTTTGGTTCCCCTATCTATCACAGCCTCTGGATGCCGATCTAGGCCTCCACGTCTTCCCCGGAGCCCGAACCAACTGGGGCGCATATTTACTCAGCAGCTACGGCATCATGCTCGGCGGCGAGCGCAATGAAGAAACAGGTGAACGCGAAAATGCCTGGCTCCTCTCCAAATGGCATTTAGACCTTCGCACGGAGCGAGGAGTAGGTGCTGGACTTGACCTCACCGATACCCGACTCGATGATAATGAGAATCTAGGATGGCTTAAATACTACTACCTCAACGATAGAAACCCCTCCCTCGAACGCTCTGACGAACCACGCGGATTCGTCAACGAGGACCGCTGGAAATTTGAGCTCAAGCACCGGATCGACCTCTTCAAACGAGGAGACAACACCACCTATGCGGACTTCAATATCTTAGCTCTCAGCGATCGTTATTTTCTCGAGGACTTTGAGCCAGGAACCTTTAAAATCAACCCCAACCCCAATAACGAAATCGGGCTATTCCACCGCAACCCTAAATTTCTCGCCGGACTCTACACACGACTTAGGCTCAACGATTTCTACCAAACAGACACCCGCCTTCCGGAGCTATTTCTCGATCAGGTTAAAGGACCGATTTTTAACACACCCATCCTGCACGAAGGACAAACAACTCTAGGGATCTACAGGGAATACTTGGGCGACTTCCATGAAGACGACCTCAAAAAAGAAGCCGCAGGATTAATCGCTGGCGACCCTCGCCTTACCGACATCAACACCCTCCTCGACGACAAAGGATATTCACGGTTTCATACCTGGCATGAGTTTAGCCTCCCGCTCGATCTCGATGGTAAAATCACCATTGTCCCCCGCGCCGGACTGGGCTTCACCAGCTACTGGGATATGCAGGACGACAGTGATGCGGTGACCCGCACCCACCTCTCGGTAGGCGTTGATACCTCCATGAAATTTTCCAAAGTCTACTCTGACGTCCAGAGCGAAACTTGGGGGCTAGATGGACTGCTGCATGTATTCCAGCCCTACGCCAACTTTTCCCAACTCACCACAAACCACCTGAACAGCACCGTCAGGGGCATCGAAGTCCTCACCCCCTCCACCCGACCTCCACAATACGCAGTTGGCCGCTTTCCTGCCACCGATGACCTTGCTGACTGGGCCGTCCTGCGTTTGGGAGGGCGAAACACCCTACTCTCCCGACGCGATGGCGATACCTACCGATGGCTGGCCATGGATACCTATGTTGACGTCTTCCTAAATGACCTGGAAACAAGTCGCACCCTGTCCAATCTCTACAACGACCTCATCTGGCAGCCCGTCCCCTGGATCAAACTTGATCTGGAAACTCAATTCCCCATTGCTAATAATGCAGCGAACTTCAGCGAACTCTCGAGCCACCTTTCCTTCATGCCCAATGACTCGATGGAAATGCGTCTCGGATATCGCATTCTCGATAACCACCCTACGCTTCGAGACAGTAACAGAGTCGATCTCAGGACTTACACCCGAATCAATGGCAAATGGGGTGTCGGCACCTACCACCGATATGAATTTGATGACAACACCTTAGAAATCCAACAGTATTCCGTCCACCGAGATTTCGATAGCTGGAGAACTTCCTTTGGCTTCATCGTCCGAGACAACCGCGATAACCCTGACGAATACGGACTTGTGCTCAACTTTACTCTTAAAAATTTCCCCTCAGTCCGGCTGCCGCTCTCGATCGATTCCGAGTAGCCCAACCGCGCTCAGCTTATTTCAGCTCATCCTCACTCCATACTTCATGACACCTCAAGCCCTCCTCGATAGTTTACACTGGCGTTATGCCACCAAGGCCTTTGACTCCGCCAAAAAAATCCCCTCAGAAGACTGGGACGCTCTGGAACAAAGCATGGTGCTCACCCCCTCATCGTTTGGTCTTCAGCCATGGAAATTTATCATCGTCACGGATCAAAATATCAAAGACGCCCTGCTGCCCCACTCATGGCATCAACACCAGATCGCTGAGTGCTCTCACCTCGTCGTGCTCTGCGCCAAAGAAAAGTTAGACGGGCAGGACATCGACACCTTTCTCAGCAGCATCGCCGAAACCCGTCAGATCACCAAAGACAGCCTCGAAGACTACGCCGAAATGATGCGTGGATTTATCGGCCGCATGGATGATGCGGCATTGCTCACGTGGGCCAAAAACCAAGTTTACATCGCGCTCGGGCAACTCATGAGTTCCGCCGCCATGCTCCGTATCGATGCCTGCCCGATGGAAGGTATCACCCCAGCAGAATACGACCGCATCCTCGGACTCGATACCGCAGCCACCAAGGACAAATACCGCACCACCGTAGCATGCGCTATGGGATACAGATCCGCCGAAGATAAATACGCAACCACGCCAAAGGTGAGATTCCCCTTAGAGCAAATCATCAGCTCACATCCATAAACTCCTCTCAGCTTGAATGCTGAAGGATAAAGTGAGCCGCTGTCTTTGCGGCATTAGGGCGGGCCTGTTGGCTGAGGCTTCGCTTCATCGCACGCCACGCACTGGCATCATCGGCAAGTAATTCACGCAAATACCCCGCCAACGCACCTGGAGAGTCAGCAAGATAGCCTCCATTAAGAGAACGCATCAGGGCAAGATTCCCCTCCTCTTGCCCTGGCACAAGGTGATGAATGAGCATAGGGCAAGCTGCGGCCAGAGCCTCATGCACGGTAGCACCACCCGCTTTCCCCACCACCAGATGATGGCTATGAATCAGCTCGGGCACCTGCCTCGTCCAGCCTTTAATCCGGACGCGGCCCGGATAGCTCTCTTTGATTTCACGGGCTCTTTGATAGAGCTTCCTGAAATTACGCCCCAAGACAATAGTGAGCTCCACATTCTCCCCTGTAGCATCGAGCAGTTCGCGTGATACTCGGCGCACGTGGGGATTTTTCGGTGTTGGAAAATAAAGGATCCTGAATGGGTCTAACGTATCATCGGCAGAGACGGGCACCAAATCCGAAAAATGCGGCGGCACAGGGAACCCCGTCTCAATCACCTTCGCTTCTGGCAATCCTTGCCGAAGGAGGCTTTCACGAGTCTTGGAATCCGTCACCAGCCAGTAATCCGTAGGAGCCTTACGCCAAGCGGCATTGATCTCGATCGAATCCGTCACCACCGTAAACACCGGCACCCTAGGGACCCCAGAGTTAAAAATACGTTCAAGAAAATAGGGGTAGAGCGGATAGGTGCTGACAATCGCTTTCGGCCGATGCTCGAGAACCAGCTCTCGCAACTTAGCTTCGGGCTTCTGCATAAACATCACCCGCTCCTTTGAAAAGTCCTGCCTTTCCGTCGATTCATAGATCTTCCGCCACAGCCAGGGAGCATGCGTGGTAATTTCACGATAAAGACCACGCAATCGATCATTCACAAAAGGGCATCCCAGAGCGCATGGATCGAGACAAAGAGTAGCGGCTTGTGACTCAAGTGCCAACCGAAGGTTGAGCGCGGCGCTGTTATGACCCTCACCGAAACCGGCGGTTAGAATTAATATGTCCGCTTTGCTACTCACCTGAGCCAACAATAACCAAGCTCTATGGTTGCGTCGATACAGCAATTCGTTTAATTACTCCAACGAGACATGGACAAACCATCAAAGAACGAGCCCGCATTAAAACTGATCAAGGAAAATGACGATCAGGAACCATCCGAGGCCAACGCAGAAATCGCTGTGCTACGGCCCGACACCGAGGCTGCTGCCATCGCAAAAATTGTAGCTCCCGATGTCTCGAATCTCATGCCTGGGGATGACGAAGAGGAAAACCCCGAAGACTTATGGGGAAAAATCGCGGGCATACCACCGCTCGGATGGCTTATCCTGACGGGACTGATTCTTTGCGGCATTGGCATTTGGGCCGCCTTCACCTTACTCAAAGCCCAACCCGTCATCGAAGCCGCCAAGCTAGAAAAAAAAGAACTGCTTGTGGATCTCGAAAAAGACAACAAAGACAACAAAAAAATACTCATCAGCATGGAAGAGTCTGTGCGCGGCTACCTCGCCGCGGAAAGCATCGAATCATTATTACCCTTTGTCAGGCATCAGGACCGCGTCAAACCATTGATGGAGGAATACTACAGCCAGCACAAATTACAGCCTGTCGAATTCCTGAGATTTAGCCGCATGCGCTCCATGGGACTTGAGAACCTGCCATTTCTCTACGGCAAGGTCTCGCTCACAGATGGAGGCACACGTAAACTACTCATTGAAGAACTCGAAGACGGCACCTTCAGAATCGACTGGGAAAGTGACGTTTGTTATCAGCCCATGCCATGGAGCCAATACATCGCTCAGCGACCACAGAAAGCCATGGACATGCGGGTCAAGATCACTCCCGACACCTTCTACGCCTACGAGTTCAAAGACGAATCACGTTTCCAGTGCTACAAAATCACCACCCGCGACAGCGATGAACATCTCTTTGGCTACGTCATGAAAAACAGCCAGACAGCCCAGAAAATCGACAAGCTGATGCTCAAAAGCCGTCAACATGGCGGAGGTAAAAACGAACCCATGATCCTCAGACTAAGCTTCCCTGAGAAAACCAATTCAAAGCGAGCCGTCAGGATTGATGCCTTACTCGCCCCGCGCTGGACCTACGTGAACCCACCCGAACCAAACGCACCTCCGGTAAAATAACACCCGCGACACAATCGCGCATTGATAACCATCCAAGGATCTGCCTATCTCACCTCCAGATATGTCCAACAGTTTCGGCCAACTCTTCCGCATCACCACCTGGGGCGAATCCCACGGCGGTGGCGTCGGCGTCGTCATCGACGGCTGCCCGCCCCGCATCCCCCTCTCAGAAAACGATATCCAGATTGACCTCGACCGCCGTCGGCCGGGCCAAAGCGACATCGTCACCCCCCGCAACGAAAGCGACACCTGCGAAATTCTCTCCGGAGTTTTCGAAGGGCAGACGCTTGGCACTCCCATTGCTATCTCCATCCGCAATAAAGACCAGCGGGCGTCATCCTACTCAGAGATGAAAGATAAATACCGCCCGTCTCATGCGGATTTCACTTACGATGCCAAATACGGCACACGCGCCTGGCACGGTGGCGGCCGCGCCTCAGCGCGCGAAACCATTGGCCGCGTCGCCGCCGCAGCGGTGGCCAAAAAAGTGCTATCGTCACTTTTCCCCGAGCTCGAAATCATCGCTTGGGTCCAGTCCATCAAAGACCTCGAAGCCCAAGTCGATGCCGATACCGTCCTCTTTGACACCATTGAATCCAACATCGTGCGCACAGGCGACCCCCAAGCCGTCGAGCCAATGATCGCGTTAATCAAAGCCACACGCGCCGAAGGCAACTCCGTGGGTGGCGTGATCGAGTGCGTGGTACGCCACTGCCCGCCAGGCCTAGGCAACCCGGTCTTTAGCAAGCTCGATGCCACACTGGCTCAAGCCATGATGAGCCTGCCAGCCACCAAAGGCTTTGAAGTGGGTTCCGGCTTTTCAGGCACCCTCCTCACCGGAGCCGAGCACAACGACCCGTTTTTCATGGATGGCGATACCGTCCGCACCACCAGCAACCGCTCCGGTGGTGTCCAAGGCGGTATTTCCAATGGCGAAAATCTCAGTTTCCGCGTCGCATTCAAACCCACCGCCACCATCATGACCTCCCAACAAACCGTCACCACCAGCCACGAGGACACCGAGCTCAAAGGCCGCGGCCGTCACGATGCCTGCGTGCTGCCTCGCGCCGTCCCCATCGTGGAAGCCATGACAGCCCTGGTGCTCTGTGACCACGCCCTCCTGCAGCGGGCGCAATGTGGATAACAACCGCGTCGCGGGAAAAACTCCCCCGCCGCCCAGGGCTCAGCCACTCACAACATTCTACATTCATAAAAAAAGGGGGGCGTAGACCAATGGCACTTAATTAA